>JBGUUJ010000167.1:0-3932 GCA_045133455.1 Ruminococcus sp.
ATAGACCACGAAATCGTTTCTTGATTTAAAGCCAGCCGACTTGATTTCTTTATCCATCTTCACCACAAAATCCTTGTCAAGAAAAAGGCTTATTCTCTGTTTTTTATCTTCCATTGTAAATCACCTCCCAGTATTCTGATACACACTATCTGACTCCTGAAAAAACGGCTTGTTTATCGGATTATTTTCGATTATGTGATACACCGATACACCAAACCCGAAATCACGACCCACAAAAGTATCACCTTTTGACTCCCATAAAACGATACTGTGTTTTATCGAAAAACGGCTTGTTCAAGCCAAATCTTCGGTCGGCACTGCCGTCCGATGTGGTACGCAAGGGGCATACATCAGTGCCCCTTGCTTTCTCCTGCTTAACTACCTACCCAGTAAATCACGAGCGGAATTTGAGTTTCTTCTTGAAAAAGCCGTTTTTCTCTCTGCCGTAAATTCGCCCGAATTTCGATTTTTGCTTGCAATCGGGTACTTTTCTCACCCATGGCAAAATAATCGCACAAATCTCCTCACGTTGGCTGACACGGCTCTTTGCGTGACAGTGTGACGGAAGGATTGACACTTGGCTTTGTATCGTATTTACCGTCACTAATGTCACTGCCGTCACCAAGCCTTTCAATTTTAATAAATCTCCCTTGATTAGTTCTGCCGAATTTACAGCTGTACCCCAGACTGCAAAACTGACAATGAAATTTCAGAAGTCTTTTAGAAAGTATCGGCGGTGTTATTTCTGTTCCGCCGCTTTCTTTGATAAGCTCTGCAAGCTCGGTTGCTGTTCCCTTAAATGATTTTTCAACAGCAGAAGACAAATAATTATCTACGGCAACTACAACCTCGTCAAGCATTTTCACAGGAGCTTCTTCTCCGTTGTGCTTTGACCATACGAAACTCTTTTCAGAAAACTCAAGCGGTATTTCAATCGTTTCAATATCTCTGCCGGAGCAATACAGCGTTGCGAGGTTGTCTGTTCGTTTTGGTCTGCTCAAAACAAAGACAGTATCTACTGCTCCTGATAAACCCGTTGAACCTGAAAGCATATTCAGAGGATCGTCGTCCCTCTGCTTTCTCAGATGATGTACAAGCAAAATTGCAATATGATTTTTGTTTGCAATCTCTTTTAGAAAAGTCAGGTCGTCATAATCACTTGCGTATGGATTGCTTTTTGTATCATTGTTCCTTATCCTCTGCAAAGTATCAATCGCAATGAAAACGGTATCCGGATGTTCATCAATAAAATTTTCTATCTGCCTGTTCAAACCGTCGTCAATACTTTTTGACAATATTGCAAAGTGCAGATTGCTTGGAGCTTCGTCCGTGATTTCAAGGAGTCTTGATTGCAGTCTTTCAAAGCTGTCCTCAAGTGCAAGATACAAAACTGTTCCCCTGCGTGTTTCATAATTCCAGATAGGTTCACCGTTTGCAATTTGCAGACACATCCAAAGCACAAGCCACGACTTTCCTATCTTTGGTGAACCACCCAGCAAATGTATTCCCTGCGGAATCAGGTGTGATACAATAAACTCAGGTGAGTTCAGCGGCGAATTCAAAAGCGTTTCACCGTCAATAGTTTTCAGCAAATCATTTTCTCTTAACATTTTTAATCCTCCCTTGTTTTAATTTCGTTGGTATAGAATTTGAATTTTTATACCGACATGATATAATGATAAAATAGCGAGTATCATATTTAAATAAAAAAGTAAACTTTAACAAAAACGCAAATGTTTACTTTTTGACAAAAGGACGATTCATTGTGTTGCAAGGAAAATATTTATCGGTTCGTATAGATGATGAGGGAAATTTAAAAAGAATATTTCACACTGACAGCAGCGCAGAAAAGTTACCTGATACAACTGCCGTTGATGAAGTTCTTGATTTTGCAGGAATTATGCTACAGCGTTTTCTGAGCAACGCTGAATTAACTGATGATTTTCAAAATCAGTACACATCAAATAAGGAACTGAAGTACTGTGTGGGTTTTGATGCTTTCTATCACACAGTTCAGTTGGTCAACGATTATTGGACAAGAAAAGATATATGTCCAAGCTTTATCGCAAGTGATGAACTTAAGACATCCATCCTTCATATTGCAAATCTACACTTCTCCGTTAATAAATTTCTATATCGCATCAATGAGAGTATTGATATGGAGCTTGACGATAGTTTTAGCTTTCTCAGCAATTTTGATTGCAATATAAAATATAGCTATAACGAAAAGAAGAACTCTTTTGAAAGGGAATATCGTTTTCAAAATCCCGATGATTATTATAAATTTCTTCTGATGCACTTTGTAAGGCTAAAGCCGAACATATCGAAATGCCGGCTTTGTGGGAGATATTTCAAAACTAAAACCAAAAAGAAAAATAAGTATTGCGGAAACACTCTCGGTGACGGAGTAACCACTTGCAGAGTTTTTGCACCAAAACTTTCCTCAAAGTCCGATATAGAAATACTCTTTGACAAAGTCAATCAGAGAATGTACAAGCGTTACGAACGGGCGTTAAGCTTGGAAAAGAAACCTTCTGCAAAGGATCTGACCTATACTCAGTATTGCGATTGGCACAACAACGCTATCAAAGCCAGAAACGATTGTATGGATGGGATTATCTCATTTGAGCAAGCGTCAAAAATAATAAATGTAGAATAAAGCAAACAGACAGAAGCACCACCTTTGATGTGTTCCTGTCTGTTTTTGGGTATAATATAATTTGGTAAATATTTCTATTCTTAACTTATCACTTCAATTATTATCCTTGCTCCTAATTGGAATCCTTTAATAAAGGATTCACGCTCACAGATTTCAGAAATCTCACGATTGCAGTCCTTGTATTTTTCGAAGGTTTCTTTCTGTGACTCAGTCAGAGTTACCGTAAGCTTTTCTTCGTTTCTGTTGAGCAGTTTCAATAGCTCCTTGACCTCATCATCAAACTTCGCACATTTTTCTTGAGGGAATAAGTTTCCGTAATATAAATCTTCCAGTGTATTCATTGTCGCACCGCCTTTCAGCAAGCAACAATATCACAACTGTTTTCAGAAGTCCAGCAAAAATCATAATAAATCATTTAGCAGATTCATACATTTCACTTTCTGCTGCATATTAGCACTTCCGTAAACATTCAGCGTAAAGGATACATTTTTATGTCCTAAAATTTCAGAAAGAGATTTGATATCAAACTCCGGAATTTCTATCGCCCTGACCGCAAAGGTATGACGTATTTCATGAAATTTTACCTGTTGCAGACCTTTTCGTTTCAAGAATCGAGAAAAGAATTGTCTGTAGGTTCTCGGTTCGGTAGGTTTAACCTTTCCTGTTAAAAAATAGTGATTTGGATTTTCGGTATAAAATTTTTTGATAATATTCATTAACAATGACGGAATAGGAATTACCCTTGCTGATGTTTTTGTCTTTGGCGGACCTATATTCAGATATGTAGTTCCTTTCTTTTTATCGTAGATTCTTTGCACTGTTTTATTAACAGTTATTGTTTTGTCAAGCAAAGAAATATCTTTCATCTGGATACCGCACAATTCACCAATTCGCAAACCTGTGAATAATGCAATTAAGATGCCGGCTGTTTTTCGATTCATATCCATATAAATGCATTGAATCAGCGCAAGTTCCTGTTCCTTTGACAAAGATATAACTTTCTTAATACTTGTATCTTTCGGATACTCAATCAAATCCCAATTAAGCAAAGGAATAATTCGCTCTTTATAAGCATAATTGAGAGATAACCGTAAAACAAGTATTACATCTCGTATAGATTTTACAGTCAAGCCCCCGGTATCATCAAGACGACCGTTATTGTACAAGTAAGAAATAAATTCTTGTATGTCGGTCTCAGTGAAACTGCCAATCTTCTTTCTTCCAAAGTATGGAATTAAGTGGTTCTCTGAAATGAGAACAAAGTTTGCGTGTG
>JBGUUJ010000168.1:0-8575 GCA_045133455.1 Ruminococcus sp.
ACTAAGGTACATCTTGAAGCAGTATATATAATAGAAACCGAATGTTTTTCACATCCTTGGTCTAGGGAAAGCCTTGAAAGCGAAATCGGAAACAAAACCTCACATTTTCTTGTGGCAATTGAAAATGACGAGGTTCTCGGCTACATAGGAATGAGCATTGTGATTGACGAAGGCTACATATTCAATGTTGCCGTAAAGGAAAACAGCCGTAAAAAGGGCGTTGCAACTGCGCTTATAAATGAACTTGTAACATATGGTAAGAAGAACAACTTTAGTTTTATAACTCTTGAGGTCAGAGAAAGCAATGAGCCTGCACGTTTGCTTTACTCAAAGTTCGGATTTATCAAAGTAGGCGAGCGTAAGGATTACTATACCGATCCAAAAGAAAATGCAATCCTGATGACGAAATACTTTTGATGAATTGTGAGGAAAATATGAACCTTAATAACGAAAGCCAAACATTGTTTATTCCGCTTTACGGAAAAGCGATGATGAGCAAAAATAATTTATTTCTTAAAGATACAAAAGCTGAAGAAATTATCGGAAGCATAGATTATGATTTTTCAAAACTCAGGCAATCCAAATGGCTTTCGATGTATATGTCTGCAAGAGCGATGATAATTGACGAGATGTGCAATGATTATATCGTTAACCATTCGGAGGCAGTGATTGTACACCTCGGCTGCGGAATGGACTCGAGGACATTGAGGGTGAATCAGAGTTATAAGAAGTGGTACGATGTGGATTTTGAAAGTGTAATCAGTTTGAGAAGAAATTATTATTCTGAAAACGAAAAATACACTATGATAGGAAAATCCGTAACCGACCTGACGTGGATTGATGCAATAATGCCGACTTCTGAAATTCTGATAATAGCAGAGGGTCTTACGATGTACCTGACGGAAGATGAGATAAAGAACATTGTCGAACGTCTCAGCAACAGATTCGGCAAAGTTAAAATTCTGTTTGATGCATATTCCAAAAAGGCGATAAAGGCTTCAAAGTATAAAAATCCCGTCAAACAGATGAATGCTTCAGTAAAATGGGGAATGGACGAACCCGAAGATTTTAAGAAACTCAGCAAAAATCTTGTACATATAGGAACATATTCGATTAAACACAGTGAAGAAAATCTCAAAGGTTTTACAAAATTCATTTTTGAAAAGATTTATTGCGGAAAGATATCCGAAAATTACTATAAAATATTTGAGTTTGATTTAGGTTAGTATAAGGGCTATTTATGTTTGTTAATAAACTAAAATATTTGTTGCCGATACGAAGCATAATTTTTATTGCGGTGTTCGTATCGGGAATAGATTCTTGTGATTTCGGCAATGCCTGAAATTTATGAAATGATGTGTAATTTATAAAGGAGCAGATTATGAAAATACTTGCAATAGAATCATCTTGTGATGAAACAGCAGCGGCAGTCGTAGAGGACGGAAGAAACGTAATATCCTCGGTTGTAGCTTCTCAGGTTGAAGAGCATAAACTGTACGGCGGTGTAGTTCCTGAAATAGCGTCACGCCGTCACGCAGAGGCAATTGTTCCTGTAGTACAGCAGGCACTTAACGATGCAAACGTAACTCTTGAAGATATTGAAGCAATTGCAGTTACCTATGCTCCGGGACTTATAGGAGCACTTTTGGTTGGTGTGAATTTTGCAAAGGGACTTTCGCTTTCGACGGGAATTCCGCTTGTGCCTACGCATCATCTGCGTTCGCACATAGCATCAAATTATATTTCTAATCAGGAATTAAAACCGCCGTTTCTCTGCCTTGTAGTATCAGGAGGGCACAGCCATATAGTTATGGTTGAGGACTATACAAAGATGAAAATTATCGGCAAAACCCGTGACGATGCGGCAGGCGAAGCATTTGACAAGGCAGCAAGAACAATGGGAATGTCCTACCCTGGCGGAATTGAGCTTGACAAGGTAGCCGAAGAGGGCAACCATCTTGCATTTAAACTTCCACGCCCCGTTGTTCACGATGCACCTTATGATTTTAGCTTTTCGGGACTCAAAACTGCTGTCATAAATCTTATTCACAACGCCTCTCAAAAGGGGGAAGAGCTTAACAAAGCCGATGTCTGTGCATCGTTCAGATATGCGGTAGTAGATTGTTTGGTGACTAATTTCCTCAAAGCGGCTGAGGATTACAAGGTCGATAAACTCGTAATTGCAGGAGGTGTTTCGGCAAACAGACTTCTGCGTTCAACACTTGAAAAAGAATGTAAAAAACGTGCTTATAAGCTCTATATGCCTGAAAAGTCACTTTGCGGAGATAATGCCGCAATGGTAGGCTCACAGGGTTATTACGAATATCTCAGCGGAAACGTTGCAGGCACAGACCTCAATGCATTCGCAACAATGAGCATAGAATAAAAAATGTTTATAATTTATTTGACAATTTTTGCACTATATTATATAATCTAAGTGCATAATTAATTTAATTTATTATGGAGGGTATTATGGACGAGAACTTCAACAATCAGAATCAGTTTGGTAACGATAATCAGAACGGTCAGTATACTTCACCGCATGATTATACAAACCAGTACACACAGCAACCTCAGGATTATTCAAATCAGTATGGCCAGACTCAGGGTTATGCTCCTTACAATCAGCAGAATAATTATTCTAATCAGAATACATACGGACAGAACAATTATTCTAATCAGAATGTTCCTGTTCAGCAGTATGATTACAACAATCAGTATGCTCAGCCACAGCAGTACAGTGACCCTTATTCAAGCCAGTATGCACCATACAATGCAAACTCAAGCGGTGAAAAGGGTATGGCTATTGCATCAATGATACTTGGTATTGTTTCAGTATGTATCTGTTGTTTCTGGTATATTGCTATTTTTACGGCAATAATCGGTCTTGTACTCGGTATCGTTTCAATGAAGAAGGGCGAGAACGGCAGAGGAATGGCAATTGCAGGTATTATAACATCAATCGTAGCTATTGCAGCTATAATATTTGTAATTATTTATGTATTTGCTATTGTTGGCACAGCTTCATCATCAATTTACGATTATTATAACTATTACTACTAATCAATAACTTAATACGGGCGGACGTGTGTTCGCCCGTGTTTTTGTGTTACAGGAAACTGCTTAGAAATGGTCGGGGATAAAAGGTTTATTTTATTTAAACCTTTCTGCCTAATTGTAGTCGGAGGAAATTTTGAAAAGATATAAGACGTATCAGAAGGTGCTGGTGGTGGTTCTTCCGTTGCTGTCGGTGCCTATTTTATATTTTATAGCATTATTCGTGTCGAAAAATATAACTTTGCCACCCTGTATTTTTTATAAATTCACAGGTATTTATTGTGCAGGGTGCGGAGAAACAAGAGCAGTAAACGCATTGCTTGAGGGTGACATACTTCTTGCACTCAGACAGAATGCATTGGTAATAGTAGTACTTCTGGCAGGTGTTATACTATATATAGAAACCGTGTTAAAGGTTGTTTTTGAAAAGAAATTCAAATCATTGATACTCAACTACAAATTTCTCTGGATATTTCTCGGATTCTTGTTTGTGTATTCAATTTTAAGAAATTTCATACCGCAGATAGCGCCTGTTTAAAAAACACTTGCTATTTCAGCAAAAATAGCTTACAATATTCTATACTATATATTATTAATGAAAAGGGTGTTAAAAATGGGAAATAATCCTGTTGTTACAATTGAAATGGAGAATTCTAAGATAATCAAAGCAGAGCTTTATCCTGAAATTGCTCCTAATACAGTAAATAACTTCATCAGTCTTGTAAATAAGGGATACTATGACGGACTCACATTCCACAGAGTAATCTACGGATTTATGATTCAGGGCGGTTGTCCTGACGGCACAGGTTGTGGCGGTCCGGGATACTCAATCAAGGGTGAATTTGCAATGAACGGCGTGAAGAACGACCTCAAGCACACAGCGGGTGTACTTTCAATGGCTCGTTCGATGATGCCTGACTCAGCAGGCTCACAGTTCTTCATTATGCATAAGAATGCTCCTCACCTTGACGGTCAGTATGCTGCATTCGGTAAGGTGACAGAGGGTATGGATGTAGTTGATGAGATTGCAGAATGTGATACAGACTACGCTGACAAGCCTCTCGACGCACAGGTGATGAAGAAGGTTACAGTAGAAACATTCGGTGTTTCATATCCAGAACCTGAGAAGGCATAAAAATCACTATATAAATAGTATACGAAAGGATTGAAAACAATGAACGTATTACTTGCAGGCGGTGCAGGTTATATCGGTACACATACCTGCGTAGAACTTATCGAAGCAGGCCACG
Source organism: Ruminococcus sp. (assembly GCA_045133455.1). Classification (GTDB taxonomy): domain Bacteria; phylum Bacillota; class Clostridia; order Oscillospirales; family Acutalibacteraceae; genus Ruminococcoides. Next base: position 4,308 of record JBGUUJ010000168.1, read on the forward strand.
ATGTAGTAATCGCAGATAACTACTCAAACAGCTGTCCTGAGGCAGTTGCAAGAGTAGAAGAGATAACAGGAAGAAAAATTCCGCTTTATGAAGCTGATGTATGCGATAAAGAGGCGGTTGACAAAATATTTTCAGAAAATAAGATTGATGCTGTAATTCACTTTGCAGGCCTCAAGGCAGTAGGTGAAAGCTGTGCAAAGCCTGTTGAATACTACAGAAACAACATCGACTCAACTCTCACACTTCTCGAAGCAATGAAGAAGTACGGTGTAAACAACTTTATTTTCAGCTCATCTGCAACTGTTTACGGAACACCTGAAACTGTTCCGCTTGTAGAGACAATGCCGACAGGCTCTCCTACAAATCCATATGGTTGGACAAAACTGATGATGGAGCAGATTCTTTCAGACACAGCAAAGGCAAATCCTGTAATGTCAATCGTGCTTTTGAGATATTTCAATCCAATCGGAGCACATGAGAGCGGAAGAATCGGTGAGGACCCTAACGGTATTCCGAACAACCTTATGCCATTTATCACACAGGTTGCGGCAGGCAGACTTGAAAAGCTTGGAGTTTTTGGTGATGATTATCCGACACACGATGGTACAGGTGTGAGAGATTACATTCACGTTGTTGATTTGGCGAAAGGACATGTTAAGGCACTTGACTATTCAGCAGACCACAAAGGAACAGAGATATTCAACCTCGGAACAGGTACAGGCTACAGCGTACTTGATATAGTAAAGGCATTTATCAAGGTAAACAACATTGATATCCCGTATGTTATCAAGGAACGCAGACCCGGAGACATTGCAGAGTGTTATGCGGACGCATCAAAAGCTAAAGAAAAGCTCGGTTGGGTCGCAGAAAAGAGCCTTGAGGATATGTGCAGGGATTCTTGGAACTGGCAGTCTAATAATGTCAATGGTTACAAATAACAAAAAATGTTTTCTTGTTTTGTGCAAGTAAACGAAAAAACAATATTTGCTGAAAAAATAACCGTTAAGAGTCAATTTTTATTGACTTTTAGCGGTTGCTTGTTATATAATAATATTGCTTATAGAAGCATTACTATTATAAGGAGGAAAAGAAAATGTTCAAAAAAGCACTTAGCCTTTTATTGTCATTGATGCTCATTGTTACTTCATTATCAGTAACAGCTATCAGCGTTTCAGCTGCTGACGGCTCTACATATGTAGTAGCAGGTTCATCAGACCTTTGTGGCGAAGGTTCTACCGGCTATGGTTGGGACGTAACTGACACAACAAAGACTATGACTGAAAAGGCAGACGGTACATACGAATTAGTATTTACCGATGTAGCTGTTGGCAATGGTTATCAGTTCAAAGTCGTTGAAAACGGCTCAAACTGGTATGGCGTTGACGGCGGCAACGACAATGTTACATTCAACGTGACTTCAGCTTGTGATGTAACAGTAACATTCGACCCATCAACTTTAAAGATTACTGTAACAGGTGACGGTGTAGAGATCCCAACAGATCTCAATATCGAAGCAATGCGTGCAGTAGGTAACGGTGACGGCACATGGCTTAACGGTGAAAACTGGAAGCCTGCAGCTGATGCAAACCTCATGACAGAAGTAACACCTGGCGTTTACCAGATTACTTTTGAAGACGTTGAAGCTTTTGAAGGCTACCAGTTTAAGTTTGCAGCTAACGGCTCATGGACAGATAACTGGGGTTGTGCAGATCCTACAGTAACTGCTGAAACCGGTGTAGATAACGTAGCAACTTATAACGGTGAGAACATCAGTTTTGATGTTAACTATGAACTTGCTGACGTAACTCTTACACTTGATCTTTCATCATTCGATTACGCTTCAAAGTCAGGTGCAACATTTAAGATTGATGTTGTTGACGCTTCAGAAGTACCAACAACAACAGAAGCTGTTGAAACAACAGTTGAACCAACAACAGTTGAGCCAACAACAGTTGAACCAACAACAGAAGCTCCAACAACAGCTGAAGAGGAAGGTCTTACAGTAACAGCTACTTCAAACTTCTTCCCTGCTCAGACTCATAAGTTTACAAGTGATGATACTCATGTAACAGTAACATTCTTCATTCAGTCTGAGAAGGATATGCTCAACTCACAGTGGTCATTAAAGTATGACCCAACAGTTCTCAAGTTCAACAATGCTGATAACACTAAGCCTTCAGGCAGAGGTCTCAACCTTATGCCACAGGTTGCAGCTAACGGCGTATACAACACAAAGCCTGAGGGCGTTGAAGGCGAAATCCTTGGTAACTGTACAGATACTAACCTTTATGATATCTCAACAGGCAGATATGCTCTTGTTACTGCAACATTTGAGATCATCGGTTCAGGTGAAACAACAGTCGACTTCTACATGGACGTATTCACAGTTTCACTCTTTGACTGGGATACAATGGCTGAAGATCCTTCTGAGGAAGAAGTAGTTGTAGACTTCGGTGTTATCAATGAGTCATGCAATGTTCCTATGACACTTGAAACTGTTGTTTACTCAGGTATGTACGATGAAACAGCTACAAACCCTGTTGAAACAGTAGCTCCTGAAACAACAGTAGCTCCTGAAACAACAGTTCCTGAGACAACAGTTAAGCCGGAACCAACAGAACCTGAAACAACAGTTCCAGAGACAACAGTTCCAGCAACAACAGAGCCAATTGCAACAGAGCCTGAAACAACAGTTCCAACACCGGTTGACGATGCTGTATATGTAGTAGCTGGTACAACAGACTTCACAGGTTATGAGTGGAAGGGCGACCCAACAATCGCACCTGAAAACGTTATGGTAAAAGACGGTGACGTTTACACACTCACATTCTCAGACGTTGCTCCAACAGAAGATGCACCATATCAGATTAAGGTTGTAGAAAACCTTGCTGACGGTACACAGAACTGGATTGGCGATGCAACAGGTAACAACATCACATTCAACGTATCTTCAGAGTGTGACGTAACAGTAACATACAACCCTGCAACAGGCGAAATCACTGTAACTGGTGACGGCGTTCAGATGGTAACAGATCTCGAAATCGAAGCAATGTATGTAGTTGGTAACGGTGACGGTGACTGGCTTAACGGTGCTAACTGGAATCCTGCTGCAGAAGAAAACAAGATGACTGAGATTACATCAGGTGTATATCAGTTCAAGCTTGAGAATCTTGAGTGGTTCGACAACTATGTATTTAAGTTCGCTGCAAACGGTGGCTGGGCTGACAGCTGGGGCGGTGTATTCGAAGCTTCAGATGTAGTTTCAGAGGCTGTTTACAACGGAAGTGACATCACACTTGTAATTCCTGAGGAATACGAGTATTCAGATGTAACATTTACAATTGACCTTTCAGAGTTCAACTATGCTGCTAAGTCTGGCGCTAAGTTCGTAGTATCAATCGAAGATAAGACTCCTGTAGAGCCAGAAACAACAGTACCTGAAACAACAGTTCCAGAGACAACAGTTCCAGAGACAACAGTACCTGAAACAACAGTTCCAGAAACAACAGTTCCAGAGACAACAGTTCCAGAGACAACAGTTCCTGAAACAACAGTTCCTGCTTCTGTTCTCAATATCAAGGCAACATCTAACTACTTACCAGAAGCAGCTAAGACAATCGAAGTTGTTGACGGTACACAGTATGTAACAGTATCTTACTACTTCGACTGTGCTAAGGACCTCCTTAATACACAGTGGACACTCACATACGATACAGCAGTTCTTGCTCTTGATTCAGTAGATATGCCATTTGCAACAAATGGTGACTTATACAAGACAGACGTTGCTGGTGTAGTAAACGGTAGTGCTTCAGACATCAACCTCTACGAAATCGCTGACGGCGTTGCATTTGTTCAGGCTGTATTTGAAGTTAAGACTGCTGGTGATACAACAGTAGATCTCTTAGTTGAAGATCTCGCTGTTTCAGTTGCTAACGCTGAAGGTTCATCAGACGAAGCTCAGGAAGATGTTCTTGTAGCTGCTGGTGTAATTACTAATACTGATATTGAAGTATCTAAGGATACAGTTATCACAGAAGGCAAGCCATCAGGTCCTGTAGAACCAGACACGACAGTTCCAGATACAACAGAACCAGACACAACAGTTCCAGATACAACAGAACCAGACACAACAGTTCCAGACACAACAGAACCAGACACAACAGTTCCAGATACAACAGAACCAGATACAACAGTTCCAGATACAACAGAACCAGACACAACAGTTCCAGATACAACAGAACCAGACACAACAGTTCCGGATACAACAG
>JBGUUJ010000169.1:0-4494 GCA_045133455.1 Ruminococcus sp.
GCACTTGGCGTATTTGCAGTAGTCTCAGTTCTTTCAGTTTTTCTTGCAGGAGACAAAGAAGCAGTACTTTATTTTATAGCACTGTTCGGTTATTATCCGATTTTTAAGGGTGCAATAGAAAAACATCTTAAAAACAGAGCAGTTCAGTATATTCTAAAATTTGTGTTGTTTAACATAGCTGCAATAGGTTCATTCTTTATAGCAATGTCTTTGCTGTCAATTCCTGCTGAAGAATTCACAATTTTTGGAGTTTATGTTCCATTTGTGTTTCTTGCAGCAGGCAATGTGTTCTTTTTGTTCTATGATTTTGCAGTGACCGTATTTGTAGGACATTATGTAGTTCGACTCAGAGGGAAGATATTCGGCAAAAAATAACACACCATAATTGCAATAAAGAAAAATATATGTTATAATATACCATAAGAAATAACCTTTTGTTAACTAATCAGTGAATACATAAAAGAAGTTTTGAAAATTTTGAAAAGGAAACAGGTGATATTGTGAAACAGAAGATGTTTGTGCGAATACTATGTGTTGTTCTTGCAGTAACATTGATAGGTTCTGTATTTCTCGTAGTAGCTTCATCAATGAGCGTAAATGCTGCGGAAAAGGAATCCGAAACTGTAGCTGAACAGACTGAAATTCAGGATTCCGACACACTTGCAAGTGACTTTGTTGCAACAGTGGGAACGAATTTGCTTCAGGCTGCGAGTTCTTCACCTACTGCAAATGCAAGCGGTTATGTAAATGATAACTATGTAAATTTAAGAAGGGGGGCAGGTACGAACTATTCTGTAGTAACCTGTATGAGTAAAAATACTAAGTTTACATATGTTGACGGCAAACTTTATAATTCAAATTGGTATAAGATAAAGCTCTCAAACGGTACTACCGGATATATTTATAAGACTTACGCTACTTTGTCATCAAAATCTGGCGACAGCACAACAACATCCTCATCAAGCGGTTATATAACCGGTAATGCTGTAAATCTTCGTTCAGGTGCAGGAACAAGTTATTCGATAGTAACATCTATGAATAAAAACACTGCGTTTACTCTTGTGAGCACGAAGCTTTATAACACAAATTGGTATAATATCAAGCTGTCGAATGGCAAATCAGGTTATGTGCATAAGGATTATGTAAAGATTAATTCCTCAAGTTCAGGTGACAGTGGCTCTGTAACTTCCACTGCAGGTTATGTTAATTCAGATAACGTAAATCTGAGAAGCGGTGCAGGTACAAGCTATTCAGTTGTGACCTGTATGAGTAAAAATACAACTTTTACATTCATCAGCACAAAGCTTTATAATTCAAGCTGGTATAACATTAAGCTGTCAAATGGTAAAACAGGCTATATTTACTATAGCTATGCAACTAAGAATGCGACTTCATCGGAAAATACTGATGATTCAGGTTCAAGTGCCGGTACAGGTCTCAAGCTATCTGATACGTCGGAAACTATCTATGTCGGCAACAAGTATGCGTTAACTGCGTCAGGTGCAAGCTCTATCAAATGGAACAGTTCAAACACATCTGTTGCAACAGTTGATTCAAACGGCGTTGTAACAGCAAAGAAAAGCGGTACAACCACTATCAAAGCCACATCCGGTTCATTGTCTGCATCTTGTTCAATTACAGTAAAGTCAGGTTCATCGGTAAATATTTCAAGCACTTCAATCAATAATATGAGAAGAGGTAAATCAGTTCTTCTCAAGTCAACAACAAGCGGAGTAAGCTGGAAATCTTCAAATACATCAATAGCTACAGTAAAGAACGGTATTGTTGATACAAAAGCAAACGGTTATGTAACAATTACAGCCTATACTTCAAGCGGTGCGGCGACCTGCTTAATCAAAGTAGTCGGTAGGGATAACATAAGATTTGTTTATGCATCTCCGAACTCAGCGCCGAAGAATTCAACAGTAACTTTCAAAGCAATCACTGATACTGACAGAAGCGCAGTGCGTTTTGTAGTTTCAAACGGTTCAACTTCCTACACAGTCAATGCCACGAGCAAAGTAAAAGACGGCGATACATACATCTGGTCAGGAAGCAAGAAACTTACAACTTCAGGCAAATGGACTGTAAAAGCATATGCTAAATACAAGACTTCAACTGATTATCTTACCACATCAGGTAACGGCGAAGGTGAAGTTTTCGTAACCTCATCAACTGATACTACCACTACGGTATGTGCCGAGAGAAGAGCAAGTGATGATGTAATCAACTTAATTGCAAATTATGAGGGCTTCCTCAGCAGTGTAACAGCAGACTATATTACATCTGACCCTACGCTCGGGTATGGCAAAGTCGTTACAACTAACGAGCAGTTTTACAATAATCTTACAAAGAATGAGGCTTATGCATATCTTTGCCAGACCGTCAATAAGGGCGGATATACTACCAGAACAAATTCGTTCCTTATAGATAACGGAGTTAAGTTCAATCAGAAACAGTTTGATGCTCTTGTCTGCTTTACATACAATGTAGGTGCAAGTGCAATATATAACGATTCAGATTTACAGTCAGTTCTTCTTAACACAGGTTCAAGTGCATCTGTAAAATCAGGCGCAAGCGGATATGTAAACTCTGACAGCGTAAACTTACGAAGCGGAGCAGGAACAGGTTATTCAGTTCTTACCTGTATGTCAAAGAACACCAAGTTTACATTCGTAGACGGTAAAATTTACAATTCAAACTGGTACAAAATTAAGCTTTCAAACGGTACAACAGGATATATCTACAAGTCTTATGCTTCAGTTTCGGGAGGTACAAGAGACCTCAACAATGTAAATAAGCAGAGCTTTATAAGTAATTTTCTGCAGTATCATCATGCAGCAGGCTCCTGTTACTGGGGACTTCTCTACAGAAGGGTTGATGAAGCAGAAGTGTTCTTCTACGGAGATTATGCCCGTGACGGACAGTATAATAAGAAGGGCTTTGATTTTACATGCAAAGTAAATTCAGGCTTTGGTATATAATTATTATTCAAAGAAGGTAAATAAATGAAAAAAATAGGTTTTATCGGCGCAGGAAATATGGCTACAGCAATTATCAAAGGTCTCATGGCGCAGAACAATGGCAGGGCTGATTTTATAAATATATTTGATGTCAGCGAAGATAAGTGCAATGAAATGCGCAGTAACGGCATAAATGTGTGCAACAGTGGTGAAGATGTAGTCATAAAAAGTGACATCACGGTTCTTGCAATAAAGCCTCAAAATTATGCAGAGGTACTTGAGTCAATCAGAGATGTAGTAAGTGAAGACAAAACTTTTGTTTCAATTGCAGCTGGTATTTCAATCAATTATGTTCAGAGCGGTCTCGGATGCAAATGTCCTGTAGTTCGTGTAATGCCGAATACACCGTTACTTCTAAAAAAAGGTGCATCAGCACTTTGTCCGTCCGACAACATCAGCAATGAGGATAAGCAGATAGTATATGATATGTTTGCAGGCAGTGGTGTATGTGAATACATCACAGAAGAACATATGAATGAGATAATCTCTGTAAACGGAAGCAGCCCTGCATATATCTATCTTTTCGCAAAAGCAATGGCTGATTACGCACAGAGCAAAGGGATAGACTATGACAAAGCAATGAATCTCGTGTGTGCAACTCTCGAAGGCTCTGCTGCAATGCTCAGAGAAAGCGGTGACAGCGCAGATGTTCTTATCGAAAAAGTAAGTTCAAAGGGAGGAACAACAATAGAAGCACTTAACAAGCTCAGAGAGCATGGCTTCTGTGAAGCAATTCAGGATGCAATGGAGGCTTGTACCAACAGAGCAGAGGAACTCGGCAAATAAATTTCATAAAATAAAAACATTCTGCATAAGTTTTAATGGGACAACCGTAAAACGAAAGGAATGTATTTATGAAAGGTGTAGTATTCTCGTTCAATAAATCCCACTTTGGCAGGAGAGGTATCAAAAGAATAACCGTCAGCGATATCCGATATTTCTTCAAACGATACGGTGTAAGAGCAATGTTTGTACTTCTGCTTTTTGCAGGACTTGCAACAGGTTCTGTTTATGCTGAAAATGCCGATACTTCAATGCTTGAGTCACTCGATTTTCTTTTCACAACTAATCTTGATGCAAGGCTAACGCAGAATTTTGCAGGTACATTTTGCGCTTGTCTTGCGTCAGACTTTATATTTCTTATTTCCGTATATCTGCTCGGACTTGCCCCGTGGGGAATACCATTTTTGCCTTTTGTAATTTTTTTCAAAGGCTTTGGTACAGGACTCACGGCAGGATATCTGTTTATCAGTGAGTCGCTTGCGGGAATCGGATTTTACCTGCTTATTTTACTCCCCGGAACATTTTTGTTCTGCATTGCCCTCGTACTGTTTTCATCATCTGCTTTCAATTTTTCAAAACGGATGTTTTTAAGTGTTATAAGTAAGGAAATACCGAAACAACCTTTGCGAGCAGGTGCAGTTGTTTTCAGTTCACGTTTTATGTCATCGCTTATAATGACATTTGGTGT
>JBGUUJ010000170.1:0-3008 GCA_045133455.1 Ruminococcus sp.
CATTACTGAAGAAGGTGTAATAGGATAGATAGCTGCAACGTCTGTAAACGCATAGGAAACGTGTGCGACAGCGCTGTTACCATCCATGGTTTTCATTTTTCTTGCCATTGGAATTGTCCTCCTTTAATTATCAAAGCGACATAAGGAAAAAACGTCGCAATTGTATGTATAATAGATACCTACTGTATCACCTTAGATTTTATCACTTTAGCGAGGGTTTGTAAAGTGTTTTTGTCAGTTTTTTATCAAGTTTTCGACACCGATTTATTGTTATTTGACTTTTTTACTAATGGTTTTAACGCTGTGCAGAACGACAAACTCATCACTATAAATCATCAGAGCAAAATAATACGCTTTACAAACTCAACAGACTGCAATAAATCATCGCACAAACAATCAATCATCGGCTTTATTTCATCTGTCGGCTGAAGATAATCGGGCACCATTACGGTTGTCATTTCAGCCGAATGTGCTGATTTTATACCGTTTATGCTATCCTCGTATGCAATGCAATCCTCAGGCTTCAAGCCAAGCTTTTCAGCGGCTTTCAGAAAAACCTCCGGATGAGGCTTGCCGTTGGTCACGTCATCACCGCACACAAGAGCGTCAAAATAATTATACACGCCTGCTTTTTCAATCATCTTCGTCGCCGAATCGGTTGAAGTTGACGTTGCAAGAGCGATTTTTATGTCATTTTCTTTCAGAAAGTCAAGTAGCTCAAAAAGACCTTTCTTTATCGGCACACCCTCTTTGGCTATTCTGTCAAAAAACATATCCCTGCTTCTCTGCTTGAGCGTTTTATAATCAAAGCTGTCACCGTACAAACTTACATAATACTGCTCTGATTTGTCCATTCGCAAGCCGATTGTATTTTTGAAAATATCAAGGCTGTAGTCATAGCCTTCCTCATCCATAATCTTCTGCCAATTCTCATAGACAAGACGTTCACTGTCAAACATCAGCCCGTCCATATCAAATACTGCACCTTTTATCATATCAGCACCCCGAAAATAAATTATGTTAGTCACAAAACTATGATACCATAAATCTGCTAAAAAGACAAACGAGGGCAGATTTCTCCGCCCCGTCTGATTAAGCTGTTTTTGCTGTTAAAAATGACTCTTCACCGCTGTTATCATAGCCGAGCACAAGAGTTTTTGTCTGTTTAGTACCATCAGTAAATTTTACAGTGATATCAATAGTAGCACCGTCAAGAGTTTTTTGGACTATCTTTTCCACATATTCTTCCGTTTTTTCATCATTAGCAATTTCTTCTTCAGTTACAAAATGACTTCCGTTTATTTTATCTTCAGGAGCATACATTTGCTGATACTTTTCTCGTTTTTCAATGCACTCACTTACTATATTCATCCACTCCGAAATTTCACCGTCATCATAGTCAGATTCAATCATCAATGAGATTTTATTGTCAAGATTGATTTCCTTGCTGTCATAAATATTCTGACAGGTAAATCCGTCACACACATACCCGGAAAAACCGTCATAATGTTTCTCAAATTCTTCCACAGCATATTGTGAATGGGTAAGCGGTTGAATATCTTCAAACTCATTATTGTAATTATCTGTATAAATATTAAAATATGTTGAATTTTTGTTTGTATCAAAGGTTACCGATTCAATATTTTCCCCCTCGATAGTCAGTTCGGTTATAACAAAACTCTGAAACAAATCTTGCTTTCCGTATTCATTCAAATATGGTTCAACACTTTCGTCTGAAAATATACGCATTGAAAAATCTGTTACTATTTCCCCTGAAGCAAGTTTGATTTCAGAGGTACCTAATTCTATCTCAGCAGCACTTGCAGTAATCATAAACGAATTTTCTCTTTGTCCGAAATCACCCAAAAAGTATACAGCTGCCCCGATAACAGTAAATGCAAAAACAGCCGCAACGACCCTAAGCCATATATTATAATAAGTATTAAGTTTTTTCTCGCTCTTATCAGTTTCGTTCAGGGTACTGTTTGCAATCTCCATTTGAGATATTAAAATATTTTTTTGCATATCGCTGAGCTTAATTTTGTCAGCAAAATTTATATACCTATTCTTGTTGAATTCAAAATTTTCAGTCATATCAAATCTCCCTTTCAAGTATTTGCTTGAGTTGTTCCCTGCCTCGGTGAAGCCTTGACTTCACGGCAGATTTTGTGATTTTTAAAACACCTGCAATTTGTTCAATCTTCAGATCCTCATAATAAAACAGGTGAATAACCGTGCTGTATTTGTCAGGTAGGCTCATTACTGCGTCAAACAATTCAGATTTTTCGTTGCAGTCACAAATTATATGATTGTTCAACTCATCAGCAGACGCATAATGTCTTTTGTAAGCTTGCTTGCATAAACTCTTTGAGCAGTTGACCGTTGCACGCAATAGCCACGCTTTCAGGTGTTCTTTGCTTTTTATTTTATGTTTACTTCTAATCAATCGCACAAACACATCCTGACAGACATCAAACGCATCGTCGTTGTTTTTTGTAATATTCAGCGCAACCCTATACATCATATCAGAATACAGCTCTACGGTTTTCGTGATAAAATCATCTGTGCACAAAAAATCATTCACAATATCACCTCTTTCACCTATAACACTTTGCAAATACGGGAAAGGTTTCAACTATAATCAAAAAATGCCCTCCTTGCCATATCGGTCAAGGAGGGTTAAATAAAAAACGAGTGCCTCGCACGCATTTGCTGCAGACAGCTTAATCTTTTCAAAACTTCTGCGCCCGAGCGCAACCGAGCAGTTTCCTATAAAATAAAAAAGCACTGCAAAACAGTGCTGTAAACTCAAAGAACTCACCGATTAAGCTTTAACTTGCATCTCGGTGTATATAAAAGGGTAAACACCCTGAAAACTGAATAAAGAGTAGCTGATAGAGAGAAGATAAGTTAATTCGATAAGGGTTAAAGTAAATACTACGTAGCTGACCAAAGAAATCTTGTGGTCAAGCCCTCGACCTATTAGTACTGCCAAGCTGAATGCCTCA
>JBGUUJ010000171.1:0-3267 GCA_045133455.1 Ruminococcus sp.
TTTCTTCTGACAGCTTCTCTTAACTATTTGTTCTTGAGTTTCTCGCTGTCGGCTCGCTTGTTTTTGCATTTTTATTTCATTTGTCAAGAGCGACGGTCTGCTTTATCTTTCTTTGTGTAACACATCTATTGTAATCCTACAGAATCTTTTATGTAATAAACTATATTGTGTTGTAAAATATGAAAACATATGATATAATAACTTGTCGAAATCAGTCTGAAAGAAGGCATTATCTTGAGAAAATTAGTGCAGAGAACTGAAGCAGTGGTTAATCTGCGTTCACTTGAGCATAATATAAAAAATATCCGAAAAAGACTTGATGACGGTGTAGAAATAATGGCTGTTCTCAAGGGTGACGGATATGGTCACGGTGAAAAGGGAATATATTCCACTCTCAAGAAATGCGGTGTTGAAAGATATGCCGTAGCTGTGTGGGAAGAGGGAGCGTCCCTCAGAGAAGCAGGCGCAGTCGAGCCGATACTTCTTCTCGGTGACACTTGTGACGGACAGCTTGAAAATCTCATAAAGTACAACCTTACTCCGACGATTTTTTCTCTTGATACGGCTGAAAAGCTCAATCTTCTTGCAAAGTGGAGCGGAGTTGTACAGCCCATACACATCAAAATCGACACAGGTATGAGCAGAATAGGTTTTCCTGCCGATGACAGTGCAATTCCCGTGATAAAGAAAATCAGCGAAATGGAAAATCTTAAAATTACAGGCGCATTCACTCATTTCTCAAGAGCTGACGAAAAGGACGGAGAAAGCGCAAAGAAACAATATAATCTCTACCTTGAAATGGTTGACAAGCTTGAGAAAGCGGGGATAGAAATTCCCTGTAAACACGTTGCAAACAGCCCTGCAATACTTCTCAGACCTGAAGCACAGCTTGACGCAGTCAGAGCAGGTGACATTCTCTTCGGACTTTGCCCGATTGATGAAGAGGATTGGGCGAAAGAAGATTTTCGTCAGGTAATGAGCTGGTACTCTTATGTTGTAATGGTCAAGGAAGTACCCGTAGGAACAGAAGTCGGTTACGGCGGAACTTTCGTGACAAAGCGTCCCACAAAAATTGCGACAATTCCTGTTGGTTTTGCCGACGGCTACAGCCGACATCTTTCAAATGTCGGCAAGGTTATGATAAACGGTAAGGAAGCTCCGATAATCGGAAGGGTATGTATGGATCAGTTTATGGTTGATGTTACGGATATTGATGATGTCAAACGTGGAGACACGGTTGAGCTTCTCAATGAAAAGCTCAGCGTGCTGTGGATGGCTGATTTGCTTGACGGAAATGTTGATGAAATAGTATGCGGAATTTCAAAACGAGTTCCGAGAATTTACGAGTATTAATATTTATAGGAAATTAATGAAAATAAGGGAGTAGTAAAATGGCGGAAAAGGGATACATATTCAAGGTGCTTGCACACGCAAGTTTCGGAAAAATGAAGACAGCAATCAAGGCTGTGCACGAAAAATCAGGCAAGAACAGCGTAAAGATTTTCTTTGATATGCTTTGGTGTGCGAAGAGATACGGTGCAGGTTATTACGATTACCAGATTTTTGCTTTCTACAATCTCAACAAGGAACAGCGCAAGACTTTTGTCACACGTCTTATCAGCAAAAAGTTTAATACTTTTATGAACAACTACGATTACGCACATTTTCTCGAGAACAAGGACGAGTTCAACGAGCTTTATAAAGACTATATCGGCAGAGAATTCGTCAGAATGGAGAGTGCCACAAAGGACGAGGTGAAGAAATTCCTCTCAACAAAGGAGTATGTTTTCTGCAAACTTCAGGACAAGGAATGTGGTATCGGTTGCGAGAGAATCAAAGTAAGCGACTATGAAAATCTCGATGACCTCTACGATTATCTTACAGAGAAGGGTTTCTGTACAATTGAAGAAAATATTGTTCAGCACCCCGCAATGAGCAAGCTCTATTCAAATGCGGTCAACAGTATGAGAATTATTACAGTTCTTGATGCCCAGAAAGTACCGCATTGCGTGTATATTGTTCAGAAAATGGGACTCGGCGGAAGCGTAATTGACAACAACTGTCTTTTCACGCCGGTTGACATCGAGACAGGTAAGATAAAGTTTCCTGCACATTCGGGAGATACAACAAAAGGTATTATCTATGAAGAGCACCCTGACACACACGTCAAACTTCAGGGTTATCAGTTGCCGTTTGTAAAGGAAGCCGTTGAAATGTGTCTCAAGGCAGCAACAGTAGTGCCTGAAATCAGATATGTAGGCTGGGACGTTGCAATCACACCGAACGGTCCTGCAATTATCGAAGGAAACACATATTGTGCGCACGATTTCTGGCAGTTACCGCCTCATACACCCGACAAAATCGGAATGTTGCCGACTCTTAAAAAATATATTCCTGAATTTGAATATTAAAATCCGACAGGCAGACTTCATCTGAAGCCTGCCTGTTTCTTTAAACTTAGGAAATTGCTCGGTTACGCTCGGGTGGCGTGCGAGGCACTCGCTTTTAAACTTTAGGAAATTGCCCGATCATTGTCGGGTGGGATGAGATGCGCCCGCTTTAATTAGCAACCGCAACCGCAGCTGTTGTTATCGTTGCAACCGTTGTTACCGCAGCAGCTGAAGATGATGATGAGAAGGATAATCCAAGTGCAGCAGTTGTTGTTGCCGTTACCGAAAAAGTTACACATACGTTTTTGCCTCCTTTCGTTTACACTACATACTATTGCGAATTTCAAAATCTGTTACAGTTTTTTTGATTTGTTTTAAGAGATTATGAAACTAATGTAGCATAATCGAAACGCTTCACAGACCATAACGGTTTGTGAAGCGTTTAAGTTTAGAATTAATTTAAGGTTCAGGCAATAGCTGACGTACCTACAGATTATATCATTTGCGATTTGTCCGAACGATAAACGAGGTAATCAAGGTTAGTTTTGTAATAGTCCGCAAGCTTGATAAGCAGAGTAAGCGGAATTTCACGCTCGCCACGTTCATATTTGGAGTACAGCGATTGGTCGCACAGCAGAATTTCAGAAATCTGCTTTTGCGTGAGGTCGTTGTCCTCCCGTAAATCTCTTATTCTCAATTTCATAAATATCACCGAGTAAATTATAAAATAGTCCATCACGTGAATCTAATTTTGTAATAATTCTGAAATAGAAATAACAGAAATGAAATAGCGAATAAACTTCGCTAAAGTGTTCGTATCAAATAAATTGCGTTTCAATATACCGCTAATAGCAGAACGAGGCTCGTAGCGGTTTTT
>JBGUUJ010000172.1:0-18557 GCA_045133455.1 Ruminococcus sp.
GTTGACAACAGGCACAACATACACCTACACTGTGAGATGTCTTGACAGCAAGGGTAACTTTGTAAGCGGTTATGATAAAGCGGGAACATCAAACCTTTTCCTTGCACCACCGTCAATTTCAAGTGTTTCAAAGGCAAGCAATGGAAATCTGATTGAGTGGAAAGCTGTTGAAGGTGTATCAGGCTATAGACTGTACAGAAAGACAGTAGGAGCTTCCTGGAGTGTACTTGCTGACATAACCTTGGGCAATTCATATGTTGATACTTCTGCTAAATCAGATAATGTATATACTTATACACTGCGTTGCCTTGATGCAAACGGCAATCTTATCAGTTCGTATATTGCCGATACAAAATACTATTACAACGGAAGTCTTGCAAACGGAACGATTACCGTCGGAAGCAATAAATATTCTTTTAATAACGGACTTTTCCGTGCAGGTTTACAGACAATAAACGGAAATAAATATTATTACAATTCATCAGGTGTTTTAGAGAAAAATGGTATAGTCGGTTCAGCTAAAGACGGCTATTACTATGCAGACAAGAACGGTAAAATTGATTTTACTTACAGCAACGGAGTAACACAGGGCGGTTACGACTGGAATGTAATGCAGGGCAAAGCGACTAAGGTTTCAACAGAATCCGACAGAACACTGTTCAGAGCGTTGAAGATAGTTGCAAAGATTACTGACAGCAGTATGACTAAGTCACAAAAATTAAAGGTGTGCTTTGATTATGTCAAAAGCGCATATACAGAATTGAATCCGAGAATCCCGCACTACAAGGGCAATGACTGGCCTGTTATCTATGCAAATGATATGTTTGTGAACGGAGCAGGTAACTGCTTTAGTTATGGGGCTGCATTTGCGTATATGGCAAAGGCTATAGGATACGAAAATGTTTATTGTTGTCATAGCGGAGGCCACGGTTGGGCTGAAATTGATGGCTTGGTATATGACCCTGAGTGGAGCAGACATCATTTTGTTTACAGCTATTATGCACTCAGCTATAATGCAAAAACAGATGTGAATTATAAAGCTGCCATTTCAGCAGGATATTCTTGGATGCATGTCAAGATTTAGTAAATGTAACGCCACACACCATAATTATGCGGTGTTACCTAAAATTCACTTATAGCGGAGAGAGAAAATGGTCTTTAGTTCATTAGTGTTTCTGTGCATTTTTCTGCCGACGGTATTTTTAATTTACACATTAGTACCGTCGCTAAAGTTCAGAAACGGACTTTTAATTGTGGCAAGTCTGGTATTCTATGCCTACGGAGAACCTGTTTATGTTTTGCTGATGATATTCAGTTCGCTGTTAAATTATATCTGTGCACGGCTTGTTACGTCAAAAACAAAAGGTAAAGCTGTTCTTGTTGCAGCGGTAATTATAAATTTGGGAATGCTTGCCGTATTCAAGTATTCATCATTCTTTATTGAATCAATTAATGCGGTTGCAGGGCTTTCAATTCCTGTTCCGCAAATTGATTTACCCATAGGAATTTCATTCTTTACATTTCAGGCATTGTCCTATGTAATTGATGTATACCGCAAAACTGTTAACCCACAGAAGAATTTCTTCTACGTTTTGCTTTACATAACGTTCTTCCCTCAGCTTATAGCAGGTCCTATAGTAAAGTACAGGGATATAAATGATCAGATTGAGTCAAGAGAACAGAGCGTTGAAAAAATCGCTGAAGGTTTGAGACGTTTTATCTGTGGACTTGCAAAAAAAGTGTTGATTGCAAACACAATGGGACAGACTGCCGACATTATTTTTTCGGCAGGCGAAGGTTATGCTTCAATATTGACTGCCTGGCTGGGCGCATTGTCATATCTGTTCCAGATTTACTATGATTTTTCCGGATATTCCGATATGGCAATCGGACTCGGAAAAATGTTCGGCTTTGATTTCAAGGAAAACTTCAACTATCCTTACGGTGCAGTAAGTGTGCAGGACTTCTGGAGAAAGTGGCACATTTCGCTTTCAACCTGGTTCAAGGAGTATCTCTATATACCGTTAGGCGGTAACCGCAAGGGCCGTATGAGAACTGTTATAAACCGAATGATTGTATTTTTCTGCACAGGTCTGTGGCACGGTGCAAACTGGACATTTGTACTCTGGGGAGTGTATCACGGAGTTTTCCTCTTGCTTGAGGAATTTGTACCTCGTCTCGGCAAACTTCCGAAAGGAATCAATCATATTTACACATTGCTTGCAGTAACAGTTGGCTTTGTGCTTTTCAGAGCCGACACAATATCACAGGGATTTGATTTTATCGGCAATATGTTTTGTGGCTTCAATATCACGGATAACTCGCTTTCTCTTGCACTCACTCAGCTTACCCCGTGGTTTATCGTTATGTTTGCAGCGGCAATCATAGGTTGTGCTCCTATTAAGCCTATTGCGAACAGATTAAGAGTAAACGGTTCAACACTTAGTAAAAAGCAAAGTATTGCTCAGGTTGTGCTGTATGTTCTTGCTTTTGCACTGTTGCTTTGGTGTGTAATCAGATTGTCGGGCACCTCCTACAATCCGTTTATTTATTTCAGATTTTAAGGGGTGGCAGTATGAACAAGAAAATATTTTCGGTAATTTTTACAGCCGCCTGTCTGGGAATTTGTGTTGTGCCCTTTGCAGGAATGGCTTTTGCTCCGAGTAACGAATCTGTGGGCAATGAACAGCAAACAACACTTCCGTCGGTAACTTTGAAAGACGGGGGATTTAATGAACAATATGTGCAGGAACTTGGAGATTATTTTTCAACTCACTATGCATTCAGACCGCAGATAATCTCTGCTGACGCTGAAATTCAGTCAAACGTTTTTGGTACATCAAACCTCAATTCTGTTATAGTAGGCGAAAACAATTGGCTTTACTATTCTTCAACTCTCAATGATTATTTAGGAAAAAACCTTATGTCGCAACGTGCGATATTTAATACAATGAATAATCTTGAGATTACACAGGAATATCTCAATCAAAATAATATTGAATTTCTGTTTACGGTTGCGCCGAATAAAAATACGCTCTATCCCGAAAATATGCCGTATTACTACAGCGTTAAGGAGAGTGATGACAGCAACCTGAAGAATTTTACGTCGTTGCTTGAGGACAGTAAGCTAAATTATTGTGACCTGTTGACACCTCTTGAAAATTCTGATGAGGTACTTTATTTGGAGCAGGATTCGCATTGGAACAACAAGGGCGCATTGCTTGCCTATAATCAGATTCTTGACAGTCTGGATAAAGAGCACGACAATTACGACGACGCTCAGGCTACAAGAACAAAGAATTTTTACGGCGACTTGGGAAAGATGATTTACCCCTCAACTCAACAGCCTGAATACAATTATGAATACGATATCAACCGGACCTATTCATACGTTACTCCTACTAAGAGTGTTGAGGAGGCTATAATATCCACTCAGAATGACAAAGCCTCGGGCAGACTTTATATGTACCGTGACTCGTTCGGAAATGCACTTTTGCCTTACTTTGCCAATGCCTACAACTCGGCATATTTTACAAAGACATTCCCTGTAAATCTGGCACTTGAAGTCGGAGTACAGCAGAGTGACACGGTTATTTTTGAAATTGCTGAGCGTAACTTAGTTTGGTTTGCTCAGTCACCGCCTGTAATACCTGCAAAGGAACTGACAATTCCTACAGAGCAGAAGTCAGTTGACAATGAGTGGAATGTCAAGGCGGAAATTTCACAGGTTAATATGCAGTACATCAGCGTAACAGGCAGTGTAGACAGCGGATTATGCAAGGATAATAGCGAGTTCATTGTTCTTGTTGACGACAAGGACAACAAGACAAGAGCTTTTGAGGCTTTCACAACCTCAGATGAAAGTTCCGACTGTTGTTATCAGGCATACATTCCTGCGGAATACTTCAACTCTGATTCGATTGATGTGAGTATAATTATAAAAAACGGCAGTGAATTTTCGGCCACTGAAAGTCAAAAAGCCGATATTCAGCAAGTTGAAATTTAAATTAAGGAGAGGCTAATATGAAAAGGAAATCTGTATCAGCAGTAAGTATTATTGCGTTGGTGATTGCAATGTGCAGTATGGTGCTGTGTATGACAGCCTGCGGTAAGGATGTACAGGTCAAGATAAATGACGCAGGTGTTGTAACAGAGTCAGATGCAAACACCGATATGACAGTAAAGGAAATACTTGAAAAAGCAGGAATAAGTCTGGGCGAAAAAGACGAGACAGAGCCTGTAGCTGACGAAAAACTCGGAGAAGCAACAGAAATTACGGTAAAGCGTTATGCAAAGGTTACCGTAAAGAACGGCGATGAGGAAAAGACAGTTGAGCTTGTGGGCGGAACTGTAGAGGACGCTGTTAAAGAGGCAGGTTTCACGCTTGACGACAGCGTAGCACTTGACGTTGAAAAGGACGCTTACCTCAAAGACGGTATGGAAATTACCCTCAGCAACAGTGTTGAAGTAAGTCTTACAGCGGACGGCAAAACAAACAAGTATAAAACTCACGCTGCAACAGTAAAGGATTTTCTTGCTGAACAGAACATTACTTTAGGCGAGAACGATGAGGTTTCACCAAAGATTGAAGATAAGATTGAGGACGGCTTGAAAATTACCGTAAAGCGTGTCGAGTACAAAGAAGAAGTCAAAAAAGAAAGTATTGATTTTGAGACTGAGGAAAAGCAAAGCAGTTCACTTAGTTCAGGTGAAACACAGGTTACACAGGAAGGCTCAAAGGGCGAAAAAGAGGTAACATATAAGGTTAAGTATGTTGACGGCAAGGAAGCTTCAAGGGAAAAAGTCAGTGAAAAGGTTACAAAAGAGCCTGTCAATAAGATTGTGACAGTCGGCACAGCAACTCAGAACAGTTCAGCACAAAATTCACAGACTTCACAGCAGAATAATAACAGCAATAACTCACAGTCAAACCAGACTGCAACACAGGGCGGTAAGCAGGTTGTTTCCAAGCAGGCGGTTTATGATTGCGACGGTTCAGGTCACGGTTATTATGTAATAACCTATTCTGACGGAAGCGTTGAATATGAGGAATTTTAATTGAATAAAAAATCATTTGGCAGACGGGATTTAATATCCTGTCTGCCTTTTTACTTTATAGACTGCTCGTTTACGCTCGGGCACAGAAGTTTTGAAAAGATTAATCTGTCTGCCTGAATTGTTGACTAAATTTTTTACATAAAATAAACCCAAAATTTACAACTGATTGATTGGAATTTTACTGTACTGAGTTACCATTTAATACGGCAGAAGTAAAAGTGCCATGCAAAGAAAGGAAGAGAAAATTTGATGAAAAGAAAGAAAATTCTTGCAGGCTTGCTGGCTGTTCTTATGATTGGTCAGACTGCAGGCAGTGTTTCGGCATTAACGTCTGAAACATCGGACGCAGAGAGTCTCACCTTCAATAATGAAGGTCTTTGGCTTACAGAAATTTATCAGAACGATGTGGACCGAAGTGTTGCAAATAATACGAGAGAGAAAAACGGTTATGAAAGTATCAGACTTTATAACAGCACAGATGACTTAATGGAGTTTCTTGAAATTACAAGCACATATAAAGAATCTATTAATCTGAATGAGGCATATGAAGTTTACTACAATGACACTTTACTCAACATTACTGATGTTAACGGCAACAGTGACATCATAATCGAACCTAATCAGAGCATTTTGTTGTGGAACTGTCGTAATGCAGAGGGCGGTCCTACAGAAGCAGAATTCAGAGAAGAAATGAGAGTTGATGAAGATGCCGTTGTTCTCAAGGTTAATAATGATGTCAACTGGAAAGCAGGTTCTTCTGAATTTACATTAAAGACAAAAGCAGACGGCAAAGTGGTATCAACCTTTGCACCTGTTGATAAGGTTGATACTATAGACGGTTATTCCGTAGAACTTGAGGTTCCTGATTTCGGCAGTGAAATGCACGTTTACAGAGAGCTTAACGAGCCGTCGGCAGGTAAAATCTATTCAGGTCAGCTTAACGGTCTTGTTCAGACAATAGTACCTGATGCAACATATGCAGAAGGTGTTTATATTACGGAAGTAAGACCAAACGACAGCGACAGAAGCGGTACATACGGTACAACTACAGACGTTATGGAGTGTCTTGAGGTTGTAAATACAACCGACCATGAAATAGATCTGAATAACGAATATCAGTTAGTTTATTTTATAAAAGAAGGTCAGCGTAAGGTAATACAGTTATGCCATTATGATGAAACGTCAGAGTCACACGTCGGTTCATCAGAAGGCTGTGTGATTCCTGCAGGCGGAACTGCCGTAATCTGGTCTTACAAGCAGAGCTATATTACAGATTACACAATATTCCCTACAGAACAGGATTTACGCAACACTTACGGTATAGGTGATGACGTAGCCGTGTATATATTCACAAATCAGAACGGTGTAGGTAACACAAACCGTGGATTCGGAATATACAAGCTTTCGGAAGACGGAAGAAAAGAAGCAGTTTCAACCTATGCGTGGGTAGGTGCTACTGACTGCAAAAACAACAAGTCGGCTCTTCTTGCAGTTAATCCCGAAGGTCCTGAAATGCTTCTTTATTCAGCAAATGCAGGCACATCAATGGGTACAGTAAACCCTGCTCAGTATACATACCAGCAGGATGACGGTTCAGCTCTTACATTGAGACTTCAGGACGGAGAAGAAGTGCCTGACTCAATTGTGCAGGGCGAAGAAATCAGAGTTGATTTCTATTTTGATGTAACTTCAACTGTTCTTCCACGAACAGGTATTACAACATATTACAGATTTGACGGAGATGGCAGTTGGTACAGCTCAACAGAAGCAAACAGACGTGTGCCTCACTTATATGAAGTCAAGATTTCAGCAGATGAACTCTTCAATCACGATTATGTTGAGTTCTATGTAAGTGCTGACAACAGATACCGCAGTACAATGAGCGAAGTCTACAAAGTAAACATCAACAAGCAGAATGTTTTCGACGGTATCCGCACAAACATCAGCGATGGTGAAGAAGTCAGCGGAGTAATGTCGGTCACAGCAAATGACGGTGGTGACAATGCAAATTCCGAAATCTACATTGACGGTGTAAAGCAGTCAACAGTTCCTATGCTTGAGGACGGTGCTTATTTCACATTCCACGCTGACGGCAGAGACAGCTACTTCAAAAACTACATCACCACAACAGAAAATGAAGAAATTACTCCAATCGGTAAGTGGCAGTATGTAACTCTTGACGGTCAGGCAATCCGCATTGACAACAGCTACTTCACCTATAACGCAGAAACTAATTCATACGATACAACATTACGTTTCTGGGCAGGTACATACGGTACCACTGTTGACGAGTATCTTCTTCCGAGCGCAAACAGAGAGGATTTTACAGTTACACAGCTTGCTATGCAGCTTATAAACGGCAATACATATTATCCTACTGTAATCGGTCCGGATAACGCAGAAACAAGCACAGCGACAAATTTAAGCACTGATTACAGTGCAGTTCACAAAGTAGGTGACTCAGCAGGACAGAGTCCTTATATGGACGTAAGTTTCTCAATTCCTGCAACTGAAGTAACGGCTGTAGGTGCAGAGATTGACACAAAAACACTCTCAGACGGTGAACATACATTAAAGGTTACTGACGGCACAAACACTAAGGAAGTTACTTTTATCGTGGATAACAACGCTCCTGTAATTGAACTCGGTTTAGAAAACGGTGCAGACCTTACAGGTAACATTACTTTCAACCCACAGGTTACAGAAGAGAATACATTAAGCGATGTAATCTACACACTCGACGGAGAAATGATTGAAACACCTTACGAGACAACAGCCTACAAGCTCGGCGAGGGTGAGCATACACTTGTTGCTTATGCAGAAGATAAAGCCGGCAACTATACCACAGAAACAGCAACATTTACAATCAGCGATGTATCTGTCGCAGTAACAGATGCAGGCACAACAGATATTACAGACAACAGTGCGTCTCTCTATCTCACCGTAGACAATACTGCTTCCGACACACAGGCTACATTCTACAAGGCTGAAAAGGTAGACACAGCAGACGTTACAACAAACACTTCAAGCGGTATTCTTCCGTACATTCAGTACACAGTCAATGTAGGCGAGGTTGCAAACGATAACGTGATTATTGCAAATTGGGACGGTACGGCATCAAACAGCGATGATACACACGCAAGCACAATGTACGTCCTCAACACAGTAAACGGCAAGTGGGACAAAGTTGCAAAAGCAGATGCAAACGGTTCAATTGAAAATGCTTCATTCATTGCTGAAAACCACGTTATAGACGGAACAGCAACAATCATTGTTCAGTGTACGGCAAACTCTTCATTGCCTGATTTGGAGACGGAAACAGACGGTGCTCTTGATACAAATGCAAATTGGGACGGCAACTCTGCTCCTGAGGATTACGACTTCTGCTTCGCATGGGAAACAGATACACAGTATTACGCAGAGGAATATCAGTACCACTTCCTCAATATGAATCAGTGGATTGTAGACAATGCAGAAGAAAAGAAAATCAAGTATGTTATCCATACAGGCGATATCGTAGACGATTATGATATGCTTTACGAGTGGGAAAATGCTGATGAAGCAATGAAGATTTTCGACGATGCGGGAATGCCTTACGGTGTACTCGGCGGTAACCACGATGTAGCCGCAGGTCTTGAAGAATATGATAACTACTATACTTACTTCAGCGAAGAACGTTTTACTTCACAGGAAACATACGGCGGTTCATATCAGAACAACCTTGGTCACTATGACTTGATCAGCGAGAACGGTCAGGATTTTGTTATCATATATATGAGCTGGAACATTTATCAGGAAGAAATCGACTGGATGAATGATGTTCTTCAACAGTACAGCGACAGAAAAGCAATCCTTTGCTTCCACCCATACACAAATGTAAAGCAGAGTAACGGCACCTTCCTCGATTACTTCGGTGAGCTTATTCAGCAGGAAGTCGTTGCAAAGAATGAAAACGTATTTGCAGTTCTCAACGGTCACTATCACGGTTCTTCCTATGAAAGTGTAATGTTTGATGATGACGGCGACGGTGTAAACGACAGAACGGTTTACCAGATTTGTACAGACTATCAGTCAGGCTTTGAAGGCGGTAGTGAGTACATCAAATTCCTCTACTTTGACCTTGACAACAACAAGATTTATATGAACTCATATTCACCTTATTTCGATGATTACAACTACTTCGACACAGATACAGTCGATATATTAAATCAGGAAGGTGCATCTGCAACAGGTGTAGATAAGATGCTACTTGATGTTGAGTTCAATGTTGACGAGCAGAGTATTCTTGAAAATCAGTTCTCAGCATATGTTAGCAGAAACGAAGAACTCGGTAAATCAGAAGTTGACAAAACTACAGGCAAGGCAACACTTGATTTAACTAATCTTGAAGCCGAAACAGATTATGCGTGGTATGCAGTTGTTGAAAACTCAAACACAGGCTATGCAAAGACAGGTGTTTACGAATTTACAACCAAGCCTGCACCACAGCTATATGGTGACGCTAACCTCGACGGTGCAATTACGGTTGCAGACGCTACTTTGACTCAGAAAATCGGCATAAATTTGGTTGAAGCTGACACAAAAGTTAGGTTGCTTACAGACGTAAATGATGACGGCAGAATATCTGTAGTGGATGCCACATATATTCAGAAGTATCTTGTAGCAGATAACTACGATACAAAATTAGTGGGCACAACCTGTGTGTTCTGATTTTGCCAACAATATTATAAGAAAAGCCTTTGTGATGTTATTCATAATGTCACAAAGGCTGTTTGTCGATTTTATTAAACAAAAAAACGAGGACTAAAATTTATGAAAAATCAAATGGTGTTTATAAAGCGTTTGTTACAGGCAGTGATTCCGCTGATTCTTCTTGCAGTAATTATCTTCGGAAGTACACAGGTAAAAATAACAAGCATTAAACCTGACACGGATTCAAAATATGCCAAGGCTGAGATTACCGAAATTTTAGAAGACTATTCAGGCGGACAACCGTTTGGAGGACAGCAAAAGGTACTTGCAACAATTACAAGCGGTGAGCATAGCGGTGAAAGTTGTGAACTTGTCAATTCAAATACATATCAGAGAGGTGCTTACTGTGTTGAAGGTACAAAGGTTATTGCACTTCTCCAATATGATAAAGACGGTACACTGACCGGCTCGGTATATAACTATGACAGAACTTCAATGATATATATTCTGTTGGGCTTATTTGCCCTGAGTTTGATACTTGTAGGCGGAAAAAAGGGTGTAGCATCCTTGTATGCGCTTGTCTTTACGTTTGTATGCATAGTTTGTATGTACGTTCCATTACTGTATGTGGGAGTCGACGGAATTCTTGCGGCAATTCTGACTGCGGTTGTCATACTTGTTGCATCAATATATATCATAAACGGCTGGTCAACCAAAACAATCTGTGCGATTATCGGCACAACCGTCGGTGTAGTAATTTCAGGTTTCCTGTCAATGCTTATCGGGCTTGCCTCAAATCTTACAGGCTTCAATATGTCGGACGTAGAGTCAATGATTTATATTGCAAATAACTCACAGCTCAGCATTTCAAATATTCTTTATGCAGGCGTTTTGATTTCTTCACTCGGTGCAGTTATGGATGTTAGTGTATCGGTTGTAGCGGCAATGTATGAAATCCACGAAAAAGCACCAAGATTGAGTTCAAAGGAACTTTTTAAATCAGGTATGAATGTAGGTCACGATATGATGGGAACAATGTCAAACACACTGATTCTTGCTTATACAGGCTCAGCAACAGCAACGTTATTGACAATTTATTCATATGAAATGCCGTATCTTCAGATAATGGGATACAATTCAATCATTATCGAGATTGTATGCGGACTTTGCGGTACAATCGGTGTAATCCTTACTGTCCCGTTACAGGCATCAATCACGACTGCCGTGTTGAAGTCAAAATACTTCAAAATATTTTAATAGTCCGAACGGCAATAGATTTCCGACACAATATATCACAGTAGGTTCGTCTTTTACAGAGAATATTTGTTAAACATCAATATTGTGATAGATGTTTTCCGTGTCCTGAATCTATAGTTTGAAAAAAGCATAAAAGTGTCTGCGAAAAAAGCAGGCACAGTAAGAAAAGACGTAGAAGAATTAAAAGGCAAAAGCCGTCTGCATCGTCATCATCAAGAATATTAAAAATGTCGTGGTCTTCGTGTAAGAAATAATCTACCTCAAAAAGGTCATCATCAGACATACTTTTAATTTCGTTAGGAAACTTTAATCGCCAAGTAAGGGCTATGTCCTGCTTGGCGATTTTGTCATTTTGCACCGGATGAGGTATAGAACGAACCCTGTAAGGTGGTATTAAGAGAGTCTTGACAAGGCAAAAAAGATACTATATAATATTTATGCAATATATTGCATAAGTGAGGTGCTATGATGAAATCTACAGATGTGTTAAATATGATGGATGCAAAATATGCATTATTCGGTTTTTTCTTTGCGTTTCATAACAGATTGCAAACAGCAGGAGATGCGTTTTATGAGGAAATCACCTGCAAGCAGTTTTTTCTAATGGCTTGTATGAACCTATTCAAAGATACTGCTCCTACCGCAAACGACCTTGCAAAGGTTATGGGGTGTTCCAGACAAAATGTAAAAGAAATACTTACAAGCTTAGAGAGAAAAGGTTTTGTTGCTCTTATTCCGTGTGAAACTGATAAGAGAAAACGCACAGTAGTGTTGACTGAAAAGTCTGAACAGATAGCTGATAAGTACAGAAAAAAGGAAACGGAATTTATTGAAAGGCTGTATGACGGCGTAACCGACGAGCAGATAAGAAGCACTTATTGCTTTTTATCAAAACTGGAAGATAATTTGAAGTTACTTAATGAGGAGATTAAAAAATGAAAACCATTGTAATTTATAATTCACAGACAGGCTTTACAAAAAGATATGCACAGTGGATAGCAGAAAAAACAAATGCAGAATGTATTGAATATGCCAAAGCTAAAAAAATCGAATTAGATAGCTATGATGCTATAGTTTTTGGTGGTTGGGCTATTGCAGGCTCAATAAGTAAAGTCAAATGGTTCAAGAAGAATATTTCAAAGTGGAGCGATAAGAAGCTGGTGGCTTTTTGTGTTGGTGCAAGTCCTATTGAAAATCCGGAGATTGATGAATTTCTTGCGAACAGCTTTACTGAAGATGAGTTTAAAAATGTTAAATTATTCTATTGCCCGGGTGGTCTTGATTACGAGAAGATGTCTGCAACATCAAAGACAATGATGAAAATATTTGTTAAAATGTTAAATGCAAAGAAAGATAAAACAGAGGCTGATTTGGAGCAGATAAGAATGGTGTCGTCATCTTATGATATTTCGGATATAAAATATATTAAGCCGATTCTTGATTACCTTAAGAAGTAAAAAAGCAAAATTACAAAAACTCCTGAACTTTTATGTTAGAGGGTTTAGCCTGATGGCATTGCCCGAAATTAATACAGAAATAAGATATAAATTTTAGAGGCGACAATAGTGGCAAAAAACGAAAGATTTGAGAAGGTTTACTCTCAGGGGAGCTTAACCACTATAGAAATCCGGGTAGATAACGAAACAGGAGTTAATTACATATTCCGTCAGAGCGGTTATTCAGGCGGAATGACCGTGCTCTTAGATAAAGACGGAAAACCTGTCACTTCTTCTGTATAGTAAAGGAGAATTTGAAAATAAATCAAAATCAGTAGACAATTTTGCCCTGACATATTACGAGTCGGGCTATGAGTACGGCAGACTCAGACGAGATATAGGCTTTAAGAGAGGAGCTTTTAGCAGGTAGTTTTGAAAACTAAAAAGTCCACGGAACTATGGGTGGTGCATGGCTTGCCAAGGATAATGATAAAATTTGGGATAACGAAGCTTCACGAAATGCACTTATGCACACCGCACGGCTTATAGATACCTGCGAAGATATTATGGGACTTGCGTGTCATCTTCTGGCGGTTTCCAAAACAGTAATTGAAGTATTTTCTTAATGGGCTGTCGCTTGTTTTTTGCGACAGGCCCTTTATTTTTTGTAATTATCAAGCTTTGAATATACTGGAAAATTTTCTTTCTGTCCTTTATAATATTTAATGATTATTTAATAATTTAAGCTTTATAATGTGACTATCGTAAGAAATTCAAACAGAAAAGGAGTCACAACAATGTATCTAAACATTCTCAAACGAGACTTAAAACGAAAGAAAACAATGAATGTAATTTTGCTTATTTTTGTTATCCTCTCTGCAATGTTTATGTCAAGCAGTGTGAATAATATTATCGCAGTTACTTCAGGACTTGATTTCTTCTTTGAAAAAGCAAATATGGCTGATTATTACGTATTAGCTATTGACGGTGACGGTAAGCAAATGCAGACCTCACTTGATAATTTAGAATCCGTAAGTAAGTATCGCAGAGAAGAATCACTATTTACCTCAGGTAAAAACATCGAAATCAACGGCAAAACTCGCAACGATCTGAACAGAGCTGCAATTATTATGTCTATTGATAATGCTCAGCTAAATTACTTTACTCCTGATAATCAGAAAATCACTGATGTAGAATCAGGCAAAGCATATGTTTCAGGTGTATTCGCAAGTGACCAAAACCTCAAGATTGGAGATAAGTTCACACTTATAATCGGCAATGCCAAAAAAGAATTTGAATTTGCAGGCAGAGCTAAAGATGCTTTCTTAGGTTCAAACTTTATGGGTAATCCGAGATTCATCATAAATGATAATGACTATGAATATCTCAACAGCGACACAGACGCACTTAATCGCAGAGGCGGTACTTACTACATCAACACTGACGACTGTTCGAAAATTGAAGGAATATTAGGTGAACAAAGCGGAGTGTTGTTTAATGCAAATAACGACACTATAAGAACAACCTACATTATGTCAATGATTGTAGCGGCTTTACTTCTTATCGTAAGTATATTCCTGATTGTAATTTCCTTTATAGTTCTTAAATACACAATAGGATTTACAATCGCAGAAGAATTCCGTGAAATCGGTGTTATGAAAGCCATAGGTATAAAGAACGGCAGTATCAGAGCACTCTACCTCACAAAGTATTTTGCAATTACAGTTATCGGCTCAGCAATCGGATTTGCAGTAAGTATGCCGTTCTCTGAAATGATGCTTAACTCAGTAAGCTCATCAATGTATATCGACAGCGAAAACTCTATTCCTGTTGCACTTCTTTGCAGTCTTGCAGTAATCATTATAACTCTGCTTTTCTGTTGGAGAAGCACAAAGAAAATCAAAAAGCTTACTCCTATCGATGCAATAAGAAACGGTCAGACAGGTGAATGTTTCAAAAAGAAAAGCATTATGCACCTCAGAAAAAGCAAGCTTAATTCTACTGCATTCCTTTCAGCTAATGACATCGTAAGTG
Organism: Ruminococcus sp.; assembly: GCA_045133455.1. Classification (GTDB taxonomy): domain Bacteria; phylum Bacillota; class Clostridia; order Oscillospirales; family Acutalibacteraceae; genus Ruminococcoides. The sequence continues at coordinate 14,478 of JBGUUJ010000172.1, forward strand.
CACCTAAGAAATATTCAATCGTTACATTTGTATTCACTATACTTATGCTTCTTGTAATGATTCTTGCAAACACAGCAAACACATTAAACAGCGACAAGCTTCTGTTTTTACTCGGTTGTACAGAGAGTGATGTTTATGTAAATCTTTCCGATGAAATAATTCAGGCTATCGGCACAAATGCAGATTCACAAACCTTATTAAACGAAACTATCAAAGATATCGAGAAAACACTCAGCGATAACGATATGTCAGGTAATGTTCATGTTGAAGCAATGTACAACACAACAGTCCTCACAAAGGACTCAAAGACAGGTGTTATATTCCAGTATTGTCCTGACACAAATGCATCTAACTACACATACACAGAAGGTGTTTCACCTGAAAATGCAGACGAAATCGCATTATCACTTCTTATAGCCGAGCGTCTTAACGTAGGTGTCGGTGATACAATAACATTTCTTATCGACGGCGAAGAATATGAATGTATGATTACAGCACTTTTCCAGACATTCAACCAGCTCGGTAACGTAGGCAGACTTCACGAAGACTTTGATGTATCAAAACTTGACTTATTAAATGCTTTCTCATTCCAGATTGATTTTGATGACGAAATCAGCGAAGCCGAATGTAAAAACCGCATTGAAAAGCTCAAGCATATATATGAAACAAAACACATATACAACTGCGATGATTTCGTAAAAGACTCAACAGGTGCAGCTGATACAATAAGCTCAGTAAAAAATATGGTGCTTATCATCACACTTATTATCGTTGTGTTAATTGCAGTATTAATGGAACGCTCATTCATCTCAAGCGAAAAAACTGAAATCGCACTTATGAAAGCAATAGGATTTTCAAACCGCTCTGTAATCTGGCATCACACACTTCGCTTTGCAATGGTAGCAGTTATAGCATCTGTGCTCGCTATAGCACTATGTATGCCTATCACAAAGCTTGCAATCGACCCTGTAATGGGAATTATGGGTGCAGTAAGCGGAGTTGGATATGAAATCGTACCATTTGAAATCTTTGTACTTTATCCTGTTATAATCGTAGCAGTAACAATTATCTCAGCATTTGCAACAGCAATCTACACAAACACAATCAAGTCAAGCGACGCTTCCAATATAGAATAATCATTCACAAAAGATAAGGAGAATTATTATGAATACAGTACTTAACGTAAAAGACCTTTGCAAAACATATATTACAAACAAAAGACAGAATAACGTTTTAAAGAACGTAAACTTTAAGGTAGAAGAGGGCGAAATGGTTGCTATCATGGGTCCCTCAGGCTCAGGTAAGTCCACACTGCTCTACACCGTTTCAGGTATGGACAGAATGACCGCAGGCGAGGTTGAATTCGGCGGTAAGAATATCGAAAAGCTTAACGACAACGACCTTGCAAAGCTCCGCCTTGACGATATGGGCTTTATCTTCCAGCAGATGTATATGCTCAAAAACCTTTCTGTTCTCGATAATATCATTCTTCCTGCCGTTAAATCAAAGAAGTCAGATGAGAGCAAAGCAGAGATTACAGAGCGTGGCTTAAAGCTTATGAAAAAGCTCGGCATCGATGATATCGCAAACAACGATATCAACGAAGTATCAGGTGGTCAGCTCCAGAGAGCTTGTATCTGCCGTAGTATAATCAACAATCCTGCTGTGATTTTTGCTGACGAGCCAACAGGTGCGCTGAATCGTGCATCTTCTGACGAAGTTATGGAAGAGCTTTCAAAGCTCAACGATGAAGGCACAACAATTATGTTAGTCACTCACGATTCAAAGGTTGCCGCAAAATGCACAAGAGTGCTTTTTATAGTTGACGGAAACATAAAAGGGGAGTTTAATATAGATGTGGCATCTCCTTTAAGAGACAGAGAGCGTTCACTCAATAATTGGCTTATGGAAATGGGTTGGTAATATGGATATACTTATCGTTGAAGATAACAAAGAACTGCTTGACCTTCTGACAGACTTTTTAAGAGCCGAAGGCTACACAGTAAGCACTGCACAAGACGGAGAAAAGGCCTTGTCCCTGTACGAAAAGTACGGGGCAAGGCTTGTCCTGCTTGATATTAACCTTCCGGGAATAGATGGTTTTGCGGTATGTGAAAAAATCCGCAATAACGGCAACACTCCTATCCTTATGCTTACAGCCCGTGTCAGCAAAGAGGATAAATTAAACGGACTTATCCTTGGTGCTGACGATTACATCGAAAAGCCTTATGATATCGACATCCTCCTTGCAAAAATCAAGGGCATTTTTAAACGCAGATTTGCAGAGGACAAAATCACCGAGGGCGATTTATCGTTAAATCTCGTCACTCAAACCGTAATAAAAGGTGACAAAACTGTTGATATGACAGCAAAGGAATTTGAACTTCTTAAAATGCTGATTGAAAATAAGGGTCAGACTATGACAAAGGACAGGCTTTTCAACTCAATCTGGGGTATCGACAGCGAGTCAGAAGCCCAGACCCTTACTGTACATATTAAATGGCTCAGAGAGAAGATTGAAGCAGACCCCAAGAATCCTACCCACATCCTCACAGTCTGGGGCAAGGGCTATCGTTGGGAGGGGTAAGATGAAAAGCTTCAACAAAGTTATAGCTATAGCTCTTGCGGTTATTTTTCTTATGTTTGCCGCTGTTAATATTATCCCAAGCCTTTCAAAAGATTCGGCAAGTATTCTTAATGTAGAAATTAACCGTATTGTGCGAGAAATTGAAGAATCAGGCAATGTTCCCGATGCCCAAAATTACAGCACAGTTTTGAGCATATACAAGCAAAGCGGTAGCGATGATTTTTTTGTATCCGAAAATGAGTATGTAATCAGAGAAATTGACGGAGAGCTCTACCGCATTGAATACACTGAACAGAGTGAAAACAACAATGAAATGCTTTATATAAACATTGCTTTTGCTGTGCTTTCGCTTTTTGTGATTGTTATACTTTTTTACATCCGCCACAATATCATAAAGCCTTTTGCGGAAATTACAAACCTTCCTTATGAGCTTTCAAAAGGTAATCTTACAATTCCGCTAAAAGAGAGTAAAAGCCGATATTTCGGAAGATTTATGTGGGGACTTGATATGCTCAGAGAGAAGTTGGAAGAGTCAAAGAAATCCGAACTTGAGCTTAAGAAAGAGAAAAAGACCATGCTTCTCTCGCTTTCTCACGATATAAAGACCCCGCTTTCGGCAATAAAACTTTACGCCAAGGCACTTTCAAGTGGAATATACAAAGAGCCACAAAAACAGCTTGAGGTTTACGATAGCATCAACACAAAGGCTGACGAAATTGAAAAGCTTGTGTCCGAGATTATGCGTAATGAAACCGAGGATATTATCGCCTTCGATATTAAAAATGGTGAGTTTTACCTGTCCGAGGTTATTGACAGCATCAAAGCATACTACAGCGATAGGCTTGAAAATACGGATTATTCAATTGCTCAATATAGCGATTGTATGATAAACGGCGACTGTGACAGATTTATTGAGATTTTGCAGAACATAATGGAAAACGCCATTAAGTACGGTGACGGGAAGAGTATAAGTATCAGCTTTTCTGACGAAGAGGACTGCCGAATAATAACCGTTAAAAACAGCGGTTGCACCCTTAAAGAGAGCGAGCTTGCACATATCTTTGACAGTTTTTACAGAGGCTCAAATGTGGGTTCGAAAGCAGGCAACGGCCTTGGGCTTTATATCTGCCGTCAGCTTACAAAGGCAATGGGCGGGGATGTGTTTGCCAATATAGAAAATGGCTATATGTGTGTTTCCGTAGTATGCAAAAAGAAATAAGATTTATATTTTGATTGGTGAATTTACAAGCGTGACGCTTGACCCGGTTCGAGTAGATAGAATAAATTAGAAAAAACTTTTGTAGCCCGACTATGAAAATTGTTATTTCGGTAAACTTGAATTTACAAGCGTGACGCTTGACCTGGTTCGAGTAGATAGAATAAATTAGAAAAAACTTTTGTAGCCCTACTATGAAAAATGTTATTTCGGTAAACTTGAATTTACAAGCGTGACGCTTGACCCAGTTCGAGTAGATAGAATAAATTAGAAAAAA
>JBGUUJ010000173.1:0-7717 GCA_045133455.1 Ruminococcus sp.
AGCCCTTGCCCTACAAAGTACAAAACAACGTCAAATCAACATAACGGTCGGGGTCGAGTGCCTCGACACGCAATTCGGGCAGACAGGTTCATTTTTTTTAAACTCCTATGCCCGACTTTAATGAAAGCAATGTAGCAGTTACCAATATATCAAGGTAATGGTTGGGCACGAAACGTTTCCAATAAAAACAACCTATCTGCCCAAAACTAAAAGACTTCGGGGTAAAATTCCTTGCATATAGGCGATGGCAGTGCCGTAGTTTGTGAACGGAATTCTGCTGTCATCAGCTGATTTTCTGCGATACTGCATTTCACGCTCGTTGAGCATACAGCCTCCGCAGTGAATCACAAGACTATACTTCGACAAATCATCGGGAAATCCCTTACCTGACGACGTTTCTATCTTAATATCCTTGCCTGTGTATTTTCTGAGCATTTTCGGAAGCTTTACAGTTCCGATATCTTCGCACTGTCTGTGGTGTGTGCACCCCTCCGAAATGAGAACCATATCACCGTCACTGAGATTTTCAATTGCAGATGCCCCCTTTACCGCACTGTCAAGAAAACCTTTGTAACGTGCCATAAGAATCGAAAACGAAGTGAGAGGAATATCCTCGGGGACGATTTCTGAAACCTTGGCAAAAACCTGACTGTCGGTTATCACAAGGCTTGGCTTTGTACCGAGCTTTTTAAGTGTCATTGCAAGTTCCGTATCCTTTGTAACAACAGAAACCGCACCTGCATCAAGGATATCTCTGATTGTCTGCTGTTGAGGAAGTATGAGCCTACCCTTGGGCGCAGAGGAATCTATCGGAACTACAAGCACCACAAGGTCACCTTCTGAAATAAGGTCTGCGCAAATGCTTTTTCCCATATCATCTGTCTTTGCAAGACTTGCAATTCTGTCTTTCAACGCATCAATGTTTGTTCCGTCCTGTGCGCTCACGCTTATTGCGTTCGGAATTTCAGAACAAGATGAAATATCGCACTTGTTGCACACAATAAGATAGGGGATTTTCTTCAGAATGAAAATTTTCTCAAGCTCGATGTCGGGTCCCGTCATTCCGAGAGCAGAATCTATGACGAGCACTGCAATGTCAACACGGTTGAGAACCTGTTTTGTGCGCTTTATGCGCATTTCTCCGAGTTCGCCCTCATCGTCAAAACCGGGTGTGTCGATGATTACAACAGGTCCGAGGGGGAGAAGCTCCATTGATTTTGTCACAGGGTCGGTTGTCGTGCCTTTTACGTCAGATACAACTGACATCTGCTGATTTGTCACAACATTCACAAGACTTGATTTTCCTGCATTTCGTCTGCCGAAAAATCCTATGTGTATGCGTTCTGACTGCGGAGTATCGTTAAGACTCATAATTTACCTCCCAAAATCAGAATCTGAAATCACGTTTGTTGTTATTCTCAATGTCAGTAATGTGCTCTGTGGCTATTTTTCTTACTTTTTCGTTCGGAATCTTCAACAATTCCTCTTCGATTATCTTGTCACCGATTGCTTTGGTGTCCTCACTTGCGTAATCCATCAGGTACTCCTTGAGCGTCATCAATGCATTCGGGTGACAACAATTCTGAATCTGTCCGTTCTTGCAAAGAGACATAAAACGGTCGCCTGTTCTGCCCTCACGGTAGCAGGCAGTGCAGAAAGACGGAATGTAGCCCAGCTCCATAAGCCATTTTACAACCTCATCGAGTGTTCGCCGGTCAGACACATCAAACTGCGCAGAATTTTCGTCCTCTTCTTCAGGCTCAACATATCCGCCTACACTTGTTCTTGAACCGCCGCTTATCTGAGAAACACCGAGCTTTAGAACCTTTTCACGAACCGCCTTGCTCTCTCTTGTTGAGATAATCATTCCCGTATATGGAACTGCTATTCTGATGATTGCAACGATTTTTGCAAAAGTTTCGTCATCAATACCGTTGTCAAAATCATCGGGATCAATGTCGTCTGCACGTCTGAGTCTCGGAACGCTGATAGTGTGCGGGCCTACTCCGTGAACTGCCTCAAGGTGTTCTGCGTGCATAAGAAGTCCGGCAAGCTCATAGCGGTAGAGTTCAAGTCCGAAAAGCACGCCAAGACCTACGTCGTCAATACCGCCCTCCATCGCTCTGTCCATAGCTTCGGTGTGGTAAGCGTAATTATGCTTAGGCCCTGTAGGGTGGAGTTCCTCGTAGCTCTTCTTGTGGTAAGTTTCCTGAAACAGAATATATGTTCCGATTCCTGCATCCTTGAGTTTTGTGTAATTTTCAACCGTTGTTGCGGCGATATTTACGTTAACTCTGCGGATTGCGCCGTTTTTGTGTTTGATTGAATAAATAGTTTTTATGCACTCGAGTATGTATTCAATCGGGTTGTTGACAGGATCCTCGCCTGCTTCAATCGCAAGTCGCTTGTGACCCATATCCTGCAAAGCGATAACTTCGTTCTTGACCTCTTCCTGAGTCAGCTTTTTACGGCAGATGTGCTTGTTTTTTGCGTGGTATGGGCAGTAAACACAACCGTTTACGCAGTAGTTTGAGAGATAAAGCGGTGCGAACATTACAATTCGGTCACCGTAGAAATCCTTTTTAATCTGCTGAGCAAGAGCGTAGATTTCTTCAATTTTCTCCTTGTTTTCACAGGCTAAAAGCACACTTGCTTCCCTGTGATCAAGTCCCTTTCTGAGCTTTGCTTTTTCTATGATTGAATTTACAAGCTCAAGGTTGTCCTTGTTTTCATCGGCATATTTCAGCGTGTCAAGAATTTCAACATCATTTATGAATTCTTCTGCTTTGAGTGAGGTTTTGTCGTATCTGAACATTTTACATTATCCTTTCTGCGTAGTCACCTCTGTCGGTAACTATTTTATATCCGATTGATTTCATTCGATTTGACATACATTTTATGCACTCTGCCGCCTCGTCACCTGTGCAGATTTTGTTATCGTAGAGCGAATAATCCTTGCGGTGCTCGACGGGAGAGAGATTAGGCATAACTACGTTAGCTCCGTAAAGAATTCCTTTTTCTCTGCCTTTTCCGTCCGCTGTTCCGAGTGCTGTTGTTGCAGGGAGAAGGATTTTCGGGTGCATAAGCCTTATTATTGATAATAAAATCAGTGTAAGACGAACACTACCGCTTTTTTCGTCTCTGAATTTCGTGTCCTTATGCGGAATGAACGGTCCTATTCCGCACATATGAGGCTTTAAATCCTTTAAAAAGAGCAAATCCTCTGCGAGTGTTTCGTAGGTCTGATACGGTGAACCGACCATAAATCCTGCGCCTGTCTGATAGCCGATTTCTTTGAGTGCGTACAGACAATCTTTTCGGTTTTGCAGACTCATTTCGGGGGGATGAAGCTTTGAGTAATGCACTTCATCTGCTGTTTCGTGTCTTAACAGATATCTGTCTGCACCTGCATCAAAAAGCCTTTGGTAGCTTTCACGGCTTCGCTCTCCGAGAGAGAGAGTCACCGCACAGTCAGGATAGAGTGACTTTATTGAGCTGACAATGTCGCACATCACGTTATCTGTAAAATATCCGTCTTCACCGCCCTGAAGCACAAATGTTCTGAAACCGAGTGCATATCCGTTTTTGCAACAGGACATTATCTGCTCTTTTGTAAGGCGGTATCTGACTGCGTTTGCATTTGAACGCCTGAGTCCGCAATAGTAGCAGTCATTCTTACAGACACTCGAAAATTCAATCAGACCTCTGATGTAAATTTTGTCTGAAAAGCTATCAAGTGCAGTTTTTTGAGCCTTTTTTCGCAGAATTTCAAGTTCTTCGTCCGTTATATTTTCAAGCAGAAACGCAAGTTCCTGCTTTGTTGCCGTGTTTAAATTTTCAATTATTTTCAAGCATTTCATAGCATCACTTTTTAGAATAAGTTGTCTTGGCGGTAACGCCCGATAATCTTCCTAATTTTCCCGACAGAGAGCTTATTGTATTGAGTTCGGCATCTATGATAACGCTTATAATGCTGATGCCTTTCTGTCGGTAAGGAAGTCCCATTCTGCCGATTATATACTCCGATGCAAAGTGGAGAATTTCGTTAATTTGTGCAACAGAGTCGGGGTTTTCAACGATAATGCTGATTACCGCAACTCTTGTTTCTGTGTTGTTTTCCATTATAACCTCGTTTTTCGTTATTTTCGGACTTGTTTAGTTCAATAAAAGCGAGTGCCTCGCACGCATTTCGTGCAGACAGCTTCATATTTTTATTTCGTTACAGATGTTGGTATTTTACCAAGAATTTACTTCTCGACAATAACAACTTCTGTTGGTGAAGTTTTATAAGACTTCTATGCCCGAGCGTGACCGAGCACTTTCCTGTAAAGCAATAAAAGCGGTGTCACATAATTATGACACCGCCTGAAAAGGGTACAATTGTACCCTTTGTATTTTCTGCGTTGTCTTATGCGTCAATTAAATTTCTGCGTCAGAACCGCTTATAATTTTTATTTATCAGAAGCTTCTTCCGCCTCCGCCGTGTGATGAACTTCTTCCACCGCCTGAACGTCCGCCTCCCGAGCTTGAACTACTTGACTGGGTATGAACAGTTACAGTCTTGTGAAGGAAGATATCCTGTCTGTCGGAAAGTTTTACCACACTATTTCCTTTAAGGTCGTAAATGCCCTTCTTACCTTGGTTTTTGTAGCGTAAATGTACGGACACTACAGAAAACGCAGCAATTGCAAGTGCAACAATTCCGATAATAATACCGTAATGCTTGAGAGTGTAGATAAAAATATTCTCTTCAATCTTGATATTATCTGTACTTCCACCCTCAGGCTTGCCTGCATTATAGTAATACTCTACATCTTCGATGAAAGCCTGTGCAGCTTCGTAGTACTCATCATCAGAGAGATAATACGTTACATCATCAAGTATTTCATCTACACGGTCATCGTTGAAATAATACATCGTATCACCCTTGGTGAGTATGTACATTTCTCGTGAACCCATATCGACGGTGAGCATAATTCCTCTTAAATCGTCGTTTTTGCCGAATCCTGAAATATCGTAGAAATCGTTGCAGACTTCTTCCATATCATAGGAATCAATGCCTCTTTCATTTGTATAAATGATAACATCCCAACCTGTGAGGTCGCTCACCTCATAGAGCTGTTCTTCAATGGTGGTATCCTGTTCGGATGTAAAAATATCAGCACTGTCATTGAGTTTGTATGAAGCTTCTGCAAAAGCTGCTACGCTTGTGCATAATGTGAGAAGTACTGCGCACACGAGTGCCGAAAGTCTTTTAGTGTATTTCATCAGCATAATAACAGCATACCTCCCAAAAGTCCGATTATGAAAAGTGCAACTGCCACTATGGCAAACATAATAGCAAGCTTGCCTTTTGATGTAGGGAGACTGCCATAAGTCTTACCTGTTTGACCGTTGATTGCAAACGGATAGATTTTACCGTTGTATTTGTAGGTCACAATCCAAACAGGGAGCAGGGTATAGTTCCAGGATTCAAGGTCTATGCGGTCATTGTAGCTTTCCACAACAACACCTGTGTAGCCGTCCATTGTGTCCTTGAGAAGATCCTGAGCGTAATCTCTCATACGCTTATTAACTTCCTCAGAAACATCTGCCCTTTCAAGGTCACGCTTTTCAGCCTGAAAGCCTGAAAGATATGACATCGAAAAATCATGAGCCTGACTCAAGTCAAACGGATGAACACACTGGAGCATTTCTCTGTCCTGACTTTTGAGTGCTCTCTCGAACACGTTCTTGATTATAAGGTCACCGGTTCTGAGAAGCTGATATGTACTTGTTTCGGTGTAGATTTTTCTGCCTACCTTCCAGGTTTTAATCTTCTTGCCCTGTGCCGCCATACTTGCCTGACGCTGGTTATCAACATACCAATAAGGGAAATAAACGCCTGTGAGCTTTTCAAACTGCTTTTTGCCTGCAAAGCCTTTTGCTAAAAACCACTTCTTCTTGCACATTTCGAGGAATTTTTCAATAGCCTTATCCTTTGAAAGCGCAAACGGAATGATTCTGTCAGGCTTGAACTTACCCGAAAGTCTGCCTCCGAGAACTACGGGATTCTGGCAATAGAAACAGGTTGTTGCCGCAGTTGAAGCCGTTGTAACCACCTCTGCACCGCAACTCGGGCAGGTGTAAACAACCGCATCTTCAACATCTGCGTCATTATTGGGTTGTGCTGTTCTTTCCTGAGCTTCACGCTCTTTCTTTTCAGCCTGATTTTCTTTTGCCTCTTTTTCGGCATACATCTGCTGAATTTTCTGTTCCTCAAAGTCAGACATACAGTATTCGCAACTGAACATCTGCTTATCGGGGTTGAACTTCAACGGACCGCCGCAATTGGGGCATTTATAATTAACTGTTGCCATGTTCTACCTCTAATCTTTTTGCACCGTTATGTTGACGTTGCTTACTCTGCTTTTGTACCGCACTCAGGACAGAATTTTGCTGTTCCGCCTAACTCAGATCCGCAGTTTGTACAGAAACGCTTTTTCGGAGCTTCAGGCTTTTTACCTCCGCATTCAGGGCAGAATTTACCTGAATTTACTGCTCCGCAGGTGCAAGTCCAGCCGTCTGCCGTCGGTGCCTGAGGTGCAGGAGCTGTCTGTTGAACAGGTGCGCTCTGCTGAGGCTGTGGCTGAGGAGTCGGGCGGTACTGAGGATTCTGCTGATAACCCGCCATAATATTACCCGTTGCATTCATTCCTACACCCATACCCATAAAGCCTGCCATTGATCCGTTGGCATTTGAACCTGCGTCCTTGAGACCTTCTGAAATATTGGCTGCAACGTAACCCTGCTGAACAGCAGCGTCTGAGAGCATTGCGCCCTTGTTACGCATATTGATGAGTGCCTGACTTTCTTCATCGTAAGAAACCTTGATGCCGACTGAAACAACTTCCATACCACGGAGCTGTGTCCACTCTTCATCGAGAGTCTGGCTCATATATCTGCCGAGTTCACGGCTCTTAGAAGTTATAAAGCTGATACGGTTGCCGTCTGCTGAATATTGGTTGATTGCAGAACCGAGTGCTTCGATGAATTCATCGCAATACTGCTGGTTGAGCTCCTGAAACTCTACGCTTCTGTTCTCTGTGATTGCAGCTCTCGGAATTACCTGCTCATAGAACTTGAACGGCTCTGTGATCTGAACTGAATATGTACCGTGTGCACGAATGAAAAGTTCTGCATTGTAGAAATTATCAAAATAGTTGATTGCATTTGGAGTGCCGAACTTGATGTTCTTCATCTCCTGCATATTGAGGTAAAAAACTCTCTGAGTCTGTGAAGGGATACCGCCGAACTTAACTCTGTTGAAGGTCTCCTTGATTGTATCTCCGAACTGACCTGCAAAGAGCGATGGCATTGAGCTGTTGTCTACCTTGAAGTAACCAGGCTCCGCTGTGAAGTCAACAATTTTACCGCCGTCAACGAGAATCATAAGCTGTTTGTCATAAACGTGAATGATTGAACCGTTTGATACAGTGTTGATTGAACCCTTTTTGTTCTGGCTCTTACCGTTCTGAGTTACAAGCTGACCCGGAACGATACAAGTGTTTTCTCCCATAGGGGACGGCTCAATAATCTCCTGCCATGAATCTGCAAGAGCTCCGCCGATTGCGTTTGTGACTGCTCTGATAATACCCATAATAAATACTCCTTTTTCAATTGAAGAATAAATGTTTTTACATTTATTTTATTGTAATATTTTTTAATGAAAAATGCA
>JBGUUJ010000174.1:0-4620 GCA_045133455.1 Ruminococcus sp.
ATACAGCAAGACGAGCAAGCACAGTGTCTGGGTGGTCGTCCTTGCGCTGAACAAGGGTGCCGCCGCAATCGTCGCAGATTCCGTCCTTCTGAGGTTTGAGGTTCACAAGGTGGAATGGTCTGCCACAACCTTCGCAGACACGGCGTCCGGACATACGGTTGACAATTCTTTCGTCAGCAATGTCGATGTTGATAACATACTGAATGTCAATACCCATTTCGTCCACAGCCTCAGCCTGAGGAATGGTTCTTGGGAATCCGTCAAGAATGAAGCCCTTCTTGCAGTCGTCCTCGGAAAGTCTTTCTTTAACAATACGGATTACAACTTCATCAGGAACAAGCTTGCCTTCATCCATAAAAGCTTTTGCCTTAAGTCCCATTTCAGTGCCGTTTTTCAGCGCCTCACGGATCATGTTTCCGGTTGAAATTGTGGGAATACCAAAATGCTCGCAAAGTACAGCAGCCTGAGTGCCTTTTCCTGCACCCGGAGCACCTAACATGATAATGTTCATTTTATTATACTCCTTTTTCAGCAATTAGTCAAGAAAACCTTTGTAATGACGCATCATCATCTGTGACTCGAGCTGTTTTACTGTTTCAAGTGCAACACCTACGAGGATGATGATTGATGTACCGCCGATAGCCATCTGGCCCATACCTGTTGCTGCACCGTAAATGTGTGGGAGCAAAGCAATGAACGCAAGGAAGAGAGCACCGATAAGAGTAATTCTTGACAGAATATTTTTGATATATTCAGCTGTCGGTGCACCCGGACGGATACCAGGTACCGTACCGTTGTTTGACTTGAGGTTGTTAGCCATTTCAATAGGATTGTACTGAATTGTTGTATAGAAATAAGCGAACATTATAATAAGTAAGAAATACAATACCATGTACAGCCAGCCGCTTGTGTTGAACGCTGCAAAGAATGCACCCCAGAAGCCATCGTTAGCCTCAATCTTGAGGAAGAGGTTGATTGTACCCGGAATTGAAAGAATTGAGCTTGCAAAGATGATTGGAAGAACGCCGCCGAGAGCAACCTTAATTGGAAGGTGGCTTGACTGACCGCCGTACATCTTTCTGCCCACAACACGCTTAGCGTACTGAATAGGAATTCTTCTTTCGCTGTCCTGCATAAATGTGATTACCCAGATAACTGCTACAAAAATGATTATCCAAAGCGGAACAAGAACGTAGAACTGAGTTGAGCCCTGTGAACCGAGATTCCAGTACTGACCGAGTGTGCTGATAGTTGCCGGAAGCTGAGCAATAATGCCTGCGAAAAGGAGCATTGAGATACCGTTTCCGATACCCTTATTGTTAATCTGCTCGCCAAGCCACATCATAAGAGCTGTACCGGCTGTGAAAACAAGAATAATTACAATAGCTGCAAACCACATTTCAAAGCCATCATTAAAGAGTGTAATGTGCTGGCCGATATGTGATGTCTCATGTTCGCATGAAGTAGGAGTTGAATTCTTCAGATAGAAGAAGTACGCAGTACCCTGGATAAGACCGAGCGCTACAGTAACGTAACGTGTGATTGTACCAATCTTACGTCTGCCTGCTTCGCCCTCTTTAGACATTCTCTCGAGAGGAGGAATTGCTACAGTGAGGAGCTGCATGATGATTGAGCTGTTGATGTATGGTGTGATACCCATCGCAAAGATTGTTGCGTTGGAGAACGCACCACCTGAAAGTGTGTTTAAGTAAGCAAGCATTGTGTTGCCACTTGAAAGGTCGCCCGCTGCACAAGAGAGGACATCCTGATTCAGAAACGGAACGGGGATAACCGAACCGATTCTGAATACTATGATAATTAAAAGTGTAAATAAGATTTTCTTTCTTAAGTCAGGAATTGACCAAGCGTTTCTTATTGTTTTAAACACTTAAATCACCTCTGCCTTTCCGCCTGCAGCCTCAATAGCAGCTTTAGCTGATTCGGAAAAAGCAGAAACCTTGACAGTAAGTTTTTTCTCAATTTTACCGTTGCCGAGAACCTTGACAGCGTCAAAACCGTTCTTTACTACTCCTGCATTTACAAGAGCCTCAAAATCAACTGTTGCGCCGTCTTCAAACTTTCTGTTCAAAGTGCTGAGGTTGATTGCAACTACGTTTTTAGCAAAGATGTTGTTGAAACCTCTCTTTGGAACACGACGCTGTAATGGCATCTGACCGCCCTCAAAACCAGGACGAACGCCACCGCCTGAACGAGCCTTCTGGCCTTTGTGTCCCTTGCCGGCTGTTTTACCCCAGCCTGAGCCGTGACCTCTACCGATTCTCTTTGCGTCCTTTTTAGAACCTGCAACCGGTGAAAGTTCATGTAACTTCATAAGTTCGCACCTCCTTGCTTTACGCTTCACTAACCTCTACGAGGTGAATGATTTTTGCTACCTTACCTTTAGTTGAAGCATTATCAGGCTGTGTTGTAACATCACCGATTTTCTTCAAGCCTAAAGCGTGGGCTGTTGCAATCTGATCTTTCTTAGAGCCGATAAGGCTTTTAACTAATTTGATTGTCATAATCTGCAACCTCCCTATTATAAAATTTCCTTAACTGATTTGCCACGGATTGCAGCAACTTCTTCAGCTGTTCTGAGCGCTCCGAGACCTGCAAGTGTAGCTCTTACTACATTGCATGGGTTGTTAGAACGGAGAGCCTTTGTTCTGATGTCCTTAATGCCGACTGCTTCAACAACGGCACGAACAGGACCACCAGCGATAACACCTGTACCGGGAGCAGCAGGCTTCATAAGAACTCTGCCTGCACCGAACTCGCCGATGATTTCGTGAGGAATTGTTGTTCCTCTGAGAGCAACCTTCATAAGGTTCTTCTTAGCATCCTCAATACCCTTGCGGATAGCATCAGGTACTTCGCCTGCCTTACCGATACCGAAACCTACTGTTCCGTTACCGTCGCCTACAACTACCAAAGCGGCAAACTTGAAAATACGGCCGCCCTTAACCGTTTTTGATACGCGGTTAATAGTAACTACTCTTTCTTTTAATTCGCCTGTTGCTTCTACTTTATTAGCCAAAGTTATTCCTCCTGTTCCTTAGAAATTGAGGCCGCCCTCGCGAGCGCCTTCGGCCAATTCCTTAACACGGCCGTGATAAATATTACCGCCTCTGTCGAATACAACGTCAACGATATTCTTCGCCTTGGCACGCTCTGCTACGAGCTTGCCTACTGCTCTTGCTGCTTCTTTGTTTCCGCCATTACCTGTGATGGTCTTGTCAAGGCTTGATGCCTGGGCAAGTGTAACACCGGCTACGTCATCAATAATCTGAGCGTAGATGTTATTGGTGGAGCGGAATACGCACAAACGCGGGCACTGAGCTGTTCCGCTGATTTTTCCGCGGACTCTCTTATGGCGTTTTGCGCGTGCCTTTTTTGTATCAGGTCTGCTTACCATTATTTTTCACTCCTTAATTATTTGCCCTTACCGGCCTTGCCTTCCTTGCGGCGGATTACTTCGTCAGCGTACTTAATACCCTTACCCTTATAAGGCTCAGGCGGACGCTTTTCTCTAACCTCGGCAGCAAACTGACCAACCTTTTGCTTATCAATGCCGACGATAATAACTGTGTTGGGATCGGGAACTTCAATCTTGATGTCCTCGGTGTCCTCAACGATAACCTGGTGTGAATAACCAAGGTTCATAACGCATTTGTTGCCCTGCTTCTGAACACGGTAACCAACACCGTTAACCTTAAGCTCCTTTTTGTAGCCTTCGGTAACACCTACAACCATATTGTGAATAAGTGTTCTTGTAAGGCCGTGGAGCGAACGGTTCTCTTTTTTGTCATCGGGACGGCTTACTTCAATTTCAGCGCCCTTAACTTCTACTGTCATATTCTGGTTGTACTTCATATCCAAAGTACCCTTGGGACCCTTGACAGTGATAACACCGTTGTCAACCTTAACTTCGACTCCGGCGGGAATATTTATAGGTTTTCTTCCAATTCGAGACATTTTCGCACCTCCTCTTACCAGATGTAAGCCAGAACCTCGCCGCCAACGTGCTGAGCTCTTGCTTCGCGGTCTGTCATTACACCCTTAGATGTTGAAATAATTGCAACGCCAAGGCCCTTCATTACCTTAGGCATATCCTCTGCATTGCTGTAAATACGCAAACCGGGCTTTGAAACTCTTCTGAGACCGGTGATAACGGGTCTTTTGCCCTCAAGGTATTTAAGTGTAACCTTGATGATGCCCTGCTTGCCGTCCTCGATAACTGTGAAATTCTTAATGTAACCTTCGTCAACAAGAATCTGACAAATAGATTTCTTGAGGTTTGAAGCAGGAATTTCAACAGAATCGTGCTTAGCTGCGTTCGCGTTACGAATTCTTGTAAGTAAATCAGCTATTGTATCTGTAATCTGCATTACCTTTTATCCTCCTTGCTTACCAGCTTGCTTTCTTTACGCCCGGAATTTCGCCCTTGTAAGCGAGCTCACGGAAGCAAATACGACAAATACCATACTTGCGGAGGTAGGCGTGTGGTCTTCCGCAGATGTTACATCTTGAATACTCTCTTGTAGAGAATTTCTGCTTTCTCTGCTGTTTAACTTTCATTGCTGTCTTAGCCACAACAATCCCTCCTTACTTTGAAAACGG
>JBGUUJ010000175.1:0-6143 GCA_045133455.1 Ruminococcus sp.
TAGGAACAATCTCAAAAATGGGATTTGTAGACTATTATCTTATAGTAAATGACTTTGTACAGTACGCAAAGTCAAACGATATCCCTGTCGGACCGGGAAGAGGCTCAGGAGCCGGTTCACTTTGCGCCTATTGCATCGGAATCACCGCAATTGACCCGATAAAATACAATCTTCTTTTTGAACGATTCTTAAATCCCGAAAGAGTAAGTATGCGTGACTTTGACATAGACTTCTGTAAAGAGCGAAGAGGTGAGGTGATTGATTATGTTGTGCGAAAATATGGTGAAGACCACGTTGCACAGATAATATCTTTCGGTACAATGGCGGCAAGAGGTGCAATACGAGATGTCGGAAGAGCACTTGCAATTCCGTATGCAACAGTAGATGTTATTGCAAAACTTGTGCCAATGGAGCTTAACATTACAATTGAAAAGGCTTTGAAGGTCAGCCCTGAACTCAGAAAGCGTTATAACGAAGATGGGCAGACAAAGACGCTTCTTGACATTGCAATGAGCATTGAAGGAATGCCACGTCACGCCACAATGCATGCCGCAGGTGTCGTAATTACAGACAAGCCTGTGTCAGACTACGTCCCATTGTCAAAAAACGATGATAATATAGTGACTCAGTTTCCTATGACAACTCTCGAAGAACTCGGACTTCTCAAAATGGACTTTCTCGGACTTCGTAACCTGACAGTTATAGATGATGCTGAAAAACTTATAAAGCAAACTCACCCTGAATATAACAGTGAAAACGTCCGAGAAGACGATGAAAAAGTTTTCAGAATGATTTCAAAGGGAAGCACAGAAGGTGTATTTCAGTTTGAAAGTCAGGGAATGAGGAACGTGCTCACACAGTTAAAGCCTGACAGTGTCGAAGACCTGATAGCCGTTCTGTCCCTTTACAGACCCGGACCGATGGACAGTATTCCTACATATATAGACTGCCGACACAATCCGTCACATATCCGCTATAAGCACGCTATGCTCAAAGAAATCCTCGACGTAACCTACGGCTGCATTGTCTATCAGGAACAGGTAATGCAGATATTCAGAACGCTTGCAGGTTACAGCCTCGGCAGAGCTGATATCGTTCGACGTGCAATGAGTAAGAAAAAGCACGCAGTAATGGAAAAGGAGCGCAATATTTTCATCAACGGACTCACAGATGAAAACGGAAACATAGTTGTTGAAGGTTGTGTAAGACGTGGTGTGGATGAAAAAACAGCCAATTCCATTTACGACGAAATGGAAAGTTTCGCATCTTATGCGTTTAACAAATCTCACGCAGCGGCATATGCATCAATATCTTATAAAACAGCCTGGTTGAAATGCTATTATCCAAAGGAGTATATGGCGGCATTGTTGTCAAGTGTTCTTGATAATCAGAACAAAATGGCTGTGTATATAGGTGAATGTCAGAGGCTGGGCATAAATGTGCTTCCTCCGAACGTCAACGAAAGTAATCACGGTTTCACGGTAAGCGGAAATAATATAAGATACGGACTGCTTGCTATAAAGAATCTCGGCAGACAGTTTATTGATGAGATAATAGCTGAAAGAAAAATAAAGCCCTACAAATCATTCTATGATTTCTGCAAAAGACTTTACGGCAGAAATATGAACAGCCGTGCAATTGAAAGTCTGATAAAATGCGGAGCACTTGACGGTTTAGGGGCAAACAGAAGACAGCTTCTTGCAGTGAGCAAGACAGTGCTTGATGATCTTGATTACGAGTCAAAGCATAATATGGGCGGACAGCTTTCATTCTTTGATATGGGACTGGATGAATCCGCAAAAACTTCCGCAGAACCTCAGATTCCCGATTTAAAGGAGTTTTCAAAGAAAGAGCTTCTTCATATGGAAAACGAGATTGCGGGAATGTACCTCAGCGGTCACCCAATGGACGAATACACAGACTTTTCAAATCTTGTAAAAGCTGACAGAACAGGTGAAATCATATCCAATGAAAGCGGACTTTACTTTGACGGAAAAAAAGTATCACTTGTTTGTATAGTGTCAAAGGTCAAAACTCAGCTCACAAAAAACAATAAGATTATGGCTTTTGTGAATGTTGAGGACAGATACGGTTCAATGGAAGTTGTGGTTTTTCCTAATGTTTATGAAAAATATGCGATGCACCTTAGTGATGGCAATGCAGTAATAATCAGAGGTTCGCTCAATTTTAAAGAAAACGAAGAGCCGAAGATAATCTGTGATACAATCGAAAAAGCACGTTCAAATGAGGAATGCAAAAATAACGATTATGCATCAAAAATCACGTCACAGCCTATATATCAAAGCCGGAGATCTATGAATTGCTCACCAAAGCCAACAGCATTGTATCTCAGGATAGATGACCTGAATACTGAACTTTATCATAAGGCCAAAAGGGTACTTGATATTTTTGAAGGACCGACACCTGTAATTTTCTACCTCACAGCATCGGGCAGAAAGGTAAAAGCTCCCTCAACAATGTGGGTAAGTCTCAATGATGTAATGATAAAAGAGCTCAAATATCAGCTTGGAGACAAAAATGTTGCGACAAAATAGACAAAAAATCGTCTTGATAATTATTTATAACTAATGAATGTTGGTAAAACTATTGAAATGGTTTCTAATATGTTGTATAATAAATACTGTCAAATTGCTTTAGCGCATAAAAGCCTAAAAGCGAAAAAGCGTTCGGGAGGAAACTAAAATGAAAATGTCTAAAAAAATATTAGCAACAGCTCTTGCAACATTGACAATGTCAATGTCACTTGCAGGTTGTGGCGGATCTTCATCGTCTTCAACAACAGACAGTTCAGCATCAGAAACAGGTAAGATTTATAATATCGGTATTTGTCAGCTTGTAACACATGATGCTCTTGATGCTGCAACAGAAGGCTTCAAGGAAGCTGTAATTGAAGGCTTAGGTGAAGAGAACGTTAAATTCATCGAGCAGAATGCAGCAGGTGATAACAACACTTGTACAACAATCGTAAATGACTTCGTATCAAAAGGTGTTGACCTCATTATGGCTAATGCAACAGGCTCATTACAGGCAGCTGCTAATGCAACTGTTGATATTCCGATTTTAGGTACATCAATCACAGAATACGGTGTTGCACTTGAAATTGATGACTTTACAGGCACAGTAGGCGGAAATATTTCAGGTACATCAGACCTTGCGCCTCTTGAAGATCAGGCTCAGATGATTATTGACCTCGTACCTGATGCAAAGACAGTAGGACTTCTTTACTGTTCAGCAGAGCCTAACTCAGCATATCAGGTTAAGGTAGTAAAAGAATACCTCGAAGATAAAGGTCTCACAGTTAAGGATTACGCATTCTCAGCATCTTCAGACGTTGCTCAGGTAGCAGAAGCTGCAGCAGCAGAATCTGATGCAATCTATATTCCTACAGATAACACAGCGGCATCTTGTACAGAAACAATCAACAATGTTGTTCTTCCTACAAAGACTCCTATCATCGCCGGTGAAGCAGGAATCTGCTCAGGATGTGGCGTTGCAACACTTTCAATCAGCTATAAAGAACTTGGTAAAAAGACAGGTGAAATGGCTGTTGCAATTTTAAAGGGTGAAAAGAACATTTCTGAAATGCCAATTGAATACGATGATAATCCTGTTAAGAAGTACAACAAGACTATCTGTGATGAATTGGGATTCACTGTTCCTGAAGATTACGAAGTGTTAGAATAAGTTTGAAAATTTAAATTTATAATTTTGAAAGCTGTGCCACTTCCCTTGTAGGTAGCGGCACAGTTTTACGCATATCTAAATTGATTGGAGAAAAGCACAATGAACATAATGGGACTTCTCAATGCAATGCCCGGTGCAGTGGCGCAGGGTATGATTTGGGGAATAATGGCAATAGGTGTTTACATAACCTTTAAAATACTTGATTTAGCCGACCTTACAGTTGATGGTTCAATGGTTACAGGTATGGCTGTATGCGCAATGCTTATGGCGGGTGGCTGTAATGTATGGGTAGCAATGCTTGTTGCAACAATTGCAGGAATGTTGGCAGGACTTCTCACAGGTATATTCCACACAATAATGGGAATTCCTGCAATTCTTGCGGGAATTCTGACACAGCTTATCCTGTGGTCGGTAAACCTAAAGATTATGGGTAAGGCAAATCAGGCTTTGCCTGCAAGAAGTTTCGATGTTATCGTTACACAGCTTCGTAGAGAAGAAGCACTCATAGTGCTTTTGGGATTCTGCGCTGTTATCATAATCTTACTTTATTCATTTTTTGGCACACAGTTTGGTGCATCTATCAGAGCAACGGGCTGTAACGAAAAAATGGCAAGAGCACAGGGTATCAACACTGATTTTAATAAGGTAATCGGTTTCATTCTTTCAAACGGTATTGTTGCACTTTCAGGCGCATTGCTTGCACAGTATTCCGGTAAAGCTGACATTAATGACGGACGTGGCGCAATCGTAATCGGACTTGCGGCTGTAATCATCGGTGAAGCAGTCGTATCAAAGTTACCTGCAAATTTCATAGTACGTCTTTTAGGTGTAGTAGTAGGTGGCGTAATTTACTATATCGTATATCAGACTGTAATTTTCTTAGGCCTCGATACAGACCTATTAAAGATGCTTTCGGCAGTAGTAGTTGCAATCTTCCTTGCAATTCCTCACTTAAAGAAAACATATTTTGCAAAACCCGCTAAGAAGAGTAAGGAGGTGCGCTGATGTTAAAGGTAGACAACATATCAAAGATATTTAACGCAGGCACCGTAAATGAAAAGGTTGCACTTGATGAGCTTTCACTCACTTTAGAGAGCGGAGATTTTGTCACTGTAATCGGCGGTAACGGAGCAGGAAAATCAACACTTCTCAATTCAGTTGCAGGAACATATCCTGTTGACGGCGGTAAGATTTACATTGACGATGCCGATGTAACAAAACTGCCTGAATATAAGCGTGCAAAGTATATCGGAAGAGTTTTCCAGGATCCTATGGTCGGCACAGCAGGCGATATGTGGATTGAAGAAAATATGGCTCTCGCAATGAGAAGAGGAAAGTCAAGAGGCTTTTCGTGGGCAATTAAAAATTCCGACCGTAAGTATTTCAAGGAACTTCTCTCACAGCTTGATTTAGGACTTGAGAACAGACTTTCAACAAAGGTAGGACTTCTCTCGGGTGGTCAGCGTCAGGCAATCACACTACTTATGGCTTCAATGAACAATCCGAAGCTTTTGCTTCTTGATGAACACACTGCGGCACTTGACCCGAAAACAGCCGCAAAGGTTCTTGATATCACAAATAAGATTGTTGAGCAGAATAAGCTGACAACCTTGATGATTACACATAATATGAGCGATGCAATCAGACTCGGCAACCGCCTTATTATGATGAGCGAAGGCAAGATAATCCTTGATATCAAAGGCGAAGAAAAGAAAAACTTAACAGTAAATGACTTGCTTAAAAAGTTTGAACTTGTGTCGGGTTCAAAACTTGAAAATGACAGAATGTTGTTGAGCAACGACTAAAATCAAAAGGCTGTATCAAATCTACGAAAGTTTGATACAGCCTATATTATTTATTCTCTTTGAATACCCATTGTCTTTGAACAGTGTAATTTACAGTCCATAAAAGCAAGTCCACAATTGCTTTTATAATAGTGACAGGGAACGGGATAAATGACAACAGCGAAACTATAACCGTGCTTGCACACATAATGCAGAAGAACAGTGTAATAAACCTCATCGCCTGATTCCTTGCTTTACCGTCATTCTTAAAAATCATCTTGCGATTAATAAGAAAATTAATTCCGCCCGAAATAATTCTCGCCATTACAGTTGCCAGCGCAACATTCCAGACCATACTTGACGGCAAAAGATAGGCGAAAATCGTGAATAAAAGCAGGTCAATCATAGTGCAACCGACAGACGATGTAGCAAATTTAAGCGGAGTTTTGTAAATCAAATAGCTGTCTCTGAAAATCCTGTAACTGCTTTTCTGTTCTTTTGAGTATTGTGCAGTAGTATTCACGTCGTAAAAAGAAATTTTTCTGTCAGCGAAGATAGTCAGAAAGTTCATCTCATAGTCAAATCTGTCACCTTTAGTTTCCATAGCAATCTCATAAAGGGAAGAGGGAATTCCTCTCAACCCCGTCTGAGTAT
>JBGUUJ010000176.1:0-12781 GCA_045133455.1 Ruminococcus sp.
AAAAAGGTGGGGCAACCGACACTGCGATTAACCCCGACATATCTTCCCGAACTAAAAATGGTGGGGCAACCGACATATCCGATTGCACCGAACTATCTTCCCGAACTAAAAAAGTCGGGCAACCGACATATCCGATTGCACCAACCTATCTTCCCGAACTAAAAAAGTCGGGCAACCGACACTGCGATTAAACCCGACCTATCTTCTCGAACTAAAAATTATGAGTTTGCTTCGATGTATGAAACAAGAGCGCCAACAGTCTTGATGTTCTCAATTTCCTCATCAGGAACTTCAACTTCAAACTCGTCCTCGATTGACATAAGTAAGTCTACTACGTCAAGTGAGTCTGCACCGAGATCTTCCTGAAGATCTGTGTCAGCAGTAATCTTATCCTCTTCAACGTCGAACTGTTCAGCAAGAATTGCCTTTACTTTTTCTAATACCATTAGTAATTCCTCCCATTAAAATTTATTGTGTGCTATCTATCTGTAATTATTTACAAATGCACACATTTTATGCTACAATGGTGTGAAAGCAAATTTTGGTTTGCCTTACTTCAATAATATTATTGATATTTCCCCCTTTTGTCAATATATATTTTGAAATTTATGAAAAATTTCTTAAATTTACATAAATAGTTGCAATACTTTTTTAAATTTGCATAGTCAATTGCATTTAATTACGGAGGAATAAATTATGAGTATCAAAAAATTTGCAGTAATCGGTCATCCAATCGGACATACAATGTCACCATTTATACACACAAGACTGTTTGCACTTTCGGGAATTGAAGCTGAATATACTAAGCTTGATATCGCTCCCGAGAACCTCGAAAACGAGTATAAAAGCATACTTTCCAAACTTGACGGCTACAATATCACTATTCCGCACAAGCAGAATATTATTCCGCTTATCGACAGAATTGATGACAAGGCTAAGATGTACGGCAGTGTAAATACAGTTGCCAATAAGGACGGCGTTGCTACAGGCTATACAACCGACCCTGACGGTTTTTTAAAGGCTCTCGATGCGGCAGGAATTATCCTGAACGGCAGAGTTGTAATTGTAGGTTGCGGCGGTGTTGCAAGAACTATGGCTTATGAAATCGTGCTCAAAAAGCTCCCTCTTCTCTTTGCCGTAAGAAAGGAAGACGTTGAGATTGCAAAGGCTCTCTGCGACGAAATCAGAAATACAGTCATCGGTGCAGAAGTAAGTTATTGTCTTATTGAAGAGCTTTCAGGCGACATTGACGTGCTTGTAAATGCTACACCTCTCGGAATGTACCCGAAGGTTGACGTTCAGCCTGTAAAGGACGAGGTAATCAGCAGATGTGCAAACGTGTTTGACGCTGTCTACAATCCGCTTGAGACAGTTCTGATTCAGAAAGCTCTTGCAAACGGTGCAAAAGCAGTGGGCGGTATGGCTATGCTCGTATGGCAGGCTGTCGTTTCTCACGAAAAGTGGAACGGCACAACATTTGATAATGCAGATATCGCAAAACTCATCATTGACTCAGCAGAAGAGTTGAAGAATAAATAATTGTCGGGGTTACAGATATGGATAATATAATATTGTGCGGTTTTATGGGGTGCGGAAAGTCAACCGTGGGCAAGAACATTGCACGCAAAACAGGCAAACATTTCCTTGATATGGATACATATATAGAGGAAAAGGCAGGAATGAGCGTTTCCGAAATCTTTGAAAAGTACGGCGAAAGCGGTTTCAGAGATATGGAGCACGAAGCCTGCAAAGAGCTTTCTCAAATGAGCGGATATATCATCGCATCGGGCGGAGGTGCATTCACTTTCAGCCGAAATGCCGAGGTTTTCAAAGGCAAGGACACAATCGTTCTGCTTGATGTACCGCTTGATATAATCAAGTTTCGTCTCAGAAACGACAAGACAAGACCGCTTTTGCAGAAACCTGACAAAGACAAAGTTATGCAGGAGCTTTATGAAAAGAGACTTCCGCTTTACTCAAGTGCGGCTGATATCGTGGTTTCCGGCAAAAACACACCGATGAAAACTGCATTAGCCGTGATTGAAGCCGTAAATCAGGCAAAAAGTTGATTTATGCTATTGATTATAACGCTTTAAATTGGTAAAATATATAGAAAACCTGTGCTCTTTCCATTAAAGCGAGTGCCTCGGCAACGTGCCTGTCGAGGCAACGTGACGTTGCATACAATTCGAGCAGACAGGTTGATATGATTTATAACTTTATTTCCCGACCATAACCGAGCAATTTCCTATAAAGTAAAAAAATATTACGAAAGGACTTAACATTATGATTATAGTTTTAAAACCATCTACAACTGATGAACAGCTTAATAAATTTACACAAATGCTCAAGGACTCCTACGGAGTAAAAGTCAACAAATGGGACGGTGTACAGTCAACTGTTCTCGGTCTTATCGGCGACACAACAAGAGTTGATATCGAGTACATCGACGCTCAGGACATCGTTGAAAATGTTAAGCGTGTTCAGGAGCCTTACAAGAAGGCTAACAGAAAGTTCCACCCTGAGAATTCTGCAATTAAAATAACAGATGAAGTCACAATCGGTGACGGTAGTCTGCACATTATGGCAGGTCCCTGCTCGGTCGAAAGCGAAGCTCAGATTGTTCAGATTGCAAAGGACGTAAAGGCATCAGGCGCAACTCTCCTCAGAGGCGGTGCGTTCAAGCCCCGTACTTCACCTTACGCATTCCAGGGACTCAAGGCAGAGGGTCTTGACCTCCTCAAAATCGCAAGAAAAGAAACAGGGCTTCCTATCGTAACAGAAATTATGCGTGCTTCACATATTGATATGTTTGAAAACGTTGACGTTATTCAGGTCGGTGCAAGAAATATGCAGAATTTTGAGCTTTTAAAAGAGCTCGGTAAAATTGATAAGCCTATCCTCCTCAAGCGTGGTCTTTCAGCCACAATCGAAGAGTGGCTTATGAGTGCTGAATACATTATGGCGGGCGGTAATGACAAGGTTATCCTCTGCGAGCGTGGTATCCGCACATACGAAACATTCACAAGAAACACACTTGATATTTCAGCTATCCCGATTATCAAGAGTCTTTCACACCTCCCTGTTATTGTCGACCCAAGCCACGCAGCAGGCAAGTCCTGGCTTGTTGAACCTCTTGCAATGGCGGCTGTTGCGGCAGGTGCAGACGGTCTTATTATCGAAGTTCACAACGACCCTCCTCACGCACTTTCAGACGGTGCACAGTCACTCACACCAAAGCAGTTTGACGGTGTTTCAAAGAAAGTATTTGCGCTCAAAAATGCGCTTGACAGCGAAGTTTAATTCACGGAGGCTACTGCAATGAACATTGCCGTAATCGGTCTGGGAATCATCGGAGGAAGCTTCTGCAAGGCGATAAAGAAGTACACCGACCATTATGTTATCGGACTTAACCGAACAATCGAAACTGCCGAAAAGGCACTCAGCGTCGGTGCAATTGATGAAATCGGAACTTACGAGAGCCTTTCAAAAGCCGACCTTGTGATACTCACGATGTACCCTCAGGCTGACATTGATTTTATAAAAGAAAACGGAAGTTACATAAAGAAAGGCGCAATTGTCACAGATGCATCGGGAATAAAATGTACACTCTGCCCTGAACTCAAGGAACTTTCACAAAAATTCGGATTTATTTTTGTCGGAAGTCACCCAATGGCAGGTAAGGAAAAGAATGGATTTGATGTGTCAGACGCAGAGCTTTATCAGAATGCAAGCTTCATCATCACACCCTGCGAGGCTGAGCAGAAGTACGTTGACATTCTTGCGGATTTTGCAAAGTCAATCGGCTTCGGCACAATCAAAATCACGACTCCCGAAGAACACGACCGTATGATTGCGTTTACTTCACAGCTTCCGCATGTTCTTGCGTGTGCGTATGTTCTGAGCCCCTGCTGTCCGAATCACAAGGGATTTTCAGCCGGAAGCTACCGTGACGTGTCAAGGGTTGCGAACATAAATTCAAAGCTCTGGAGTGAGCTTTTCCTCGAAAACAAAGAACCTCTCGTCAAAGAGCTTGACATACTCATTGAAAACATCACAAAAATTGTCAACTCGATAAAAGCCGAGGACAAAGAAACTCTCACTGCCCTGCTCGAACAGGGTCACAAGGTCAAAGAAGCCCTCGGTGAGTGATATATTTGAAAAAGTAAATATATCATTTGCAATCAAACGTTGTTTCTAAAGTAATTTCACCATATACAACAACCGTTGTTCCCAAACAATTAATAATAACCGACAGGTTATACTTCACTACCCTGAAAGGAGCGTTTCCTATGAGAACTGTTCACGTTAACACAGGAAAACCCTATGACATTTATATCGAAAGAGGAATTATCGAAAACTGCGGTGAATATGCCTTAAAGCTTTCAACTGCAAAAAAGGTGACTGTCATTACCGACTCAAACATTGCACCTTTGTATCAATGGAAAATCGTTAATTCTCTTCAGCAGTCCGGCTTTGAGGTCAAAACTCACACCTTCAAGGCAGGTGAAGAGTCAAAGACTCTCACCACAATTTCTGAAATGTACAACACTCTTGCCGACTTCCGAATGACAAGAAAAGACCTTATCATTGCCCTCGGCGGCGGTGTTACGGGAGATATGGCAGGCTTTGCCGCTGCAACATATCTCAGAGGCATCGACTTCATTCAAATTCCTACATCTCTTCTCGCTCAGGTTGACTCGTCTGTCGGCGGAAAAACAGGTGTTGACCTGCCTCACGGCAAGAACCTCGTAGGTGCTTTTCATCAGCCGATTGCTGTTCTCATCGACCCAAACACGCTTGGTACTCTTCCCGATGCCTACATCTGCGACGGTATGGCTGAGGTAATCAAGTACGGCTGTATCAAAGACGCAGATTTCTTCAACAATCTTGAGCAGGAAAACGCTCTTGACCATATCGAAGATGTAATCGAAACCTGTGTTTCAATCAAACGTGACGTTGTAAGCCGTGACGAACGTGAAGCAGGTGAGCGAATGTTACTCAACTTCGGTCACACTCTCGGTCACGCCATCGAAAAGCTGTATAACTTCAAAGGAATCTCCCACGGAATGGCTGTTGCAATCGGAATGGTTCTCATTGCAAAGGCAGGCGAAAAGCAGGGTATTACCGAAGAAGGTACATCACAGCGCATTATTGACATCTGCAAAAAATACAGCTTGCCTGTTTCAGACAAGGCAACATTCAAGGATATGGCTGAAGCCGCTAAGGGCGACAAAAAGACAGCAGGCGGCGGTATAAGTCTTGTACTTCTCAACAAAATCGGCGACAGTTTCACAAAAAAGATTGAGCTTGACAATCTACTCGACTTCATCACAACAGATTAAGGTGTTCCTATGTCCAACGTAATTTACTCACCGTTCACTCCGAACGGCACTATAAATGTTCCTCCGTCAAAGAGCGACGTTCACCGTGCTATAATCTGTGCGGCTCTTTCAAAGGGAAAAAGCACTATCTCACCCGTTGCGCTTTCAAACGATATCAAAGCCACAATCAGCTGTATTAAGGCTTTAGGCGCATATGCCGAGATTGAAAACGGTGTCCTCACAATTGACGGAACTGATATGTTCAACAACAAAACTGCACTTCTCGACTGCGGTGAAAGCGGAAGTACTCTCAGATTTTTCATTCCCGTTGCAGGTGCAGGAAATGTCAGCGCAACATTCGTCGGAAGCGGACGACTTCCGCAAAGACCAATCGGTATTTACACAGAAGCTCTTCCTCAGAAGGGTGTACAGTGCAAAACCGAGGGCGGACTTCCTCTTGAAATCAGCGGTCAGCTTGAAAGCGGTCGCTTTGAGGTTCCGGGCAATGTAAGCTCACAATTCATCACAGGCTTACTTCTCGCCCTCCCTCTCCTCGACGGTGACAGCGACATCGTCCTAACCTCTCCCATTGAGAGCGTGGGCTACATAAATATGACTGTCTACACAATGTCAAAGTTCGGGGTTAAGGTTGAAACTACCGATTACGGCTGGCACATTAAGGGTAATCAGAGTTATGCTCCGACTGAGTACACCACCGACGGTGACTGGTCACAGGCGGCTTTCTTTATGGTAGGCGGTGCGCTCGGTGAAAGCGTGACAGTCAACGGTGTCAACAAAGACTCCGCACAGGGCGACAAAAAGATTGTCGAACTTCTCACACAGTTCGGGGCAGAAGTTATCCAGACCGAAACAAGCGTAACTGTAAAAGGCGGAAAACTCAGCGCAATCACGATTGATGCCTCACAGATTCCCGATTTGGTGCCTGTTCTTGCGGTGTGTGCTTGCTTTGCAGAAGGCACAACCAAAATCATCAATGCCGAAAGGCTCAGAATCAAGGAATGTGACAGACTCACAGCCACAGCAGATTTACTTAACAGCCTCGGCGGAAAAGTAAAAGAACTCAAAGACGGACTCGAAATCACGGGTGTAAAAGAACTCTCGGCAGGCAAAGTTGACGGATACAACGACCACCGAATCGTTATGTCGGCAGGTGTCTGCGCCTCAAAGCTTGCACAGGGCACTATTGAGAGCACCTATGCAATGAGCATAAACAAAAGTTACCCTGATTTTTACATAGACTACAACAGCATTGGAGGCAAGGCAAATGTCCTCGACTTACGGTGATAAAATAAAAATTTCAATATTCGGTGAAAGCCACGGCAACGGCATCGGAGTTGTCATCGACGGGCTTCCTGCAGGAGTAAAGATTGATATGGACAAAGTTCTCGTTCAGATGTCAAGACGTGCACCCGGCAAGGACAGAACTGCAACTCCACGACTTGAAAAGGACCTGCCTAAAGTTCTTTCGGGTATGCTCGGTGACACCCTCACGGGTGCGCCCCTCTGCGCCGTTATTGAAAATACCAACACAAAAAGCGGTGATTACAGCAATCTTCTCGCCTGTCCACGTCCGGGTCACAGCGACTACACCGCTTTCGTAAAATACAACGCTTCAAACGATATCCGTGGAGGCGGTCATTTTTCAGGCAGACTTACTGCTCCTATCGTATTTGCAGGTGCAGTATGCCGTCAGATTTTAGAGAGTAAGGGCATTAAAATTGCCGCCCACATAAACAGCATCGGAACTGTCAACGATGCTCCTTTCAATCCTGTATGCATCGAAGATGAACTTATCGACAAGCTCAACAATTCAACATTTGCACTCATCGACGGAAGCGTTGAAGAGGCTATGCGTGAACAGGTTGAGGACGCAAGAATGAGCCTCGACAGCATAGGCGGTACAATCGAGTGTGCCGTGACAGGAATTGACGCAGGTATCGGTGAGCCGATGTTTGAAGGTGTTGAGGGAGTCATAGCCAAGGCTGTTTTCGGAGTTCCTGCAATCAAGGGCATTGAGTTCGGAAAAGGCTTTGAGCTTGCACAGATGCGTGGTTCACAGTCAAACGACCCGTTCAGATACGAAAACGGAAATGTCGTTACCGAAACCAACAACTGCGGAGGAATTTTAGGCGGTATCACAAATGGTATGCCTGTAATTTTCAGAGCCGCAGTAAAGCCTACACCGTCAATTTCTCAGAAGCAGAGAACCGTTGATTTACAGAAAAAAGAAAACGCTGAGCTTGAAATACACGGCAGACACGACCCGTGTATTGTACCCCGTGCAGTGCCTGTAATTGAGGCTGTGACGGCAATTGCAATTATTAATCTGATGTAAAAGGAAGTTTCAAAATGAAGGATTTAAGCGAAATCAGGGTTGAAATTGACAAAATCGACAACCAACTGATTGAACTTTTCAAAAAAAGAATGGACTGTTCAAAGGCAGTCGGACTTTATAAAAAGGCTAACAACGTCCCTGTCCTCAGTCAGGGCAGAGAAAATGAAATTCTCGACGCCGTTGAGGAAAAGGGCGGTGAATACGGATCTCACGCAAGACTTTTGTTTTCGAATATTATGGAGCTTTCCCGTGCGCTTCAACACAACATTGTGTGCAGCGGAAAGGCTCTGAGAGAGGAAATTCTCAACGCTTCCTGCCAAGTTGAAAAGAAAAACATCAAGGTCGGCTATCAGGGAATCAAGGGTGCAAACGGTCACGAGGCTGTAATCAGGCTATTCCCCGACGTTGAAGCAGTAAACTACAAGACTTTCTCAGATGTTTTTGAAGCCGTTGATAAGGGCGAGATAACATACGGTGTTCTGCCTGTTGAAAACTCAACGGCAGGCTCGGTATCGGCTGTTTACGATTTGATTTTGAAACATCGTTTCTACATTGTTGAGGCTCTCGACCTGCCGATTGACTACTGTCTTGCCGGCTTGAAGCAGTCGGAATTTTCCGACATTGAAAAGGTGTGGTCACATCAGCAGACAATTTCACAGTGCGCAAACTACATTGCGAACAACAATTTTGAGGCTACTCCGTGCAGTAATACAGCAATCGCCGCAAGGGACGTTGCAAACGAAAAGCGTCTTAACGTAGCCGCAATCTGCTCATACAAGGCGGCTGACGAATACGGATTGAAGATTTTAGACAATCATCTTCAGGACAACAAGGGCAACACAACGAGATTTATCGTGATTTCAAAGAAGCTCTGTATCCCCGAAAATGCAAACAAAATCAGCCTTTGTTTCTCACTTCCGCACGTTACAGGCTCGCTCTACAGCCTGCTGTGCAGATTCAATTCTCTCGGACTCAACCTCACAAAGATTGAGTCACGACCAAGGCAGGACAAGGACTTTGAGTACCTGTTCTACCTTGATTTTTCAGGCAACGTGCACAGCGACAACGTTGTTGACCTGATTAGTCAATTAAGTGAGGAAATGCCCGAATTCAGCTTCCTCGGCAACTACTGCGAAGTTTAACGTCGAGGTTATATGCAACGCAGAAAAAAGTCCCCCTTGTCAAGGTCAAGTGCCTCGACACGCAAATCGAGTAGACAGGTTGATATGATTTATAACTTTGTTTCCCGATTTTTAAATTAATATAAAAGTAACGGTTTTGAATCCCTCCGTCTTTTTTGCAAGCAAAAAATCCACCTCCCTTTAACAAGGGAGGCTTTTTATTTTGAGAGCCCTTGCCCTGCAAAGTATAAAACACCGCCAAATCAACGTAATGGTCGGGGTCGAGTACCTCGACAGGCAAATCGAGCAGACAGGTTCATTTTTATATAACTCCTATGCCCGACTTTAATGAAAGCAATGTAGCAGTTACCAATATATCGACTTAACGGTTGGGCACGAAACGTTTGAATTAATCTAAACCTGTCTGCCCAAAGTTAAAATTGTCTGCCCAAAGTTAAAATTGTCTGCCCAAAACTAAAAAACTTCTGTGCCCGTGCGTGACCAAGCAATTTCCCATAACTTAAAAAACAAAAATCCCTTCCGCATTTCTGCGAAAGGGAAATATCTGTTGGTTCCTTAATTTTCAGGCTCTTCCTCAGGTTCAGGGGCTGACTGTAGAGGTTCTGTCGGTTCGGGAGCTTCTGTCGGAGCTTGTGTCGGAGCTTCTGTCGGCTTTTCGGTTGCCGAACTGCTTGACGGTTTGCTCGAAGAACTGCTTGACGGCTTGCTTGAAGAACTGCTTGACGGCTTTGTTGTCGGTGGTTCTGTCACATCATCGACATTTGTATTCTTTGCGTTTGAATCGTTGTCAGCCGCTATGAATAAATAACCGTGATCTGAATCGTAGGAAGATGAATCGAGTGATTCACGGTCAATCTCCTTGCCGTCCTTAAAGTAAACTCTCCACGCTTTAACTGTGTAGCTTGAAGAACTTTTGTCTGTCATTTTATTCTCAGTTTTGATTTCATCGTAGTCGCCCGTCTTGACGCCCCAGATTGACACATAGAGTGTGCTGTTCACAAGCTTACATTCCATAAACATCTGATAGTCTGTAGGATTTGAAAGCTTGAGGTCAAGTCTCGGATAGTCGATTGTCGCATCAAGTCCTGTAGGCACATATCCTGACGCCCACTTATGGTTGTAACGCTCCTCAACGGTCATATTTGCTCTGATTGCCGCATTATAAATCGTTGAGCTTGACTGGCAGATTCCTCCGCCTATACCCTGAGTAATCTGACCCTCGGAAATTACATTTGCCGATTTGTAGCCGTTTGACTCAAGGTTTGAGTCGCCTGTGCAGGTATTGAATGACCAGGTTGCACCTGGCTCAATTACCGAACCGTTACAAGCCTCAAGAGAAACTCTCATATTTTCGGTGCCGTTTGCGGTATTGGTTGAAACGGTTTCGTATGATGAAAGCTTCTTTATGTTGTCCTTGAGGAAATCAACGTTTACCTCTGCATCTACAGTCTCGACATCAGCAACAATTCTGTACTCGCTTGAATCCTGTGAAAATGCATCTGTAAGTTTCTGCTCAAGGTCAGCTGTGTTTAGCTTTCTGCCGTTTTCAGCCTCTGCATATTCAAAACGGTTTTTGTCATAAGGCTTGAACTTTGTCACATATGCGTCTTTTGCATCTCTGTTTGTGGTTTCCTCAATCTTCTTTGCATTTGTCTGAATTGAGTCTTCCGTCGGAGTTGCCGTTATCTCGTAAGTAATCGGCGCAGTTGTTTCCTTTGGAGGGTTAATAGTGTCGTTCTTGACAGTTGCAAGAACCTCTTCGATGTCATATGTATATTCAAAATCATTCTGTGTAAGCGTTGTTACATCGCCGTCGGTGTCAACCAAAAAAGTTACTTCCCTGATGAAGTTTTCCTTCTTTGACTCTAAAAGTTCCTTTGCCTGAAGCATTGTTTTTCCGCCGATTGAAATTCCCGAAACTTTTGTGTCCTCATCATAAGTGAAGTCCACGCCTGTTTCTCTCGGCTCAAAAATGCCACTCTGGAACAGACAGAAACCTGTCACGCAGAGGATTACGACTACAGCCGCAGAAACAGAAGAAATTATTGCAATCTTCTTGCCTTTGGAAGAGCCTGATTTGTATCTTTTCTTTGAAGAGTCATTCTGTGTTTTTCCGCTTGAGATATCCACAAACTCTTCATCGACCATGATAATATCGTTCATATTATCTTTTTTCAACCTATTCACCCCTGAAGCGATTGCTCCGTGACTGAGCAATTTCGCATAACATAATTGTATTAATATTCACAGTACCATTGTACTATAAACTTTTTTAAAAATAAAGTGGTAAAATACTATTTTTTAAAAAAATATTATCCGAATTTTTGTATATAAAGTGAGAGATTTGTACACAGTCCGTGCACACCTCCTAATGCGTAAAAAATAATATCCATATAATGACATTAATGTAGCAGTTACCGCCATATCAGGATATCGTATTTATGCAATCGGTTTACATAATTTTACATAAACCAAAAAATATATTGAAATTCCGATAAAATAAAAGTATAATATTTTTAGTTCGAGTCTTTTAGTTCGAGTATATAGGTCGGTGCTATCTATACAACGGTTTCCCGACTATAAAGTTACTGAAATAAACAACCATTTTATGAATACAAATCGGTGTGGTTTACATACGGTTTCCCGACCGTAGAGTTATTAAACCAAAAGCCTTTTTGGTTTGGGAAACAATCGGCTTAATCTATACATATGGTTTCACATAAAGTAAAATAACGGAGTAATTTCAATGAGAATTCTTATTTTTTCAGCAGCAACAGGCGGTGGTCACAAACGTGCCGCTGCTGCGATTGAAGCAAAAATCAAGGCAATCAGTCCCGAGACTGACGTCAAGGTTGTGGACGCAATGAAAGCCATCGGAAAGGTTTATGACAAAACCGTCTGCGGAGGCTATCATTTTATGGCTACAAAAATCCCTAACATCTACGGCAAGTGCTACAAGATTACCGACAGAAAAACTTTGATGTACAGAGCTGTTATGAAGTCAAACACGCTGATGTCAGACAAACTTCTTGACACTATCAATGATTATGCACCTGACATCGTAATTATTTGTCACCCGTTCGTGACTACGATGATTTCAAAGCTCAGACGTCAGGGCAAGACAAATGTCAAG
This sequence comes from Ruminococcus sp., assembly GCA_045133455.1. Classification (GTDB taxonomy): domain Bacteria; phylum Bacillota; class Clostridia; order Oscillospirales; family Acutalibacteraceae; genus Ruminococcoides. The sequence goes on from JBGUUJ010000176.1 coordinate 11,956, forward strand.
GCTATCAGCCTCATCACCGACTATGACGCTCACCGCACTTACATAGTTCCGAACATCGATGCTTATGTGCTTGCAGAGCCTCAGATGGCAAAAAAGCTGACTGACGAATACGAAGTTGAAAAGGATATCATCTATCCCCTCGGAATTCCGATTTTTGACAGATTTACCGAGCCTTTCTCAAAAGAGGAAATCTGCAAAAGAGAAGGTCTTGACCCGAATGTTCCTACAGTTCTGCTTATGGCAGGTTCGTTCGGTGTGACGAGTGTTCTCAATTTTTACAAACAGCTTGCCGAAAAGGCTGAGAATATGCAGTTCATCGTCATCACGGGACGCAACAAAAAGCTTTATTCAAAACTTGAAAAACTCGTAAATGAAATGGGTATGCAGGACAGGACAAAACTTCTGTTCTTCATCGACAACGTTGAAGATTATATGCACATATCCGACATCATCGTTACAAAGCCGGGCGGACTTACCGTTACTGAAAGCCTTGCGTGTAATCTTCCGCTTGCAATCTACAGTGCATTTCCCGGTCAGGAACGCTGTAATGCGATTTTCCTCACAGAACAGGAAGTTGCTGTTCTGCTTGACAAGAAAAATGGCGCAGAACAGATTATCGAACTTCTCAACTCACCCGAAAAGCTCGAAAAAATGAAAGAAAAATGCAGAAAACTCGCACAACCCGACTCCGCTGAAAAAATATTCAGACTCGCTCAAAAAATCTGCGGCCTTTAATTCGAGCAGATAGGTTGATGTAAAATCATACATTTGTTTCCCGACCGTATAATTGATTTATTGGTTACGTTTTAGGCAAGAGCAGAGCCCT
>JBGUUJ010000177.1:0-4558 GCA_045133455.1 Ruminococcus sp.
TTCCAACAGATCCAACAGATCCAGTGGTTCCAACAGATCCAACAGATCCAGTGGTTCCAACAGATCCAACAGATCCAGTGGTTCCAACAGATCCTACAGATCCAGTGGTTCCAACAGATCCAACAGATCCAGTGGTTCCAACAGATCCTACAGATCCAGAAGTTCCAACAACAGAACCTACTGATGTTGAAGAAACAACAGTTCCTGACGCAACAGATGAAAACCCAACATCTGCTACTGGTACATCAGTAGATTCAGGCAGCACATCAGATACACCTTCATCTTCATCTAATGGAAATGCAGTACAGACAGGTAATGCTTCTATGGCTATTATTATCCTCTTAGTACTTGTATCTGCTTCAGGTGCACTCTACTTCACACGCAAGAGAGTTAAATAATCTGAGCTGTCTAATATTAAAAAATAATTAACCTTATTTCACCCTCCGGTTTTCCGGAGGGTGTTTTTTTCGTCGTAGGTAATTACTCGATTGCGCTTGGACATAAAAGATTTGAAAATCAAACTGTATGCACAAAATGAATATAAGGCTACGTTGTTCTGTAGAAAATTGGTGAGAGACTCAGGGTTTTATTTTTCACATAATATTCACAAATATTTGTAATTATTTCGTTGAAATTTTAAATTATATGTTATATAATGTATGTATATTAATTTAAAAGGAATGAAATTAATGAAGAAGCACATAGCAAGAATTTTATCGGTATTATTTATGATGTCATTAGTACTGGCGAGTTCATTTACTACGTCGGCAGCTGAGGACGAGCTTGTTATCAATTCGGATGCCAAAGTCAAGGTAGGCGATACAGTGAAATTTTCGCTTTACCTCAGCGACACTACGGAAGATATAATCGGTTTTGAAATGAGATTGTTCTATGATAGCGAGTACCTTGAATTTGACAAGGATTCAATTACATATGAAAAGTTCGACGGTGTAATTCATAACCTCAACCTTGAAAACAAGATTCCGATTTCATGGACAAACATAAGCGCACCTGCAAGTTTTTCGCAGAAAGCATTATTTGTATCAGCTGAATTTAAGGTTCTCAAGGGCGGAGAAACTGAAATATCACAGTTCGTAACCGAAATGTACGGCGATGATATGACATACCTCAAATCCTATAAATGGACATACGATATAACTGTAAATAACGAGCCTGTAGTAACAGACAAGACTCCTGTTATGAATGCAGATGAAGAAACACTTACAAGAAGTCAGGGCAGTTTCATTAATTATATTGATGGAATGGGCGAGGAGAATACCCCGAATAAGGATAATCACGAGATTTATGGCGGAACAGGTCCTCAGGTAGGAACAAATATTGTTTCAAATATTGTCGATGTAACACGTTATGAAAATGCAGGCGGTTCAGGCGGAGATATGACACCTGTCATCATAATTGCAGCTATAGTTGTTGTAATCGGTGCAATCGTTGCGATACTTATCGTAAAGAGAAACGACGATAAGAAAAACGCTGAAAATAGAGATATTAAAAGCGAATAATGCTAAATATACAAAAAATAGTTAAAAATTTGTAAGAAATCACGAAACAAAATTTTCATATTTTCTTGAAATTTATTTTACAATAGTATATAATATTATAAAACCGATATTATGAATGTCGGAAAAATCAATTGGAGGAGATTTAAAATGAAAAAGAAACTTGTTAGTCTTTTACTCACAGGTTCAATGGTTCTTTCAATGGGCGCTCTTGCAACAGTAAGTGCATCTGCAATCATTGATGAAAATGGTGCATATGTTCCTGGTGATAATGTAACTTGTGGTACAAACAGATACTATTTTGCATTACCGAAGACATGGGAATGTGAATTCTCAACTGTAGCTGGTGCTTACTGGTACAATGGAACAGATGCTTGTGGTGCTGTTGATGGTACAGGCGGAGATTTAGCTTGGCCTGGTTACAAAGCTCAGCTTGGTGATTATGCAAGTGATAACTACACACTTTATTATGTAGATTGTCCTAAAGACGTTCCGCAGATCATTTGGAATAACTATGTTAATGGTGGTACAGATACTGAAGCTCCAATCTACTTGACAGCTAAGCAGTCAAACGACGCTCCTACTGAATTCTATTCAGAAATTGACAGTGATCTTTATCCTTCTGAATTCTTTGCTGAGATGGAAGAAAGTAGTAACGGTGACAAGGCTGCTCTCGGTGAGTATGCAGATAACTTCTTTGTTGATGAAGAGTTTGGTCTTGGTTTCTGCTTCAATATGGATAACATGATTTTCATCGTTCCTGGTGAACCAAATGGTGTGACATTTGAGGGTAAACCTACTTATGTTGGTGATTGGTACTTCTACTATGGTGACGGCGAGTACGGCACATATCCAACTAAGGAAGATGCTATAGAAAAGGGCGTTTATGGTAACCTCGCTGCTGGTCCTTCTTCAGCTGATGAGGGAACAACAGATCCTACTTCACCTACAGATGGTGAGGGAACAACAGATCCTACTTCACCTACAGCTGGTGACAACAACAATAACACAGAAGAGACAACAGTTGGTCAGCCTTCAACAGATCCAACTTCTTCAGTAAATGGCTCTTCAACAGATGACACAGCAAATAGCAATAGCAATGGCAACGGTACAGTTCAGACTGGTGAAGCTAACTATGCATTAATTGCTCTCTTAGCTTTAGTTGCAGCTTCAGGCGTAGCAATTGTTGCTCGTAAGAAATTCATCTGATAATTAACTGATATTAATCATCTAAAAACGCTCTCAGAAATGAGAGCGTTTTGTTATGTTTTTGTTTATAATCGTGATATCATTAAAAAATAATATGTTGCCTAAATCTTAATGAAAAAGATAATTCTTAAATCAAAAAATAATACAATTATACATATATGTATAACGAAAATTAGTAAAATTCACATACTTTTTTCTGCTATTTTTTGTTACCTTAGACTTGATTTTTAATTGCAATTATAATATAATAGATATACCGATAAGTTCGGAAAATTTCAAATGGGAGGAAAATTAAATGTCCAAGAAAATTATTAGTCTTCTTTTGTCATTAATGCTTGTAGTTTCAATGGTAGCAGTTGCAGCTGTAAGTGTTTCGGCCGAAGTTGACGAGCAGGGTAGATATACTCCTTCTGAGGGCACAGAAACATACAGATACTATTTCTATATGCCTTCTGACTGGTATAATGAGTATGCTGAGACTGCCGGAATTTACTGGTGGATCGGTACTGATCCTGCTGACCCATGGCCTGGATACATCGCTCATCCAACAGAAACAGAAAATATCTATTACTGTGATGTACCAACAAACGTAACAACAATCATTTGGAACAATGGATTTGACGGCGGAAATGATCCGACTGTTCCTGAGTATACAAGTGCTATTCAGACAGTTGATATCGCTTGCCAGTTCTATTCAGATGGTGACAGTGATGTTTACTCAACTGATTTCTATACAGCTATGGAAGAAAGCTATAACAGTGACAAGGCTGCTCTCGGTAGCTTTGCTGATAACTTCTTCTATGATGATGTATATGACTTAGGTTTTGTATTCAATATGAATAACATGATTTATGTTATCAATCCTGAAATGGTTTCAGAAAACTATCAGGGCAAAATCACAAGCGGCGGTGAGTGGTACTTCTACTACGGCAACGGCGAGTACGGCGCATATCCTACAAGAGACGCTGCTGTAGCTAATGGTGCTCTTTACACTTCAGACTACCAGCCTGCTAAGGATGCTCCTGCAACTGAGCCTACAACAGAAGTTCCTGCTACTACTGTAACTGAACCTGCAACAGATGCTCCTGAAACAGAGCCTGTAACTTCTGCTCAGTCTCCATATCTCACAGTAAACGCTATTTCAAACTATTTCCCAAGCGCAACTGCTGAGTACAACGAGGAAACTAACGAAGTAACTGTTACTTATTCAATGAAGTCAACTAAGGACGTTCTTGATACACAGTGGTATCTCACTTATGATTCAGATGTTCTTTCTTTCTCAAAGAAGAACACTCTCAATTCTATTTGTCCGGAAATCGGTACAAGTGCATTTATCAACTATAAGACTCCTGGTATGGTTAAGTACAATGCTTCAAACCTCTACCTCTATGACTTCACAACAGCAGAGACTCCTTTTGTTGAACTTATCTTTGATGTAAAGGACCTTTCAGCAAGTGCTCCTGCTACAACAACAATTGATCTTACAGTAGACGTTCTTCGTGTATCAACTCCGGATCCTGATACATTTATGTCTAAAACTGAAAATGAAATCGTTCTTGTTGATTTCTGCACAGTATATGACAATGAAGAAACTGCTACAGTAACTGTTGACCGCAACACAAAGCTCACAGAGTCAACATTTGTTCCTTCAACAGAGCCTGAAACAACTGAGGCTCCTACAACAGTTGAACCAACAACAACAGAAGAGCCTACAACAGTTGAACCAACAACTGCTGAGCCAACAGAGAAGTATCCTAACCTCAAGGTTACTGCTACATCAAATTACTTCCCTGAAGCTTTTGCTGAATACGACAGCACAACTAACGAAGTTA
>JBGUUJ010000178.1:0-2805 GCA_045133455.1 Ruminococcus sp.
TCTTTCAAAAATGAATGATACATTATTATAGGCAGACTAATCTCACCTTTTGCTTCGGAAATTGTCTCTACCGCAACGCTTTGTTTTGAAACAGCAAACATCATTATCAGGCTGAAAATAATCGCTATCACAATAAAGGATTTTACTTTAGCTTTTATGTACATAACTCCACCTCAAAAAAATTTAAAAATATTTTATTATAATTCTTTAAAGTAATTATAAACTATATTTCATATGATAATATATAGTCAAAGTTAAGAATGATTACTGTTTTAAGGCAATGAATACTAATTTTTGTAAAATTCTTTAACTTTTATAATTCAAATTTCACAAACACACATTTTGAGGTAAGATTATGGCAAAACATAATTTCAGTTCAAAACGCAACGCTATTTATAACGCTGTGTGCAGTACGGATTCTCATCCGAGTGCACGTTGGGTTTATGAAAAACTAAAACCTGATATTCCCGACCTCAGCTTAGGAACAGTTTACAGAAACATCGCACTTTTTAAGAAAGAAGGCACAATTCAGGTTATCTGTAACGTCAACGGCGAGGAACGAATTGACGGCAACACTCAGCCACATCCCCACTTTGTCTGTAATTGTTGTAAAGGGGTATTTGATGTAGGCTCACAAACATCGGATTCAGACTTCACATCAGAGCTTTCACGAATGGGATTTACTGTTCAGAGCAGTTACATCATCTGTTACGGATTATGCCCTGAGTGCTCGAAGAAAGAAATACATTAATATTCTATTTTAAAGGAGAAATAATTATGAAATGGTATTGTACAGTATGCGGTTATGTTCACGAAGGTCCTACAGCTCCGGAGGCTTGTCCTGTTTGCAAGCAGCCTGCTGAAAAGTTCAAAAAGATGGACGAAGAAGCTTCTTTTGCTACAGTTCACGAAGTTGGCGTAGCTAAGGGTGTAAGCGAAGATATTCTTGCAGATTTAAGAGCTAACTTTGAAGGCGAATGCAGTGAAGTTGGTATGTATCTTGCAATGGCAAGAGTTGCTGACAGAGAAGGTTATCCTGAAATCTCAGCCGCCTTCACAAAGTATGCTTTTGAAGAGGCTGAACACGCTGCAAAGTTTGCTGAGCTTCTCGGTGAAGTTATCACAGACAGCACAGAAAAGAACCTCCAGCTTCGTGTTGACGCTGAAACAGGTGCTTGCGAAGGTAAGTTTGACCTTGCTAAGCGTGCTAAAGCTCAGGATCTTGACGCTATTCACGATACAGTTCACGAAATGGCTAAGGACGAAGCAAGACACGGTGCAGGCTTCAAGGGACTTTTAAAGAGATATTTCGGCAAGTAATCTTTTGGAGGGGTGCTCTATGAAAGAAAATTATACGGTTTGCAACTGTATGCAGGTTAGCTATGCTGATATTGCAAATGCTCTTGAAACTCACAACAAATTTGACAATGTCCTCTCCGCTTTTGACGATGTTCAGAATCAGACACATTGCTCAACAGGCTGTGGCGGTTGTCATCAGAAGGTTTTAGATATTATCTCCGAAATTATGATGAGTAAATAATTTGCTTACAATTTAATATATAGGCATATGACAAACAGAGGAAATGGTTTTATACTGTTTCCTCTGTCTATTTGTGTTCATTAAATTACAACTATATATCTTTCGCTGTTAGACTGAATAACACTAAAAGCGAGTGCCTCGCACGGCAACGTGACGTTGCATCCAATTCGGGCAGACAGTTTCATCTTTTAAAAACTTCTGTGCCCGATTATGTTCGGATACAGTATGACATATTTTTCAACGATTTCTTCCATAAGTTTCCGTATTCATTGACAAATCTTAAAAAAGTTATATAATATAAAATGTTATAGTATCTGCCTTAGGATTACTATACCCTTTTGCAGATTTTAAATATAAAATTAATCATCTATGTTTCGTATAAATGCTTTTATGCAAATTCATTACAGACAGGACGGTAATATTTTGTTTACGATTTTTAAGGAACACAAAGGATTTGGCAAACAGATTCTTCTCCTTGCCAAAAATGAACTCATTAAGACTTATAAAGGTGCAGTTATCGGTCCGTTATGGGCTGTTGTTAAACCTGCATTTACTATCTTTGTTTACTGGTTCGCTTTTTCCTGCGGTATCAAGACTCTGAAAGCTGTTAACATTAATCTTGGCGGTCCGGAACCGTTTTCTACTGATTTCTTTACTTTTATGTTTGTAGGTATTATTCCGTGGTTCTTTATTCAGGACGGCATTACTCAGGGTGCAAAAACCTTGAGAACTAACAGGCAGTTTATTACAAAGGTTAAATTCCCTGTTTCTACTATTCTTACCTATACAAGCCTTTCAAGACTCTTTGTTCACCTGTTTTTGGTGGCTATTATGTACGTTTATGTACTCTTTGCAGTCGGCCCGAGCTGGTATAATCTCCAGTTCTTCCTGTACTGCCCGTTAATGTTTATGTTCTTCCTTGCTTTGTCTTGGTCAACTGCTCCTATGTCGGCTTTCAGCAAGGACTTTGAAAGCCTTATCGTTTCTATTATGTCAGGCGTTTTCTGGCTTTCAGGTATTATGTACGATTCTTACGGATTTGACGGTGTGCTTTCTTTTGTTATGCTCTTAAATCCGATTAACTTCTTTGTCAACGGCTACAGAAACTGTTTCCTTTATAACAGACCTTTCTTCGATTACGGCACTGAATTTATAATTTTCATTGCTGAATTCATTGTCGTTTTTGCACTCGGTATTTTCAACTACAACATACTCCGGAAAAAACTTCCTGACGTAATTTTAGGAGGTAATATTTATGTCAGAAC
>JBGUUJ010000179.1:0-3853 GCA_045133455.1 Ruminococcus sp.
TTGAGGGTGGAAACTTTGAAGATGCAGTAAACGAAGGTGTTCGTCAGGCTTACGGTGACGGCTACCTCAGAAAAAGCGTTGTAAACGACCCTGTATTTGACAGAGTCAACACAAAAGACAACACTCCTGCAATTATTCACACAAGAATCGTACCCGGCGATCAGATTAGAATCGTTGCAGGCGGTAAAGGCTTCGGCAGTGAGAATATGTCTGCAATCAAGATGATTACACCATCATACGGTATCGAAGGCGTAAAGCAGTTTATTCTCGACACTGTAAGAACAGCAGGTCCTAACCCCTGCCCGCCTATCGTTGTAGGTGTTGGTATCGGAGGAACATTTGAGCGTGCGGCTCAGCTTGCAAAACAGGCAACTTTCAGAGCAATTGACACTCACAATGAGGACGAGAGATACGCAGACTTAGAGGACGAACTTCTTACAGAAATTAACAAAATGGGCTTTGGTCCTGCAGGTTTGGGCGGTAACACAACTGCTCTTGGTGTGAACATCGAAACTTCACCGACACACATCGCAGGTATGCCTGTTGCAGTAAACATCTGTTGTCACGCAGCAAGACACGCAAGCGCAACAATCTGACGGAGGTGCAAAAATGACTAAGAAAATAAATCTTCCGATTACGGAAGCAGATATAAAAGACCTCAAGGCAGGCGACAGCGTTCTGCTTTCAGGCACAATTCTTACAGGACGTGACGCAGCTCACAAGAGACTTTTTGAGCTTATTCAGGACGGCAAGGAACTGCCTGTTGACCTCAAAGGCGAACTTATCTACTACGTTGGTCCTGCTCCTGCAAAGCCCGGCTATGCCGTAGGTCCTGCAGGCCCTACTTCAAGCTACAGAATGGATAAATATGCTCCATCACTCCTTGACCTCGGTCTCAAGGGTATGATAGGCAAAGGCGCAAGAAATAAGGATGTTGTTGACGCAATTGTAAGAAACAAGTGTGTTTACCTCGTTGCAATCGGCGGTGCAGCTGCTCTTATCGCAAAGAGTATCAAGGCTGAAGAGATGATCTGCTACGAAGACCTCGGCACTGAGGCTATCCGCAGATACACTGTTGAGGACTTCCCTTGCATTGTTGCAATCGACAGCGAAGGCAACAACGTTTACGAAACAGAACCTCCAAAGTACAGAAAGTAATTCTGCTCAAATTCACAACAGGCTGTCGTTTGATAGCCTGTTTTTTGCGTTATAGGAAATTACTCGGTTACGTCTTTTTAACTTTGGGTAGATAGGTTTAGATTAATTTTAACTTTGGGGAGATAGGTTTAGATGAATTCAAATGTTTCGTGCCCAACCGTTAAGAAGATATGTCGGTAACTGCTACATTGCTTTCACAAAACAAAGTCCACCGATTCATTCGGTGGACTATTTTTGTATTATTTGCTGTTTTCTCTGAGGTCTGTTCTCTTGATTTTACCGCTGATTGTCTTTGGAAATTCGTCAACAATTTCAAGATACTGAATCCATTTGTATGATGCCATTCTCTTGTTACAGAATGTCTTGATTTCGTTCTCAAGATTTTTGTTATAAGGTGTGCCGTCTACCATCTTTACAATAGCCTTGATAGCCTGACCTCTGTCCTTGTCAGGTACGCCAATTACTGCACACTCAAGAACGCCCGGATACTGCATAATTACGTTTTCAATCTCGAAAGGTCCTACACGGAAACCTCTTGACTTGATGAGGTCATCGGCTCTGCCGACATACCAGTAGTAACCGTCCTCGTCCTTATAAGCTGTATCACCTGTGTGATAATATCCGCCTCTCCATACCTTTTCATAGAGTTTTTCGTCTCCGTAGTATGAACAGAAAATACCATACTGTTTACTGCCGTCCTTTGGCGGGAATACTACGATTTCACCTGTTTCGTTGACACCGAGTTCTTTGCCGTTCTCGTCAACAATGTGAATATCGTAAAGTGGTGAAGGTTTGCCCATTGAACCAGGCTTAGGAGTTGAACCTTTGAGATTTCCGAGGATAAGAACGGATTCTGTCTGACCGAAGCCTTCCATTACCTTCATACCTGTCTGTCTGTAAACTTCATCAAACACTTCGTTATTGAGCGCTTCGCCTGCTGTTGAGATGTGTTCAAGTGAGCTTAAATCGTATTTTTCAAGACCACGCTTAATGAAATATCTGTAAACTGTAGGTGGTGCACAGAAAGTTGTTACATTATACTTCTCCATAATTTTGAGAAGCTTACCCGGTGAGAATTTATCAAAGTCATAAACCATTACGGCACTTCCACAGAGCCACTGTCCGTAGATTTTACCCCATGATGCCTTAGCCCAGCCTGTTTCGGCTACTGTAAGATGAAGTCCGCCGTCCTTTACACACTGCCAGTACTTTGCTGTGATGATGTGTGCAAGAGTATATGTGTGGTTGTGCTCAGTTGCCTTAGGATAGCCTGTTGTACCTGATGTGAAGTAAATCATCATAGGCTCTTCTGCCTTAGTATCTACTCTTTCAAGTTTATCGTCAGCCTTTTCAACCTCTTTTGTAAAGTTGATTGTACCGAAAAGGTCTCTTCTGCACACAAATACGTTTTCAAGTGCGTTTGGCTGTGACTTAACGGCAAGTAAATCTTCTGCTGTGTTGTCATCAGGAGTACATACTGCGGCTCTGATGTCGCCTACCTTGATTCTGTATGAGATATCACTCTGTGTAAGAAGATGTGTAGCAGGGATAATTACTGCACCGAGCTTATGGAGTGCAGGAGCCACATACCAATACTCGTAGTTTCTCTTTAAGATTACAAGTACCTTGTCGCCCTTTTTGACACCGTATTTTTTGAATACGTTTGCCGCTTTGTTACTTAGTCTGCTGATGTCAGCAAATGTAAATACTTTTTCTTCCTTTTCAGGGTTAGTCCATACCACAGCTGTTGCATCGGGAGTCTCCTTAGCAAGTCTGTCTACTACATCATATCCGAAATTGTAGTTTTCGGGAATGTTAAGTTTAAAATCAATAAGATTACCGTTTTCATCAAGTGTTTCCGTACAGAAATCTTTATATAACTGCATATACAACTTCCTTTTTATATAATAATTTTTCCGTATATTATTGTATATCAAATCGGTAAAAATTAACAGTACACTGATTATGCTAATTATAAAATATTTGCATAACGTTATTCATTATTGGATAACGTTATCCTGAATTGAATTAATATCGCAACTATAATTCAATTATTGCATAAAAGTGAGTGCCTCTCAAAGCAACGTGACATTGCATCTAAATTGTGCAGACAGCTTCATATTTTTATTTCGTTACAGATGTTTGTATTTTATAAAGACTTTACTTCTCAACAATAACAACTTCTGTTGGTGAAGTATTGATGTCCGAGCGTAGCCGAAGCAATTTCCTATAACGCAAACAACACACCGCTGTTGAGGCAGTGTGTTGTTTTTGTGACAGTGTACTTTTTAAAACATCACCATATTAAAATCGCATAAATGTGACCCTGAGATGTGGTTATAAAATCAGAATATCCGTTCACCGTTTGTGCACGTGTAATTTCTTAAAAAATAAAAAAACCAAACGAAAATACTCTCGTTTGGTTGGTGCCGGTGACCGCTTCATCTTTATAAGACTTAGTCCTCGTCTTTTGTGGTGTCTTGCTGTAGGAAAAGTATCATCTGCGCTCTCGCTAAAAACAGTCCACCGGACTGTTTTCTTAACGCTCGCCTTCAAGTCCGTTCACCGTTTGCTGGTAAAAATAAAAAAGCGACTTGTCTTACAAGTCGTTTTTTTGGTGCCGGTGACCGGACTTGAACCGGTACGGTCGCAATGACCGAGGGATTTTAAGTCCCTTGTGTCTGCCTATTCCACC
>JBGUUJ010000180.1:0-13673 GCA_045133455.1 Ruminococcus sp.
AAATACTGTAGGGCAAGGGTTTCCTTCTTGCTTAAAAAAGTAATCAACTATCAATTGAATTATGACTGACACGTTACGTCGGCGGGCGGATAATGCCCTGTGATGAGGTAAAAATATGAATGAAAAAACTATAGCCGCCATCAGTACCGCACAGGGCGAGGGTGGTATCGGTGTAATAAGAATTTCGGGCGAAAATGCGCTTGAGATTGCCGATAAAATTTTTATAAATATTAATAATAAGAAAATAACCGAGATGAAGGGCTACACAGCCGCTTTCGGCAAAATTTGTCACAACGGCGAAGAAATTGACGAGGCGGTTGCGCTTGTGTTCAGAGCACCTCATAGCTATACAGGTGAAGATGTAGTTGAACTTTCCTGTCACGGAGGTATTTACCTCACAAAACAGGTTCTGAGAGCTGCAATTTCAGCTGGTGCCGAGCCTGCACAAGCAGGAGAATTTACGAAAAGAGCCTTTCTTAACGGAAAAATAGATTTGACAGAAGCTGAGGCTGTTATTGACCTTATCAGCGCAAAGAGCAGAAGTGCTGCAAGAGCCGCTTTATTTGTAAAGGACGGAGCACTTCGTAAGAAAATCGATACTGTAAAAGATAATCTTCTCTCACTTGCCGCACATCTTTCGGCGTGGGCTGACTATCCTGAAGAGGATATTGCAGAAGTTACCGATGATATGATTTTTGACACCTGTAACGGTGCAGTTGAAACTCTTGAAAAACTGTTAAAGACATACGACAGCGGTCAGGCTGTTAAACAGGGAATTGACACTGTAATTGCAGGCAGACCAAATGTAGGTAAAAGCACCTTGATGAATCTTCTCTCAGGTTATGAAAAAAGTATCGTTACAGATATTCCCGGTACAACAAGGGATATCGTCGAAGATACAGTAATTGTAAAAGATGTTATTCTGAGATTAAGCGATACAGCAGGACTTCGTGACACGGAAGATACGGTTGAAAAAATCGGAGTTGACCGTGCAAGAAAAAGACTTGAACAGTGCGGCTTGCTTCTTGCAGTTTTTGATAACAGCAGAGAACTTGACGATGAAGATAAATTACTGATAGATTCAGCACAGAATATTCCGTCAATTGCGATTATTAATAAGACTGATTTGGAGCAAAAGATAGATATAAAATACATTTCATCAAAAATAAGCAAGATAATATATATATCAGCAGTAAGAGGTGAAGGCAGAGAGGAACTTGAAAATGCTGTGGAAGAAATCGCAGGAACAGCAAATCTTAATCCGAGTGATGGTATTCTCTCAAACGAAAGACAGAGACTTGCCGTAAGCAATGCATTAAATTCCGTAAAAGAGGCTAAAACTGCTCTTGAAATGGGAATGACTTTTGATGCGGTCACAGTTTCTCTCGAAGATGCAATTTCGGAACTTCTTGAACTTACGGGTGAGAAAACAAGCGATGAAGTAATCGACAGAGTTTTCCACAATTTCTGTGTGGGTAAATAATTTTCGATTGCAGAAGATAAAATTTTTATAAAAGGTATGATGTAAATGAGTACATACTTTGCAGGTGAATATGATGTAGCCGTAATCGGTGCAGGTCACGCAGGAATCGAAGCAGGTCTTGCGTCGGCACGTCTCGGCTGTAAAACTGCAATTTTTACGATAAATATGGACGCAGTCGGAAACTGCCCCTGTAATCCGTCAATCGGAGGAACAGCAAAAGGTCATCTCGTGCGAGAGATTGATGCTCTCGGTGGTGAAATGGGTAAGACTGCCGACGAATGTTTCTTACAGTCAAGAATGTTAAATCGAGGAAAAGGTCCTGCGGTTCACTCGCTCAGAGCACAGATTGACAGAAGAAAATATGCTGACACAATGAAGCATAAGCTTGAGTTGCAGGAAAACCTTGAACTTAGGCAGGCTGAAATTACTGATATAAAGCAGATTAAAAACGGGTATGAGCTTACAACAAGAATGTTGGCTGTGTTCAGATGTAAAACTGTTATTATTGCAACGGGAACTTATCTCGGAGGAAGAATTTTTGTAGGTGAAATTTCATATGAAAGCGGGCCTGACGGAATTTTTCCTGCAACAGCACTGGGTCAAAGTCTTAAAGATTTAGGACTTCCGCTCAGACGTTTCAAGACAGGCACACCTGCTCGAGTTCTGAGAAGTTCCATAGATTTTTCTGACCTTGAAGTTCAGAAGGGTGACGAACCGCCTCAGCCGTTCTCGTATGAAACAGAAAATCTCGGAGAAAACAAGGTTGACTGTCACATAAGCTGGACTAATGATGCAACAAAGCAGATTATAATTGATAATATTCACCGTTCACCACTCTATGCAGGAAAAATTGAGGGTGTCGGACCGAGATATTGTCCCAGTTTTGAAGATAAGATAATGCGTTTCAAGGACAAGCCTCGTCATCAGCTTTTTATTGAGCCTTGCGGACTTGATACCGAGGAAATGTATATGCAGGGGATGAGTTCATCACTTCCCGAAGAAGTTCAGCTTAAATTTTATCGTACTATTAAAGGTCTTGAGAACTGTGTGATTATGAGACCTGCCTATGCAATTGAATACGATTGTGTAGATCCCCTTTCTATGAATGCAACGCTTGAATTTAAAGATTTTCCGAACCTTTTCGGCGCAGGACAATTTAACGGAAGTTCGGGTTATGAGGAAGCCGCCGCACAGGGACTTGTTGCAGGTATCAATGCGGCTATGAAGGTTCTCGAACGTGAACAGGTTATTTTTACAAGGGATAATTCATACATCGGAACTCTGATTGATGACCTTGTAACTAAAGGTGCTAACGAGCCTTACAGAATGATGACTTCACGCAGTGAGTACAGACTTGTACTTCGTCAGGATAACGCAGATGAAAGACTCACTCCACTCGGTTATGAAATCGGACTTATCAGCGAAGAGAGATATAATAAGTATCTTAAAAAGCAGGAACTAAAAAAAGCTGAAATCAAACGTCTTAAATCTACGGTAATTTCGCCTACCGAAGATGTAAATAAAATTCTTGTTTCACGTGAAACATCTGAAATTACATCAGGTGTTCGCCTGATTGAACTTATGAAACGCCCTCAGCTTGATTATGAGGTTCTTACGTCCGTTGATACAACAAGACCACAGCTTGACAGAAATATATTTGAACAGGTTGAAATTGAAATCAAGTATGAAGGTTACATTCAGAAACAGCTAAAACAGGTTGAACAAATGAGAAAACTTGAGTCGAAACGTCTGCCGTCGGATTTTGATTACACTGAAATCAAGGGCTTAAGACTTGAGGCTCAGGAAAAACTCAATAAAATCAAGCCACTCAATATAGGACAGGCATCAAGAATCTCAGGTGTATCACCTGCGGATATCAGTGTTTTGCTAATTTGGTTGGCTCAAAATAAATGAGGAAGTTATGGATATAAAATCAATTCTCAAAACGGCAACAGCCGATTTTAAAATTCAATTAAGTGAAAATCAGTTGAATCAGCTTGAACGATATTTTGAATTGCTTGTTGAATGGAATAATAAAATTAATCTCACTGCAATCACAGATACTGAAGGAGTTGCAATCAAGCACTTTGCCGACAGCCTGACATTTTTTAATTATATTGATGTTCCTGAAAATGCTTCAATAATTGACGTTGGAACAGGCGCAGGTTTTCCGGGAATTGTTCTGAAAATTGCAAGACCTGATATAAAACTTACACTTCTCGATAGTTTAAACAAAAGACTCAAGTTTCTGCAAATTGTCCTCGATGAACTCGGACTTGACGCTGAACTCATTCACAGCAGAGCAGAGGATGGCGGACAAAATATTGATTTGCGTGAAAGTTTTGACTTTGTTGTTTCGAGAGCAGTTGCTCAGCTTAATGTGCTTTCTGAATATTGTATTCCATACACAAGGCTGAGCGGATACTTTGTTGCACTTAAAGGACCTGATGCTGAAAACGAAATTCAGAATTCAAAGCGTGCATTGCAGGCACTTGGCGGTAAGCTAAAGAAAACCTATAAATTTTCACTCCCGAATGACGGCGGAGAGCGTACAATCATTGAGATTGAAAAGGTTGCACCTACACCTGACAAATATCCAAGAAACTCAGGTAAAATAAAATCACAACCATTATAATAAAGGGATAGCTTCGGCTGTCCTTTTTTTCGACATTATTTTAATTAAAAATCCAAAAACTTATAAATTAATCATACAGAATACGACAGATTACAATGCCAAAAAGTGGTATTATATTACCACAGGGACAACCCCTGAGGCTATGAGGACACGGGGCGATTCGGTTGAAATTTCTACCTACAAATGAAAATAAAATCTCTGACATACCAATCATAAAAATCCGACCGAATAAAGCTCAGCCACGGAAAACATTTAACGAGGAAGAACTCAGAACGCTGTCACAGTCAATTGAAGAAAACGGAATTTTACAACCCCTGACCGTTAGAAAAGTGACTGCATCTGAATTTGAACTTGTTGCAGGTGAGCGAAGGCTTCGTGCATCAGTAATGGCAGGACTCAGAAAAGTACCCTGTGTTGTAATCAAGTGCTCTGATAAAGAGTCAGCAATTTTTGCTCTCCTTGAAAATCTCCAGCGATGCGACCTCACAATGTTTGAGGAAGCTCGCGGGATTTCAAGGTTAATCAGAAGATATGGACTGACTCAGGACGAGGCGGCTGTAAAGCTTGGAAAAACTCAGTCAACAATTGCAAATAAACTCCGACTTCTAAAACTTACTTACGAAGAACAGGAGTGGATTCTCAATGCAGGGCTGAGTGAACGTCACGCAAGAACACTTCTGAGACTTACAGAAGAAGGTGCAAGGCGGGAGGCTCTCTCGAAAATCATCTCGGAAAATCTCAACGTGTCACAGTCGGAAACTCTTGTGAGCACAATAATCAGTACCAGCCCCAAATCTGCAAAGAAACAGGGGATAAGCAAAGCGGTGATAAAGGACGTCAGAATATTTGTAAATACAATCAATAAAGCGATTGATACAATGCGTCTTGCGGGAATTGACGCTCAGTCTGACAAAACGGACACAGATAATTTTATCGAATACACAATCAGAATTCCCAAAGGACCTGTATCTGACAAAGAAAAAACCGCATAAGGCATTTGATGCCTCTCAATTTACTTTCCAGAGGGTGCGAAAGCATCCGTTCCACTCATACCCATTTCCTTATCTAAACCCCTTGCGAGAAGGCGTACAGTTTTATGCTGTACGCCTTCTTGCTATTTTAAGTTTTGGAGATAGGCGAGATTAAAAGAACTCAGTTGCGCAACTGTAAACCTTTCTGCCTAAACAAAAAAATGTTTCACGTGAAACATTATAATAAAAAAGTTCAAATAATTATAAAATCTACTTTAAAACTGAATGTCTTTATGATATAATTGATAAGTATTATGAAAATACACCTAAAAAACTTCAAAAAGGTGATTTTTTGGCGAAAATAATAGCGATATCAAACCAGAAAGGCGGAGTAGGAAAGACTACAACCGCAGTAAATCTTGCGGCTTGTCTCGGTGCAGAGGGTAAGAAAACTCTTCTGATAGATGCCGACCCTCAGGGAAACGCAACAAGCGGTGTTGCAATTGACAAAAGCAAGGTTAAATACTCAACCTATGACATACTTGTGGAGGGGGCAAAGGCTGAGCAGTGTGTTCTTACAACACCTTATCAGAATCTGCACATACTTCCGTCGAGCATAGATCTTGCGGCGGCTGAACTTGAAATTGCTGAGAAAAAGCACAGAGAAGCCTTGCTTAAAAATGCAATTTTGCCGATAAAGCAGTACTATGATTACATTATAATTGACTGTCCTCCGTCACTCGGACTCATAACTGCTAATGCACTCACAGTTGCCGATACATTTTTAGTCCCGATTCAGTGCGAATATTACGCACTTGAAGGTCTTTCTCAGCTTATGAGTACCGTAAGACGAATCAAGCGTCAGTACAACAGCACAATTGAGCTTGAGGGAGTGCTTCTTACAATGTATGATGGCAGACTGAACCTCACACAGCAGGTAGTAGAAGAAGTCAAGAAATTCTTTCCGGGTAAAGTGTTCAAGACAGTAGTGCCGAGAGGTGTAAGGCTTTCAGAAGCACCGAGTTTCGGTATGCCTGTAATCTACTACGATAAGTCCTGCAAGGGAAGTGTGGCTTACACAGAGGTTGCAAAGGAAATTATATCAAAGGAGCGTCACTATGGCTAAAAAACTCGGTGGGCTCGGAAAAGGGCTCAACGCAATATTTATAGAAAACGACAGTGAAGATAACAACGGAAGTGTAATGCTCAAAATCTCGGAAATTGAGCCAAACAGAAGTCAGCCCCGAAAGGATTTTGACGAAAAGGCTTTGAATGAACTTGCTGAAAGTATCTCAAAGCACGGACTTTTACAGCCGTTGCTTGTCAGACCGCTTACAATGGGCGGATATCAGATAGTAGCCGGAGAGAGAAGATACAGAGCTTGTCGAATGGCAGGAATTACAGAAGTTCCGGTAATTATAAGAGAACTCGGCGAAACCGAAACAATGGAAATCGCCCTCATCGAAAATCTTCAGCGTGAGGACCTGACACCTATGGAAGAGGCACTCGGATATAAGGTTCTTATGGACGAGCACGGATTTTCACAGGAAGAGGTTGCCCAGTCAGTCGGAAAGTCAAGACCGGCGGTAGCGAATGCATTAAGACTTCTTAAACTTCCGCAGAGCATAATTGACTTGCTCAATGAAGGACAAATTTCAGCAGGACACGCAAGAGCACTTCTCACACTTGAAGATGAAGAGCTTATGAAAGAACTTGCTGAGGAGATTATCAAAAAAGATTTGTCGGTAAGACAGGTTGAAAAAATCTGTAAAAAGAACCCTAAACCTGCAAAAGAAGAGGTTGTTGAGAAGAAGCCGTCATTCTACAGTATGGTTGAGCTTGCTCTCAATGAGAGTTTGGGCAGAAAAATTAAGGTAAGCAAGAATAAAGGCAAGGAAGGCGGAGTACTTCAAATTGAATTTTACTCAGATGAGGAACTCACAGAACTTTCAAATAAACTAAAATAAAAATGTAGGGGACGCATCCCTGACGTCCCGTAAGGAGAGTATAAAATGATTGATATTAAATTTTTAAGAGAAAATCCTGATGCAGTAAAAGAAAATATTAAAAAGAAGTTTCAGGATCATAAAATTGAACTCGTTGACAAGGTAATTGAACTTGATGCTGAAAGCCGTGCCGTAAAACAGCAGGCTGATGACCTTCGTTCAAACAGAAATAAAATTTCAAAGCAGATTGGCGCATTAATGGCTCAGGGCAAAAAAGAAGAGGGTATGGCACTCAAGGAAGAGGTAACAAAGCAGGCACAGCTTCTTGCAGAACTCGAAGAAAAGGAAGCAAAACTTTCAGCTGATGTTACAGAGATTATGATGCAGATTCCTAACATTATCGACCCATCTGTTCCTATCGGTAAGGACGACAGCCAAAACGTTGAAGTTGAGCGTTTCGGCGAGCCTGTAGTTCCTGATTTTGAGGTTCCGTATCACACAGATATAATGGAAAAACTCAACGGCATTGACCTTGACTCTGCAAGAAAGGTTGCAGGTAACGGTTTCTACTATCTTATGGGTGACATCGCAAGACTTCACAGTGCAGTTATTTCATATGCTCGTGACTTTATGATTGACAGAGGTTTCACATATTGCGTGCCTCCGTTTATGATTCGCAGTAACGTTGTAACAGGCGTAATGAGCTTTGCTGAAATGGATTCAATGATGTATAAGATTGAGGGAGAGGACCTCTACCTTATCGGTACAAGCGAACATTCAATGATTGGTAAGTTCATCGATACAATTAATAAGGAAGAAAATCTCCCATACACTCTCACAAGCTATTCACCTTGTTTCCGTAAAGAAAAGGGTGCACACGGCATTGAGGAGAGAGGTGTCTACAGAATTCACCAGTTTGAAAAGCAGGAGATGATTGTTGTCTGCAAACCTGAGGAGAGCAAAATGTGGTTTGATAAGCTCTGGCAGAATACAGTTGATCTTTTCCGTTCACTCGATATTCCTGTAAGAACACTTGAATGTTGCTCAGGCGACCTTGCAGATTTGAAGGTTCGTTCACTCGACGTTGAAGCGTGGTCACCACGTCAGAAGAAGTATTTTGAAGTTGGTTCTTGTTCAAACCTCGGTGATGCACAGGCTCGCAGACTCAGAATCAGAGTATCAGGGGAGGGCGGAAAGAAGTACTTTGCACACACTCTCAACAATACAGTAGTAGCACCTCCGAGAATGTTAATTGCATTCCTCGAGAACAACCTCAACGAGGACGGTACAGTAAGAATTCCTGAAGCACTCAGACTATATATGGGCGGCAAGAAAGTAATAGGTTAATTAAAATCATTACAAATTTGTAAATTATTGTTTTTTATTAGTAATATTTTATGTAAACAAATTGATAAAAACATCTATTGTTTTTTGTGAATTTATACAAATTTGTGGTTGATAATCTTGTATAAAGAAAAATATCGCATAAATTAATTGACAAATATGTGAAATTGTGGTAATATGAATATGCTCTATTTTGAGAAAATATTTTTAGGAGGTTAGACTTATGGAACAGAAGAGCAATAAGGGTATGATAGGTATGGTCCTCGGTATTATCGGTCTTGCATTAAGCGTATTAGCTTTCTTTATCGGTATTTGGGCTTCTATCGTAGGTTTAGTATTAGGTATCATCGCAATTGTTATGGGTGTTAAAGGCCGTAAGGAAGGCGACGGTAAGGGTACAGCCGGTCTCGTAACAGGCATCATTGCTGTTGTATTCGGCGGTATCGTAACAATTTGTGTTGCTTGCACACTTTGCGCAGCTGCTTCAATTGTTGGCGGTGCTAATCAGCTTGCTAACGAGTTTGCTAACGAGCTCAGTGCTTACTATTAATTAAAAAAAGCAAATTTGCAGCCTCTTGTGTTCTGCGCAAGAGGTTGTATTTTTTTGGAGAGATTTTATGTTTCCTTATATAGAAATTGGCAATGCGCAAATTGGCACATATATGTTGTGTGCGCTTGTCGGAATTTTTGCTGCAGGTATTTATGTTTGCAGACAAGCAAAGAAAAGAGGACACGACGATAACGACTTTATTGTGCTTATGCTTATAAGTGCAATAGGTGTTCTTGTAGGCGGACATCTGGTTTATGGAATTACAAACATCAAGGGACTTTATCTTTTGCTTACCGATTGGTCAAAATATGTAAAGTCATTTGATGATTTCCTAAATTGTATCAGCCTGATTTTCGGCGGGTCAGTATTTTACGGAGGTCTTATAGGAGGTACAATTGCGGGATTTATATATGCAAAGGTAAAGAAATTTGACCTTAAAGAGTTTTCTGATATCTGTGCACCGATGGTTCCGCTTTTCCATACTTTCGGCAGAATCGGTTGTTTTTTGGGCGGTTGTTGCTATGGTATTGAAAGTGAGTTCGGATATACAATTCACGGCAACGACCTGATTCCTTCCGTAAACGACGTGAACAGATTTCCTGTTCAGCTTATAGAGGCAGGACTCAATTTTATGCTCTTCCTGTTGCTCGATTATCTGCTGAGAAAGGACAAGGTCAAAGGCGGTCTGTTCGCACTTTATCTTGTGATATATGCAGTAATCAGATTTTCTGATGAATTTCTCAGAGGAGATTTATACAGAGGTTTCCTCTTTGGACTTTCAACTTCGCAGATAATAAGCATAATACTTTTTGTCTGTGGCGGAGTTTATCTTATCAACCGTGCAATAAAGCAGAAAAAACAGATTTGATTTGAGAATGCAGAGTTTATTGACTCTGCATTTTTATATTGTAGAAAATTACACTGTCACAAAAAACAACACACCGCCATAACAGCGATGTGTTGTTTACGTTATAGGAAATTGCCAGGCTACGCACGGACACAGAATACCTGACAAAACTTTACCAACTGAAGTTGTTATTTTCGAGAAGTAAAGTCTTTATAAAATACAAACATATGTAACGAGATAAAATATCAAGCTGTCTGCACGAAATGCGTTCGAAACACTCACTTTTTTAGTTACACTAATTGTTTTCTAAAGATTGTTTTGAAAGTCTTGCGGATTAACGGCTGAATGAACAACAACTGTCCGAAGAATGCAAACGGCAGGTTAACACAGACAAGCTTGAACCAATTACAGAAAAGTGTGATTATGTCAAATCCTGCATAGTATGGATAGTAAAGAATAGCCGCTAAAAAGCTCATTGCAAGGCACATAAGACCTACGGTTGCACAGATAATTGCACTCTCAAAAAGCACAGGGTGAGTTTCTCTCGGATTAAAAACCTTTGAAGCAAGTCTGAATGATGCAGGACTTCCCATTATCATTTCAAGACTGAATGCAAGCACAAACTCTGTGAGCACTACCGCCCAAATTGGAACATACATACCGAGCATATAAATTCCGCCCTGATTATTGATAGCGTCCATAACGTTCTGAGTGCCGTTCACCTGCATAAGAATGTCACCGCTCACGACATAGATGTTGTAGAACACGAATGCGTGAACTGTCACGATTACTGTGAGAAGGGCAAAAGCCGTTCTCTGAAACTGATTTTGTGGCATAAAATATCTCTCCTTATCTTCTGACAAACAGAAAACGACACAATTGTGTGCAGAAATCCCATTACTTAACTTTTAACATAGTTCCCGTAATCAGATTTACATGCATAGCACAACTTGTGTCGTTTATGTTTTGTCTATTAAATTGCCAGAATATTCTGCCACAAAATCCAAAATCCGTCAAGGCAATGTGACGTCGCACCTAATTCGGGCAAATAGTTTGATATAAACAATCCATTGTTTCCCGACAATTAAATCGACAATGTTACATAAAATGATATATCATTCAATCTCCGCATCGAAAATTTCAAGCGCATCAGACTTTTCAGACTTATTCTTATGCTTTCTCTTGACTGCTACTGTGTCGAGTTCAAACCAGAACGTACTTCCTTTGCCCTCGGTGCTTTTCACGCCGTAATGCGTATTATGCGCATCAAGAATGCCCTTTACAATGGAGAGTCCGAGTCCTGTTCCGATAACTCCACGCTTATGCTCTTTATCAACCTTATAGTATCTGTCCCAGATATGTTCAAGCTTATCGGCAGGGATTCCCTCACCGTGGTCTGTAACCTCGATTACAACCTTCTTATCTCTGACAATCTGTGTTACGATTACCGTCTTGTCCTCACCTGCGTGATTTATAGCATTGTTCACAAGGTTATAGATTACCTGACTGAGCTTGAGTTCATCGGCGTAGACAAATACATTTTCGTTGCTTTCAAACGTAATGTTATAGCCGTCCTGCTCAGTGAGTTTTGCATATCTTGCAAATATATCTTCTATGCTTTCAGTAAGACTGTAATGCGTTCTTTTCGCCTGAACTGCACCTGACTGTAGTTTTGACAGGTCGAGCAGGTCATTTACAAGCGTTGAAAGTCTTGTCGCCTCATCAATAATTATCTGTATATTTTCAGGCGTGTTTTCTCCCGGAAGGTCTCGCATTACCTCACCGTAGCCTGTTATCATTGTAAGTGGTGTTCTCAGGTCATGTGAGATATTAGCTATAAGTTCCCTCTGAAGTTTTTCGGTCGCCGCAAGCTCGGTTTTCGCATAGTTCAGAGTTTCATTCAGTTCTTCAACCTCGAGATATCCTCTTGCGTTAAAATCAATATCGTAATTCTTCTTCGCAAGTTCCTTAGCTGAGTTGTTTGTCTTTGAAATCGGCTTTGCAATTTTATGGCTTGCGTACAACGAGAATATCACCGCAAGAAGAATAAACACAACCGAAACAATAAACATCTGGTCTTTGATAATATCAACAGTGTTGTTCAACGGAGTAATTGATGAGGTTATCATCAGAAAACACTGACTGCCGTCGCTGAGGTCAATGATATCGCAATAAACCATATTTTTTGTATTACCGTCACTTGTGTTTCTGAAATGTATTTCATATTTAGCAGTATCATCTGTTGAATATTTATTAAATATCTTTTCGAGATTAATACTCCCGAGAGTAGTTTTTATATTGCTTGTCACAAATAGATACTGACCGCCATTTTCACTCGCCTGTCTGTAATAACTGTAAACATCGTGGTATTCAAATTTGAGCGATGTTGCAGGGTTATCGTACTCACACTCGTACATTTTTCTGTAGAGAGTTTCAGACGTGTCATAAACATACACCGACAGCGAATTATAACTTGCAATATTTTCAATCGTCTGCTGAACATTTTTATTCGCTTCTATCGACTTTGAAATCATTGATGCGTTATTCTCCACTTGTGCAGATTTCGATATAGTGTAGAATGATTCCAAAAAAAACGTCTGAAATACCCACAACACAAGCAGTATTATAAGTCCGAACAACAGAAAGTAACACAGAAGCTTGAAATTAAGCGGCAGAAACTTCCTGTTAAATCGTTTCAAAGCGGTAGCCAACTCCTCTCAGAGTCACAATACATCTGCTGTATTCACCAAGACTTTTTCTCAGAAGTTTAATGTGTGTGTCGAGTGTTCTCTCATCTCCGAAGAAGTCATAACCCCATACCTCACTGATGAGCTTTTCTCTTGTAAGGGCAAGCCCTTTGTTCTTTACCATATAGAAAAAGAGTTCGTACTCCTTCGGTGTCATTTCGATTCTGTGACCGTCAATGGTGACAATTCTTGCCGAGAAGTCAACGGAGAGTCCTTCATAGGTAAAGATATCCTTCTTTGCCTCAGCCTGTCCTCCGCCTGTTGAACGCTTGATGACAGCATTCACACGCATCATAAGCTCCTTAGGTGAGAAAGGTTTCACAACATAGTCGTCACTTCCCAGCTCAAAGCCGTGAATTTTATCGTACTCCTCTCCTCTTGCAGAGAGCATTATAATTGGTGTATTACGGAACTTTCTGATTTCACGGCAAGCTGAAAATCCGTCGAGTTCAGGCATCATAACGTCCATTATGATGAGGTCAAAATCCTCTTTACGGCAGATTTCTATTGCCTGCATTCCGTCAACGGCTTCTTCAACGGTGTAGCCTTCAAATTCAGCATACTTTCTGATAATCTGTCTTATTCTGAATTCGTCATCAACCACGAGTAATCTGCTCATAATATCTCTCCCCTGTATGAAATATTTTTATCTGATAAGGGTATAAAGTGCCTTGATGTATGTATTATACCCACGATATTCCATTTGAAGTATAAACATTAATTGTGATAAGTTTATGTTGACTTTTAAAAAAGTGTGAAAACTCAAAAAATTTATTAAAAAAATTATAACATATATTTATTCGTATTGAAATACTGTAAAAAATATTTTATAATTATAGTGTTAAGAATTTTTATCGGAAAGGATTACAGATATGGAAATCAGACAGATTAAAGCCGAAACTGTTACTGCTACCGTAAAAAAACTTTTTATGGACTGTAACTACTTCATCGGCAACGATATTATGAATGCACTTGAAACAGCTTACAAGTGTGAGTCTTCTCCTGTAGGAAAGAGCGTGCTTTCACAGATTATCGAAAACGACAAAATCGCTGCAAGCGAGGAAATTCCGCTTTGTCAGGACACAGGTATGGCTGTTCTCTTTGTCGAGTACGGTGATAAGGTTGTTATTGAGGGTGGAAACTTTGAAGA
>JBGUUJ010000181.1:0-9640 GCA_045133455.1 Ruminococcus sp.
CTAATAGTTCTATTAAAGAAATTTATCCTGTAATAATTAATTGTGTTAATTCTGCAAAAGAAATTAAAATCAAGTTTGACAGCAAAGAAAACTACATACCGTTTTCCGATACTTCAAACGGAAGGACAAATAAAGACAACAGCTATGAATATCTCATCTCTGTTGCCTCTCCCTGGGATTGCTATAATGAAAATTACGATGAAAACACTGAATGTGTGGGTGTAAGTCTCAGCGGTGTTGATTACCTCTGTAAAAACGGTTCATCAGCCATTGATGCATTGAAATGGTATCTGCCGACTGCGGAAATCAAATGAATTTGTTAAGCTCTGCGTTGTATTCATAACCGATTGTCGCAAGTTTTTCAACTATTTCTTTTGTATCCACGCTCTGAGATTTGCCGAGTTCCTCAAGTGAAGGGTAAAAATCCCTGAGCCGTGTGTTTATATATGATAAAAGTATCATCGGATCATTAGGTATCGTCATATCATTCTCTCCTTTTTCTGTTTATTATACTCTTGAAGGAGTCTTTGTCAATATATAAATGCCGAATGATTTAATCAATTGGCTTCATATTATGTGTTGTTTTTCTTTTCAGAATTATATGCATCGCTGTCATTACTGCAAGTATCAGGAGCATATACACAGGAAACAAAGCTACGCTGATATTGTTTGCTATTATTCCGAACAAAGGAGGCATAAGGACGTTACCTGCATAGGCACTTGCCATCTGAACTCCTATTATTGCCTGCGACTTATCTTTTCCGAAATTATCAGGTGTTGAATGAATTACGCACGGATAAATCGGTGCACAACCGAAACCTATTATCACAAGTCCTGCAAGTGCAATTTCATATCCGAACGGCAGGCACATCATAACTATTCCTATAAGAATTATTGCCTGTCCGAGTCTTACCATCTGATTGTCATTAAGCTTCATTGTGATGAATCCGCTGATTGCCCGTCCGACTGTTATTCCTATAAAAAACAAGCTTCCGTAGCTTGCAGCTGTTTCCGCATCTATATTATGCATAAGCACGAGATAACTGCTTGCCCAGAGTCCTGCTGTCTGCTCAAGTGCACAGTAGCAGAAAAACATCAGCATTATCTGCTTTACTCCGGGAACTTTTATAATCTCTTTGAGTGTGAGAGGCTTTGCTTTTTCTTCGGCAACTTCTGAATTATCCGCTGTTTTTCCTGTTTTCCATAACGGCAGAGTAATAAACAGTATTGCGGTCAATACTATCTGAATTATTGATATTACCAGATACCCTGTGTTCCAACTGTTTCCGCCTGTCATCACAAAGCTCATTATGTACGGTCCTGTACTTGCTCCTACTCCCCACATACAGTGCAGCCAGCTCATATGACGGCTTTTATAGTGGAGCGCAACATAATTGTTCAGCGATGCGTCTACGCTTCCTGCACCGAGTCCATATGGTATTGCCCACAAAACGAGCATCCAATATTCGGTACTTACTGAATATCCCCATAACGCAATGGCTGTTGTAAGAACGCTTACAGCTGTAACTTTGCCTGTCCCGAACCATTTTGTAAGTCGATCGCTTTGCAAACTTGAAATTATTGTTCCTGCTGAAATTATCATAAAGATTATTCCTGCAAAAGACACAGGAACATCAAATTCCTGATAAATTGTCGGCCAGGCACTGCCTAAGAGTGAATCGGGCAAGCCGAGACTTATAAATGATAAATATATCACCGCCAGAAGCAAATGAAACATTATATTCCCCTCCGTTCTATTTTTGTATTATATCATCATACAGATTATTTTTATAGAATAATTGTATCATTTTATCGCTGTATTTTAAGCATATGATATTATTTTAACCTTTTTATCTCTATTGACATTTACCTCACTCTGAATATAAAATAATATCAAAAATTAAGTGAGGTTTTAGTATATGGTAATTCTTGCTTCGGCTTCCCCACGCAGACAGGAACTTCTGTCTCTTATCTGCGATGATTTTACAATCGAACCGTCTGATATAGACGAAACTGTGACAGATAACATTGAACTCGAAAAAGTACCCGAACATCTTGCTATAAAAAAAGCTGAACACATCCATAACTGCAATCACTATGATGATGTTGTAATCGGATGCGACACAGGAGTATTTCTTGACAACACTATGCTCGGAAAGCCTGATGACAAAAATAATGCTGTGAGAATGCTCAAATCACTTTCAGGCAGAACTCATAAGGTTATTACAGGATGTGCAGTTTTTTACAAAGACAGAGTTATTTCTTTCTCGCAGGTAACTTATGTTAAGTTTTATGAACTTTCCGATAATGAGATTAACGATTACGTTGACACCAATGAACCTATGGACAAAGCTGGTGCGTACGGTATTCAAGGTAAAGGCGCTGTTCTTGTTGAAGAAATCAAAGGTGACTACTTCAACGTTGTAGGACTTCCTGTTTCATTGCTGAACAGAAAATTGAAAGATATACTTTAATAACTGAATATCTTATAAAATAAAGCAAAACAGACCGTCTCCCGACGGTCTGTTTTGCGATTGTGTGTTTTATGAAAATGAATGTTCAAAATGAATCATTGCATTTTTCCTGTTTTATAAATGAATATCAATTCATTTTTATTTATTATACTATCTTTCCGTTGGATTTTCAAGTCTGATATAGTTGATTTGTCTTTTCTCAACAGTCAAAAAGACAATATTAACAAAATTCTCACAGATAGTTTGTGCAACATTTTTCTTGAAATTACTTTAAATACACTTTAAGAGACATTTTCAAAATTTCAGATGAACAAATGATACAAAAACATCTTTGTATGTTTATCCGGTTTTTATTTTGTTTTTTAGGTTTTATAGTCATTTTTTATTTTTCGGTATCAGAATTATTATTTTAATTCATTGTACTGACAATGGGACAATGGGGTGTTTTAATTTAATAATTCGAACATTTGTTCTAAAAGTTCTTGAACTTCACAACTTTTTCCAATATAATTAAATTAGGGTTTGGAAATAAGCCCTTGCAGGACAGCCCCACCTGCTTTCATAAGCAAACAAATTAACGAATAATCTGAAAGAGAAAGGACATAAAATGAATTACTTTGAATGGTCTAAAGAATATATAGATACGGCAGAGGATTTTGCCTATGTAATAGATAAACTTAAAGCCAGACGCAAGTCTGCTTCATTGTCGGAGAAAAAGGAGATTGACTTAAAAATCACAAAATACAGAATGTACTACAATGAATGTATTATGACAGCTAATCATCTTATGCAGAGACACAAGGGAGTGGCTTGATGAGGACAGAATTTATTCATTTCAATGACAAGAATACGAATAAAATTACTTTTCTCAGGCATCTGTCAGACGGTGCAACAAACAGCGAAAGCCGTAAGCAGATGAAAATTATTCTTTCTAAAGCGATTACTACTGAGCTTACCGAAATGCAGAGAATCTGCATTGTTGAACATTACATTAACGACAAAAAACAAAAGGAAATTGCAAAAGAGCTTGGGCTTAACAACTCAACGGTTTCAAGACATATTGCCGCTGCAATAAGAAAACTCAGGAATATTGCTTCTTACTATATGTGACTTGTGCACGCATATAATAAAGCAAGTGCCTCGCACGCAATTCGTGCAGATAGCTTAATCTTTTCAAAACTTCTGTGCCCGAGCGTGACCGAGCAATTTCCTATAAAGTAAATAAAAACGCTGTTACACGGTTGGATACTGTGTAACAGCGTTTTGTTCATTCAATGTATGATTTTTCAATGTGCATTACAGGGATAAGTTTCGGGTCTATGTTTTGAATTTTCTCTTTTACGAGATTTCGGATTTGTTCATTAGGTGTTTTCAGTCCGTGAGGGATTACAAGGTCAAATATCAGGTTTGTATGCGTTTCACCATGTACCACTCTGAAATCGTGAATGGAAAACTGCGGATTTATCTCCACTATGGAATCTGTGACACGGCGTTTGAGTGATAAAGTAAAATAATTGTCTGTGGCAATCGGATCCATATGTATCGTTGCAAGACAATTGAACTTACGTTCAAGCGTTTTTTCAACAAGGTCAATGGAATCGTGCGCCTTGAGAATATCTTCATTGCACGGAATTTCTGCGTGAAGGGAGATTATACATCTTCCCGGACCATAATCGTGAACTATGAGGTCGTGTATTCCCACTATCATTTCAGCCTGCATTACAGTTTCTCTGATTTCATCGACAAAATCTTCATCAGGAGGTGTTCCGAGCAATGGTGAAAGGCTGTCTCTAAAAGTGTTGACACCTGCAAAAAGAATGAATATCGCCACTGCTACACCGAGATATCCGTCTATTACAAGTCCGCTGTACTTAGAAATCATAAGTCCGACGAGTACTATCGTTGTTGCTATGCAGTCGGTAAGCGAATCGAGTGAAGTTGCTTTGAGTGCAGAAGAATTTATTTTCTTTGAAAGAATTTTGTTAAAATAAAACATCCACAGCTTGACAAGAACCGAAGCTATAAGAATACACACTGACACCAATGTTATTTCTGTTGATGCTTCGGGGTTGAAAATCTTTTCTGCTGAGCTTTTTAAAAGTTCAATTCCCACAAGCAGTATTACAACTGAAATTCCGAGTCCTGCAACGTATTCGTACCTGCCGTGACCGAAGGGATGTTCCTTATCCGCAGGGCGGTTCGCAAGTTTGAAACCCAGGAAAGTTACTACCGAACTTCCTGCATCGGAGAGGTTATTGAACGCATCGGCTATAACTGAAATTGACGATGAAAATACACCGGTCGTAAGCTTAGCCGCAAAAAGACAAAGGTTGAGAAATATCCCGACGATTCCTGACATATTTCCGTAAGCTGACCTGACATCGGGATTTTTTACATCGTCACTGTTTTTTACAAAAATCCTTGTAAGTAATTTTATCAAACACAACACCGCTTTATTTTATTATACTCATTAATTTTATATCAATACTCAGCGGTTAGTCAAGAGAAACAGTTTTTGGCTAACAGTTCTTACTGACAAGACTGTAGCGGACTTTCACCGCCAAGTAGTAATGCGTGCCGAGCACACACAAAAAGCATCAGTAAGGCAAATCCCCTGCTGATGCTTTACTTTATAGGATATATTCTCGGTTAAATTCGGGCATGAAAGTTATAAAAAATCAAGATGTCTGCTCGAATTGTGGGCGGTGTCACACCGCTATTCATCTAAATCCGAAAAATCTGTGATTGCTTTTGTCGGTGACTGAATGTTTTTCAGTTTCCGCTGAATCTGGCGTGTTCGCACTCCGACAAGCTTATCAAGCTCTTTGTTTGCCTGATCGAGTCTCTGCTGTGTGGCTACGAGTACATCGTTGAATTTATCGAACTCCTGTTTTACTCCACCGAGAACTTCCCAAACTTCTGCCGACCTCTTCTGAACAGCAAGCGTCTTAAATCCCATTTGCAGTGAATTGAGAAGTGCCGCCATTGTGCTCGGTCCTGCTATATTTACCTTATATTCACGTTGGAGAACTTCTACGAGACCTCTGTTGACAACTTCGCTGTAAAGACCTTCAAACGGCAGAAACATTATGGCAAACTCCGTTGTATTCGGCGGGTCGATGTACTTATCTCTGATATCCTTTGCTTCACTCTTGATTGTGGCTACAAGCTGTTTTGCCGCTACCTCTATCTGAGTCTTATCACCCAGTTCAATTGCATCACGGAGTGCGGCATAAGTGTCACCCGGGAACTTCGAGTCAATCGGAAGATAAATAAAGCCATCGTCTTCGGCAGGGAGTTTGATTGCAAATTCTACAACATTCTTTGAGCCTTTTTTGGTTGCCACATTCTCATAGTACTGCTCTGGTGAAAGTATTTCAGATAATATACCTCCGAGCTGGATTTCTCCGAGTATGCCTCTTGTCTTAACATTGGAAAGCACCTTCTTGAGGTCACCTACTCCTACGGCAAGGTTCTGCATTTCTCCGAGACCCTTATAAACTTGCTCGAGTCGCTCGTTTACAAGCGAGAATGACTGATTCATCTTATCTTCAAGAGTTTTCTGGAGTTTTTCGTCTACAGTTTTTCTCATCTCTTCAAGCTGACGTCTATTATCATTTTGCAAATATTCAAGTCTCTTTTCAACTGAATGACGTATATTCTCGAGTTTCTGCTCATTTTCAAGCGAGAATGTCTTGATTCTCTCCTCGAGCTGTGTCATCTTCGCTGTCTGGCTTGAGGATATCATATCACCCATTGTCTTTACGGTATTCTGCATTTGCGATGAAAGTTCCTGCCGCTGAACGCTCATCTGACGGCTGATTTCATCACGCATTATATCAGTAATTTCATTAGTATTATCTTTATTTTTCTTTGCAAGAACTATAATCAGTGAAATAACACTCACTGCAAGAGTTGCAATGCACAAAAGTATTATCACGATTTCAAAAACTGTCATTCTATCACTCCTATCATATTAATGATATCATCGGAGTGATTTTGTGTCAAGCAGTTACATTGAATACTGTTTCGACTCTCTTTGTGCAGTTCTCGGGTGAATAGAGAAACCTATCAATATGGGTTTCTTTACTGAAATATTCAGGCTTCTGTGGATTGTATTTATAATCAAACGTATCTATTATTATAAGCTTAATCTTCATTTTTTCAGGGATAATGCTTTTTATGTAAACGCTTGCCTGCTGACCTGCCTTTACCCCTTCCCTGCTCTCTGCAAGTCCTGCAAGATTAGGCGCAAGCTCTACAAATGCTCCATAGTTTTCTACGCTCCGCACTATTCCTGCAACTGTTTCGCCTGCCGAGAACTTCTCTGCATTCTCTTCCCATGTTCCTAAAAGTTCCTTATGGCTGAGGCTTATTCTGCCGTTTTCTATGGACTTTATCACGGCCTTTATATCCATACCGACTGTAAATCTTTCTCTTGGGTGCTCTATTCTCGAAACAGATATTGTATCTATCGGCATTAATGCGACTATTCCGCAACCTATATCCGCAAATGCTCCGAAGTTCTCGAGGTGAGTTATCTTGGCATTTACAACATCTCCGCATCTGAGCTTTGAGATATAGCCGTCAAGGCATTTTCTCTGCGCCTTTTCTCTTGAAAGAACTGCGTACTGTTCTCCTTTTTCATCGGTTCTGAACTCACTTATCACAAAGCTTACGGGACGATTTACTCTTGAAATTACAGCTATATCACGGACTGTTCCTTCTCTGATGCCTAATGCTCCGTCTTCTCGGGGTATTATACCTTTCATCACTCCGAGGTCTACCACCAGATTATGCTGAGAATCGCACACACAGGCTCTGGCTTCAAGTATTTTTCCGTCTTTCTTTGCTTCCGCAAGAAGCTGTACGGATTGCAAGATATTTATATTCTCCTGTGCAGAAATAAGCTTTCCTTCGGGCAGGTATTCTGACATTTTAAAACCTCCGTTTTATTTAATTGGTTACAGATAAATATATGTAATCGGCGTCTTTGTTATGTCTTGATATCGAATAATTTTATCTTGTCATATATTGTAAAATCCTGCAAAATTCGCATAAACTTGCAATTTTATCGCTTTTGTGATATACTAAATTTGTGTGTTTTATAATTCTATCCCGAAAGGAAAAAAATTATGAATACGAGTAATTTTAAGAGAGCAGTCGGTGTTTCTATATGTGCACTTTTGACGGCTTCATCTTTGCTTGCTTTTGCAGGATGTGAAAGTGAGGAAGTCAAAACCTCATCTTCCGCTGAAGTTTCGGAGACTTCTGCTCTGCCTGTAAGCACTGCTGACGAAGCAACGGCAGTTGACGTTCTTGAAGAACTGGGAATTGACGCTGATACTCTCGGAATTGAACCGAATATTTTCTACGACTCTGAACACAACGCAGGTTTTCAGCTTGATATGCCTCAGGAAGGCGAAACTATTGCCATTGTTCATACAAATGTGGGCGATATTACATTACGACTTTTTCCTGAACAGGCTCCAAAAACGGTGACCAATTTCATTAATCTTGCAAAGGAAGGCAAGTACGACAACACCACATTCCACAGGGTTGTAAGGGATTTTATCATTCAGGGAGGTCACTGCGGTGATGATGAGAATAACGTAAACGGCACAAGTTCTTACGGTTCAAACTTTGAAGACGAATTCTGCGACAAACTTTTCAACTTGAGAGGTGCTGTTTCAATGGCTAACAACGGCACTGACTCAAACGGAAGTCAGTTCTTTATCAATCAGACTGATGCCGAAACTTTTCAGGCTGAAGGGGGTTGGTCAAAACTTGACAGTATGTGGAATGAAGTCAAAACTCAGCTTTCAAATTATAAGGACTCGGATTTGCTTTCTGCCTTTATTCAGAAAAACGGCAACAACTGCTACAACACTGATATCGTACCACAGGAAGTAAGAACTCTTTATGAGCAAAATGGCGGAAATGCTTACCTTGACGGTGCATACAACGCTGTTGACAGAGGCCACACTGTTTTTGCACAGGTCATTGACGGTATGGACGTTGTTGACAAGATTGCTGTTGTCGAGGTTGACGACGAAAATACTCCTGTAGAAAGTATAATAATTGAATCTGTTGAAATTACCGAATATTCTTCTGAACAAACCGTTCAGAATACTGACGAATAACTCTGAGGAGTGTTATTTATGAGTGATTTGCCCATTGTTGCAATTATGTATGACTTTGACAGAACTCTCTGCACTAAGGATATGCAGGATTACAGCTTTATACCGAGTCTCGGTATGACTGAAAGCGAGTTCTGGAAATTTGCAAATAATCTCGGCAAAAGTGAACATATGGACTCTATCCTTGCCTATATGTATGCTATGGTGAAGATTTCAAGGGATAAGAATATTCCCGTTCTTCGCAAAAATCTTGTTCAAATGGGTAAAAATGTCGAGCTGTTCAAAGGTGTTGAAAGATGGTTTGACAGAATTACAAATTTTGGAAAATTAAATGGTATGCAGGTTGAGCATTACGTTATTTCGTCAGGTCTTAAAGAAATTATTGAAGGTACTGCAATTAGCGGATTTTTCAAAAGTATTTTCGCCTGTGAATTTCTCTATGACGAAAACGGCAACGGTGTTTGGCCGAAAACTGATGTCAACTACACAAATAAAACTCAGTTTGTCTACAGAATCAACAAGGGTATTCTTGATGTTTCAAACGACAATGATTTGAACCGTTCAATGCCTGATGACAGCAAGAGAGTTCCGTTCTGCAATATGATTTACATTGGTGACGGACTTTCCGACGTGCCTTGTATGAAAATGATGAAAGCTTACGGAGGTTATTCGATTGCTGTTTATCAGAACAAGGACAGCAAAGTTGAGGATTTGCTTAAAAAAGACAGGGTTGATTTTATTTATCCTGCCGATTACAGCGAAAATACAGGTCTTGACATCACTGTGAAAAATATCATCAGGAAGATGTCTATTTCCGAAACATTGTATAATGAATATTCAAGACAGAAAAAGGAAATAAATTAAGGAAGCACTGATTAAATCGTTTGTGCATATTGCGCCGTCAGATTTTTCGTCAGATTGGACAAATAAACCGCAGTAATGCTGACGCATTATGAGGATTTTTTGGTCAGGCTGACAGAAAATATGCAAGCAAGATGTGCAAACAGCATTTATGCGTGATTTAAT
>JBGUUJ010000182.1:0-20234 GCA_045133455.1 Ruminococcus sp.
AATATTTTGTAACGTACAACACAACGGGGACGGATATTATCTGCCCCAAACGTTACTTTTTAATCAATATAATTTCGGGAGACATTTATAAAACGGAAACCTTTCTGTTTAATTTAGTTTAATAAATTTTTATGGGATATCGCTTCGGCGGTATCCTTTTTACTTTATGGAAAATGCTCGATTTGCCTGTTGAGGCACTCGCTTTTTTTGATAATATAGTATTTTTAAAATTTAGTTACTTAATTTTTAAAATATACCTTGACAGATGAGGTATTATATGATATTATATACCTACAATAACGCAAAGGGGTGTATAAAATGTCAATAACTGCTGATTTAATCAGAGGGCATACGGATACGATTATTCTGGCTAAACTTATGGAGCACGACAGCTACGGATATGAAATCAACAAAGAGATTTACAATGCATCGAACAAAAAGTATGAGCTGAAAGAAGCAACGCTTTACACGGCATTTAAAAGACTTGAAGATGCAGGCTGTATTTCATCGTACTGGGGAGACCAGACGACAGGTGCCCGCAGAAAATATTACACAATTACAAACATTGGAAGAGAAACCTACAATCAAAAAATAGCTGAGTGGCTTGAGGCAAAGCGTTTGATAGACACTCTGCTGAATACGGAGGGATAATATGGAACCAAAATTGAGAGACTATGTCGAGAAATTGTTCGCATCAGCCCCTAAAACACATCAGGCATATGAACTTAAAGAAGAAATCATAAGAAACACAATCGAAAGATATCACGATTTGCTTGCTGAGGGGAAATCCGAAGGCGAAGCCTACAACCTTGCAATCAGCGGAATAGGCGATATCAACGAACTTATTGAAGCACTTGGCGGTGAAGTGAGTGAGAAACCTGTTTACACTGACGAACAGCTTTCCTGCGTGAAGAACAGACAGTCAGTGTTTAACGCAATTGCAGTTGCACTGTATATTCTTTGCTTCACACCGTGTATTCTGCTTGAAGCAACACCGTTTGCAGTGGCTTCTGCGGCATTGATGTTCTTTATGATTAGCATTGCAACAGGACTTATAATCTACGGCACAAAGACAAAATACATTGTCTGCGAAACAGATAAGGAAAAAATTTCTGCAATAAAGAAAAAAGCCGTTCTCAGAGCAGTCGCAGTCGGAATGTACATTTCCTGTGTGACACCGTGCATATTACTTTCCAAAACTGCCCTTGTGGAAGTTTCACCTGTGTTTATGTTCCTGTTGATTGCACTTGCAACTGTGATTATCGTACTTTCTAAGGACAGGGAGTCCTATACAAAAGCTGACGATACTATGGTTGAAAACTTCAAGGAATGGAACGGAAGAAAAAAAGAAACAAGTGCACTTTATAAGATTTTAGTTGCTATTTTATGGGTTACAACATCAATCCTTTATATCTATATCACAATTGCAACAGGCTTAGTTACAGTAGCTGTTACCTGGGTGATTTTCCTTGTTGCGGTTGCTGTACAGAATCTTATGAAAGCAATATTTGATTATGTGGAGGCAGGAAAATGAAGAAATCTGCAAGAAACAGAGTAATAGTCTGGTCAATAGTAAGCGTTGTGCTCACAGCAATCCTTGTGTGGGGCATTGTAAATATAAATAAATTCAGTTCAATCAGTTTGAATCCGATTAATCTCAGTGAACTCAAAGGTGTTGATATTGAGAAATTCACCACAGGTGAAGCTGAGTTTGATAAAGATACGATAAAATCACTTGACATAGACTGGATAGCAGGTGAAGTTAATCTTGTACTGAGCAATTCCGAAAAAATTGTTATTAGCGAAGAACGTTCTTCGGCGAGTGAAGATGACAAAATGTGCTGGTATGTTGATGATGAAGGCAAGCTGAGCGTTTATGCAAGCAAAAAGAGTAGAACATTTTTGGGGCTTTTCGATAATGAACAGGTAAAAACTCTTACTGTGACAGTTCCGAAGAATATGAAATTCATAGATTTCAACATAAGCACAGCAAGTGCTGATATAAATGTTGAATCTGTATATGCAAACAAGGTTACTGCGGAAACTGCATCGGGCGATATCGAAATCAGCAAAGTTGAGGCAAAGTATGTTGATATCACAAATGTAAGCGGAAGAGTTGAAGCTTTCTGTCAGCAGGCTGGTAAAATTGATGTTGAGACAGTTTCAGGTGAAATTACCGTAGACGGAATTTACGATGAGCTCAACACCGAGAGTATTTCGAGCAAAACAAATATTTCAGCCGAAGCTGACAATGTGACTATTGATTCTGAGTCAATAAGCGGTGAAATCTCGGTTACATTGCCGGATAACATCAGCGGATTTACAGCAGAATACGAGAGCGTAAACGGTAAATTTGATTGTGATTTTGCAGGAAATAACGGAGACGAGAAGTTTGTTTACGGTGACGGAATGGCTGAAATCAATATGGAGACTGTCAGCGGAAATATGTCGATTGAGTCATACAGCGTTAAAAAATGAGGATTGACTTATGAGCAGAGACTCAAATAATTATAATCACTCATCAACCGAAATGAGCGGTGAAATGCAACAGCTTTTTGACAAAATCACCACTACAAGGAC
The DNA here is from genome assembly GCA_045133455.1 of Ruminococcus sp. Taxonomy (GTDB): domain Bacteria; phylum Bacillota; class Clostridia; order Oscillospirales; family Acutalibacteraceae; genus Ruminococcoides. The sequence goes on from JBGUUJ010000182.1 coordinate 2,581, forward strand.
TTTTTCAAAGGGAGAGATAATCTACCGTCAGGGGGATTATGCAAAGACCTTTTGCTATCTCAAAAAGGGCAGGGTGAGCGTGTTTATGACTTCGGTTGACGGGATGGAAAAAACGCTCAACACTGCCTGCAAGGGTGAACTTTTAGGCGAAGGTGCATTCTTTGACAAAAAGCCGAGGGTAAGCTCTGCAAGGGCGGTTACAGCCTGCGAGGTTGTGATGATTGACGAAGATATGCTTATGCAGATGTTTTCAAAATACCCGAGACTTGCGTTTCAGTTCCTTGGGATACTTGCAAACAGAATAAGACTTCTTTCTTCACAACTCGACTCGATGACATTTTTGCAGGCTGATGCGAGAATTGCAAATCTGCTTTTACAGAACGAAAAGGACTCTGTTGTGAGTCTGACTCACGAGGAAATAGCAACGGCAGTCGGCGTTTCAAGAGTGACGGTGAGCAAGACACTCAGCAGATTTGCAAAAAAAGGATATATCACAACGGAATATCGCAAAATTATAATAAAAGACAAAGAAGTTCTTTTGAATTTCGGGTGATGATATTGCGTGGGCGCACGATGTGCTGTGTCACACTGCCTGTCTGAAAATTGCAAAATGCTTGCCGAAATGCTCACGATGTGATAATATAATAATATTATTTATTCGTGATGTTGATTATCTGACAGGCAAGGAGGCTATGCAATTGAGCAGTATCAACTTCAAAAAATCGCTTAACAGTGTAAGAAGTCCGATGAAAACAAGTTCATTTATTGTAAAATTCTTCTTTTCATCTATGGCTTTTCTCGGTGGAATGGCTGTGGAAATTCTGTCAAAGTTTCTTGAGAAAACTCCTGTAATTACTCTGCCGTTCAATCTCGGCTCTTTCAATTTCGGAAACGTTCTCGGAGGTTTCACCGTAATTGCACTCATAGGTATGATTGTTTCGGCTTACAGCAGAAGTCATCTGCGTGCGGTTCTGAATACTTTTCTGTTGTATTCGGGAATGCTTGCAGGGCATTATCTCTATTGCATAATCTTTTCAAAGGTTATCCCTGATATCAGTTACCTGACGACGTGGGTTATCTTCATTGTGATTTCACCTCTGCTCGGTCTTATGTGCTGGTATGCAAAGGGAAAGGGAATTGCGTCAATTCTGCTTTCTGCAATCATAATCACATTTATGTTTATGCAGGCTTTCGACGTAGGACTTTTCTACATATCTTTCAAGAACAGTATTCTTGACCTTATTATCTGGATTGCAAGCATTGTTGTACTGTTCAGGGACATCAAGCAGAGTCTGATTTCCGTCGGAATTTCAATTCCGATTGCATTCATATACGTCTTTATGACAGAATCTATTCCATATCTATGATTATTGAATAAAATTATAAAAATCGCAAAAAATATAACCACCTTCAATATTGAAAAGGTGGTTATTTTTATGAGTAAAAAAACTTCAAAGAAAAATGAACAATATCCCGTTGAGCTTCCGTCACGCAACAGCGAGTCGAAAAGTTCACCGATTGTTGACGTTGTGAACAATGAAATCTATCCGCTTGAAGTGGGTGCACGTCATCACAGCGGTGTGCACATCGAGTCATTCGACAACATCACCGAGGTTGTGACTACCGAAACAGGACTTGATACGGCAGGGCAAACCACTCACGGACAGCAAATGTAGGGATATAGACGAATGAGGTGTCGGAGTTAATCGCTCCGACATCGCCTTCAACTCCTTGTTTACGTGCAATAATCTGGGCACGAAGCTGATGATATGAGTCGGTAGCAACAGCAATTTCAGAGTTTAAATGATTCTCTTCAATCACCTGCATTGAGTATTTTATGTTTTCGGTCGTGTTGGTGGAATTGTCCTCGAGATAAAGGCGATCTGATTCAATTCCTTTATCGGTCAGAGTTTCGTACATACACTGAGCTTCACTTATATGCTCATCTTCGCCCTGACCTCCGGATAAAACAGCAACTGATTCGGGGTTATTCTCAAGATATCTCTTTGCACCACTGATTCTGCCTGAAAGAACTGCCGACGGTCCCCAAGGCTTAACCTGTGCACCGAGAACGACTGCCGTTGCGTTTTCGGCAGGAGACTTGCACGCACAGTAAATCATAAGCGAAGTGACGATTGCTCCGTAAATTGAAAATACAATAAAGCATACATTTACTGCTCTGTATATGAACTTTGTGAATTTGTGTTTTGAAAAAATATCTCTGATTTTTCTGTGCAAAGGCGCAACGCTGATGCAGAAAATCCAGATACATAGCGCAAGTCCTGCGATACTTCCCGGATTTATTATTTTTGTAAGAATCGAACCTATAAAGAAAAACGAAAACACTACTGACGCAATTGCTCCAATAATGCGGATAATAATAAGCAATACTTTTTTCATAACGACCTCCCGTATAATTTATTATTTTATTTTAACACAAAATTACATATATTTCTACATTTTTGTAAAAAATAGATTACAAAATTTTAACCTTATAAAAATATCAAACTGTCTGCACGAATTACAAATCGAGACACTCGCTTTTTTACGTTAAAGTATTGAAATATTTTACAATAAAATAGTATAAAACTATAGCAAATTTCTACAAATCATTGAATTGAATTATCATATATTTCCTGCTATTATATATCAGTATAGGTTTATATGTAAAACCTGATTTTATGGAGGAGAGAAAAAATGAAGAAATTCAAATCAAAAGCAACGAAAATGCTTTCTTCAGTCATTGCTGTTATTATGACACTGACTGCATTTTCAGCACTTACCCCCGCAACTACGGTCGGAGCTGTATCGATGGAAATCACCGATGTTACAGACGGTTTCGGCTACAGAACACTCGATGACGGAACAATTGAAATTGCTTCCTGTAACCTCGTTGGTGATGTTGTAATCCCGTCAGAAATCGACGGCAAAAAGGTTACTATCATCGGTGAAAATGCTTTTGAAGGTGCTGTCGTTGATTCAGTATCAATTCCTGAAACTGTTGTTGAAATCAAGGACTGTGCTTTTTATCAGTCAACAATTTCGAGCATTGTTTTTTCAAACGGCCTCAAGAAAATTGATGAATATGCATTCAGTGGATGTGAGTACTTAACATCAGTAAAATTTCCTGAGTCTATTGAAGAAATCGGCGATTATGCTTTCAACTCTTGCTACAACATTTCATACTACGATTTCCCTGACAAGGGTGTAATCACAGGTAACAATGCACTTGGTGAGGGCGTATGGTACTACAGTCGTCCTGACGGCCCGATTGTCTTCGGTAAGACCTTCTACATGATTAAGGCTTATTCTCAGAACTATGCTACTGTAGACATTCCTGACGATATCGAAGTAATAGGCTGTAATGCTTTTTCCGGTTCATATAATCTTACATCAATTGACCTTCCTGACTCGGTAAGATATATTGGTTCATATGCTTTTTCAAATTCAGGTATTTCAGAAATCACAATTCCTGAGAAAGTAACAAGAATCGAAGAAGGCACTTTTAGTTACTGTACCAGTCTTGAAAATGTTAATTTCCACGACAATATTACATATATCGGAGATTATGCATTTTCATCAAATGAAGGTGCCAAAGAATTCGAGCTTCCTTCTAATCTTGAATATATCGGAAATTATGCGTTCGCAGGTTCTATAGGTGTTTCTGAGTTTAACATTCCTGAATCTGTAACTCATATAGGAGATTATGCGTTTGCATATGATTACAACTGGTGTGATACTTATCCGCAGATTAATATTCCTGAGAATCACAGTCTTGTTTCTGTTTCACTTAATTCATTTGTAAACACACAGTATTATAATGACCTTCCCGACGGTTATGTTTATCTTGACAATATATGCCTTGGATACATAGGTGACGCAACCAGCCTTACTTCAATTGATGTAAAGGACGGTACTACAATTATCGCTGACAATGCATTCAGTACATTTCAGTTACCGATAAATCTTCCTGACAGCGTTGAGTATATCGGTGACGAAGCGTTCAACTGCAACTCTGCACTGACAGAACTTACACTGCCTGCAAGTCTTAAGACAATCGGCGAAGAAGCGTTCGCTCATTGTGAAAATCTCGTAAAGGTTACTTTCCCGTCAACATTGGAATCAATCGGCAACAATGCTTATATGAACTGCGATAAACTTGCAACTGTTGAGTTTTCAAATGGTTCTGTTCAAATCGGCTCAAATGCTTTCTATGGCACAAGCATTTCAACAATCAATATCAGCGATTGTGTTACATCAGTTGATTTCAGTGCATTCAGCGAATGTGCTGATGCAACATCAATTCATCTCGGTAAAAAAGTAAGAACAATTGACAACTATGCTTTTGTTGATTCTGACTTTGTGACTGAGGTTACTGTTGACAGTGCAAACCCTTATTACAGCAGTGTTGACGGTGTGCTTTACAACAAGAAGCAGAGCGTACTCCTTTACTATCCGCCTGCAAAGACAGGTACAAAGTTTGTTTTCCCTTCAGGTGTAAAGTCATTTGACGAAAATGCATTCAAGAATAATACAAACCTCACAGAAATTGAAATCAACGAGGGTGTTACAAATATTCCTGACTATGCTTTTTCAGGTTGTAATAATGTAGCTGTACTTACTATACCTTCAACTGTTGAAAAAATCGGAAACTATATCTTCAGCTATGATTCAAAGCTTGCTACAATCAATTATAAAGCCGTAAAGGCTTATACTGATAATTCATTCAGCAATATTAAATCACTTACTACCGTTAATTTCTATGACGGAGTAAAATATATTGATTATTATGCATTTCAGGGAATCAGCTCACTTGAGAATATTACTTTCCCTGAAAGTATTGAATATATCGGAGAAAACGCTTTCTACGGTACAAAATGGGCATCAAACTATTACACAAATGCTACAACAGGAATCAGCTATATCGGCAAGGTTGCATATTTATTTAAAAATCCTGAGACCGATAATCTGAGTATTACAGTTAAAAACGGTACAAAAAGCCTCTACGCCGGACTTTTTGCAGGAGCCGACAACATTGTTGACGTGACTCTGCCTGACAGCGTAACCGTAATCGGAGCATCAGTTTTTGATGGTTGTACAGGTATGAGCAACATTACATTGTCTGACTCGCTTGAGACAATTGAACGCTCTGCATTTTGCGAGTGTTATGCACTTTCTGAAATTACAATTCCTGACAGCGTGACATACATTGACTCAAATGTATTTGTGGACTGCACCAATCTTGAAGAAGTTACTCTTTCCAATTCACTTGAATATCTCGGAGGTGGTGCGTTCAGTAATTCAGGTATTGTTGAAATCGTTATTCCTGCTGCACTCAAAACCATCGATGCTTATGCTTTTGAGAACTGTGATAGTCTTAAAAAAGTTACTTTTTCTTCATCTTCAAAACTTGAAACGATTGAGACAGGACTTTTCCTTTTCTGCTACAATCTGACCGAAGTTGTAATTCCTGATTCAGTAAGGTTTATAAACGAATCTGCTTTTTCAGATTCCGGACTTCAGTCGGTAACTATAGGAAAGAATGTTGAAATTATAGGTAACTATGCGTTCGGTTTCTGTGATGAACTTACTGATGTGACATTCAGTGAAAATAATAAGTTAAAGTCAATCGGAAATTGTGCGTTCACTGACTGCGACAACTTATCTGAAATTGTGGTTCCCGAAGGCGTTGAATTTATCGGTTCAAACGCATTTTCTTACAACTACGAACTTGTTGATATTTCACTGCCTTCTACACTCACTTCAATAGGAGAGAGTGCATTCTACAGTTGTACATCTCTTGAAAGCATTGAAATACCGAGTTCAGTAACTGAGCTTTCTGCATTTATTTTCTCTTTCTGTAGCAAACTCAGCAACGTTAAACTCAATGAAGGCACTTCTTCAATACAATACGCTGCTTTTGGCGGTTGCACCAATCTTAATACCATAACAATTCCTAACTCAATAAAATCTATTGACTTTTGGGCATTTGACTATGATATGGTCATTAAAGGTTACGCCGGTTCATATGCTGAAAGCTTTGTAGAGACTGCTAATTCAGACCATGGTTTTTATCATACATTTGTTGATATTACAATTCCTACAGGCGACATAAACCTTGATGATGCGGTAAATGTAAAGGACGCTACATTGCTTCAGAAATACCTTGTTGAGCTTGAAACACTTACTCCTGTTCAGTTGGCTGTTGCCGACGTTACACAAAATGGCAACGTTGATATCAAGGATGTAAGTTACATTCTCAAGGCAAATGCAGGTTTAGTTGAACTTAACTGATAATAACCCATAAATTAAAAACGCAGGTTTTTGTGGTGACACAAAAAAGTTAGAATTAAAAAGTAGCGGACGACCATTGGTCGTCCGCTATGTTGTTTTATGTTTTGTAAAATTAAAAGTTACATACTTTCAGGACAGCTGATGTTGAACATTGTGAGAACATTTCTGATTACTGCTCTTACGCAATTGCAGAGTGCAAGTCTTGCCTGCATAAGACCCTCATCAACGCCCTTTACACGGCAGGCATTGTAGAACTTGTGGAAAAGTGTTGCAAGCTGTGTAACGTAACGTGTAATCTTTGTTGGGTCGTAATCCTTAGCTGCACTGATGATTTCACTTGTGTATGATGCAAGGTGGTTGATGAGTTCACGCTCTTCGGGTGCGGTGAGAAGTGCAAGTTCTTCTGCTGTACATTCCCTTGCGTTGATGCCGTCGTTTGCAAGTGCCTTGAAGATACTGCAAATTCTTGCGTGGGCATACTGAACGTAATATACAGGGTTCTGGTTGTCCTGACTTACAGCGAGGTCGAGGTCAAAGTCCATCTGAGTGTTAGCCTCTCTTGTGTTGAAGAGAAATCTTGCGCTGTCAACAGGAACTTCTTCAAGCAAATCACGGAGCTGAATGGCCTTGCCCGTACGCTTGCTCATCTTTACAAGTTCTCCGCCTTTAACGAGTTTTACTAACTGCATAAGAACAACTGTGAGGTTGTCACCGTTATAACCGATTGCGTCCATAGCACCCTTCATTCTCATAACGTGACCATGGTGGTCGGCACCCCATACGTCAATGAGAGTTTCATATCCTCTGTCGAATTTGTTCTTGTGATATGCTATGTCAGCGGCAAAGTATGTAGGATTGCCGTTCTGGCGGATAAGAACATCGTCTTTAAGTTCAAGATTGTCGATGTACTTCTGGGTTTTGCCTTCCTTGAGGAGCTTTTCTGTTACAACGTCCTTGTTTTTGTACCAGATTGCGCCCTCTTTTTCGTATGTAAGCCCCTTTTCTGTAAGCAAATCAACTACAGCCTTTACATCACCGTTGTTGTGAAGCTCGCTTTCAAAGAACCACTTATCATAATTTATATTGTATTTAGCCATATCTTCCTGCATCTTCTTGATGTTCTTAGGAAGTGCGTAGTCAACGAGTGCCTGTTTGCGCTCTGCACTTGATACGTTTAAAAGACTGTCACCGTTTAAGTCCGCATATTCCTGTGCAAGTTCTGTGATGTCTGCACCCTGATAGCCGTCCTCGGGGAATACGATTTCATCGCCCTTATAAATCTGAAGATAACGTGCCTCAAGTGAGCAACCGAACTTCTCAATCTGATTGCCTGCATCGTTTACATAGAACTCTCTCCAAGTGCTGTAGCCTGCCTTATCAAGCACAGCCGCAAGACAGTCGCCGAGTGCACCGCCTCTTGCATTGCCCATATGCATAGGACCTGTCGGGTTTGCAGAAACGAACTCTACCATTACCTTTTTGTTTCCGCCAAAATCGGAATTACCGTAGTTTTCAGGGTCTGCAAGAATTTCACGAATTACGTTTGAATAGTAGTCTGCACCGAGGAAAAAGTTGATGAATCCAGGTCCTGCTGTTTCAAAACGCTCGCACATTGTGTCTTCAAGGTTTAAATTTGCTGTGATAGCCTGTGCAATCTTGAAAGGAGGCATTCTGAATGCCTTTGCACCTGCCATAGCCGCATTTGTCGCAAAGTCTCCGTGACTTCTGTCGGCAGGAGTTTCAATGATGAACTGCGGAATCTCTGCCTGCGGAAGTTCACCGTTTTCAATTGCCTTTGTAATGGCGTCTGTAATAGCCTTTTTTAACATACTTACTGATTTTGCATATGTATCCATTGTTCTTCCTCATTCCTGTTTGTTATTTTCTTCAACTGTAATTTTAAAACTGTTTTCACTTACAAGGTCGGTGTTGAAATCAAGAGTGTAGCTTACTTCAAGAGTTCCGCCCTTTTCATTAAGCGTGCTTTTCATAGTCTTTGTAAATACACCTATCATCAGGTCGCCTGCGATTGTCTGATACAGACACTGATGTCGTCGTCCCTTTTCAAGCATAAGCTGTGAACGCATCGGACCTTTTCGGGTAATTGTAACCATATTTTCCTCAACTTTTATGAGGTTGTCGTAGCAGTCATTCGGATTTTCCTGATCATATTCCTTATATCCGATGTAACAATGGTCTTTTTTCATTATGTAGTTTCCCGTCGTGAGAACTTCAACCTTGTCCGTATCGTCGTCAAGTCGTTGTTCCCCGATTATGGAAATCATATACTTTTTCTTCTCTGCCATTTCCTTTTTTCCTTTTAATACTGTTCAATGTCAATTTGAGTGACCGTATGTTCCATATCTCTGCCCAAAAACAGCCCTGCAACGTTTTCAAAGCCGTCGGGCGTATCGCTTACAAAAAATTCAGGATTTTTTGTGATTTCATCGTCGTTGAGAAGATTCTGTTCCTTTAAAATCTTTGCGGCATAAACAGCCGTTTCGTAGCCTGAATCTACAAGCGTTACACCTTCGCCCATAAAGTCATATATAACCTTGCTTAAAAGGGGATAATGTGTGCAACCGAGAATAAGAGTGTCGATACCCTGATTTTTCAGCTCAGTGAGATATTTTTCAACAACAAGCTGTGCGATTTTATCGTCACGGTCGATGAATCCGTTTTCAACAAGAGGCACAAACAGCGGACAAGCCTGCTCGTATATCTCAAATTCAGGATTGAGCTTTTCAAGTCTGAGCTTGTAGCTGTGACTGTTTATCGTAGCCGCAGTGCCTATTACTCCGATTTTCCCGTTTTTCGTTTTCTGTGCAGCGGCAAAGGCTGTCGGATTCACAACTCCTGTATAGGGAACGGAAAGCTCGCTCTCAAGCTCCTTGCCTGCAACAGAACTGACTGTACCGCAGGCGGCAACAACCATTTTTACGTTGTGTTTCAAAAGAAAGGACGTGTCCTGAAAAGCGTATTTTTTAATTGTATCACGGCTTCTGTTGCCGTAGGGAACTCTGCCTGTATCGCCGAAATATATAATTTTTTCATTCGGGAGAACGTGCATAAATTCTTTGACTGCACTCAGTCCGCCGAGTCCCGAGTCAAAAACTCCGATGGCTTCACGGGATGACATACTATAACCCTCTTTTTCATTATATATTGTATATAAACTTAATGATAACACATTAACTTAATTGTTGCAAGTCAAAACCTTTGACAAATGATATATTTAATTGTATAATGGCAAGTAACAGAATGTGTAAATATAGATTATCCGAAAGGAAGATATAAATTGGAATTTAAGAAAGCATTTGAATTAATCGTATCAAGAGTTGAGGCTGAGCTTACAAAAGCAGGCTATACAAAGCAGAAGGTAGCCGCTGAAAACAGCAATGAGCTTGTAGCACTTTTTACAAGCCAGAATCTTGCATATTCAGTTGTTTACTTCAAAGACAAACAGCAGATGGTTCTTCGCTCATGCACAATGACTGATGAAGGCCCTGACAATGAGTGGAAAACACTTGCAACTTGGCTTTATGATGACGAAACTGCAAACGAAAAGGACGCAGAAAGCATCGCAAATGACTTCGTAGAAGGCGTATCAGGCGCAGTTGCAATCAGAAGAGCAAAGCAGGTTAAGCAGAAAAAGAAAAAGGACGACGACGGAACAGCAGATCCGAAGTTCCTTGCAAAGCGTTTTGTGACATACTTTCCTGAGCTTAGAGACGAAATTAAAAACGAGGAAGATTGCTACTTCCCATTCAGAGGTGCGACATTCGCAAAGGAAAAGATTGCACCGAAAGTTGCAACATACATCAAGAGAGCAACAAAACCTGAACTTGAGAAATTTGCAGGATTGTTCAATCTTCAGTATGCAAACGGTGACGTTGACACACGTTCAATCATCACAATAGTTCTTCTCAATTCACTTGAGAACGCAGAGTACAGCTCAATTTATGAGTACTTCGATGAGGATTTGAAGAAAGCTGCAAAAGCTGCAAGAAAGTTCAAGGGCAAGACTGTAAAGCCTGAAAAGCCGAAGCAGAAGAGCGTTTCAAAGGCAAGCAACCTGACAACAAGTAAATAAGCAAATTTATCGGGACGGCATATTTTTGACGTCCCGAAAGGTTGTTTTAAGAAGATTTAACGATTTGAATTAAATGTATCAGGTTTACGGTTGGGGTCGAGTGCCTCGACACGCAAATCGAGCAGACAGGTTCGTTTTTATATAACTCCTATGCTAACTTTAATGAAAGCAATGTAGCAGTTACCTACATATCAACATTACGGTTGGGCAATTGACGTTTAGCATAGAAAAAACCTGTCTACCCAAAGTTAAAAAAGTTGAAATTAGGTATTGACTTGTACTTGTTTATATGATAAAATAGTTGTACCTCTGAAAGGGGCTTATTTTTTGTGCCCTATTGAGGGAGGCTAAAATATTCCGAAATAACCGGGAGGTGCCGTTATGAGAGTAAAAATCACATTGGCCTGCACAGAGTGCAAACAGCGTAACTACAACACAATGAAGAACAAGAAGAACAGTCCCGACAGACTTGAAATGAACAAGTATTGCCGTTTCTGTAAGAAACACACTCTTCACAAAGAAACAAAATAATGGAGGTACATCATGGCTGACAAGAAGCTTGACGCAAAAAAAGCTGAAGCTAAGAAGACTGATGCTAAAGCTAAAAAAAGCAAAAAGCCTAATGTATTCAAAAGGCTTTTAAAGTACCTCGGCGCATGTAAGGGTGAGCTCAAGAAGATAACTTGGCCTTCAGTAAAGCAGACAACAAAGAACTTCGGTATCGTAATTGCCGTAATCGTTGTTGCCGGTATACTTATCTTTGGTCTCGACAGAGGCTTGTATGCATTGCTTGGCTTAGTTATGAACACTGCTGCGTAATCCAGCATTATTACTTAAACTTACGAAAGGAAGTCAGTTGTAATGCCGGAAACAGAAGCAAGATGGTATGTTGTTCATACCTATTCGGGTTACGAAAACAAGGTTGCCGCTGACCTGATGACTACGGCGGAGAACAGAAATCTTCAGGATATGATTATCGACGTAAAAGTTCCTACTGAGATTGTTACCGAAACAGTCGGCGACAAGACTAAGGAAGTCGAAAGCAAAATCTATCCGGGATATGTTTTTGTAAAAATGGTTTATACCGATGAAACCTGGTATGTAGTCCGCAATATCCGTGGATGTACAGGCTTTGTTGGTCCGGGATCAAAACCCGTTCCTCTTACCGATGCAGAAGTTTACAGAATGGGCGTTGAAGTGCGCTCTGTAAAGGTATCTTATTCTGTAGGCGATTCGGTACGAATTATTGACGGTCCGCTTGAGGACTTCGTCGGTGTTGTAGAAGAAATTGATACCGACAAAGATTATGTCCGTGTAGTTGTATCTATGTTCGGACGAGAAACTCCGGTTGAACTTGAGCTTGCTCAGGCAGAACCGATAGAAGACTAAAAACACAGATAATCAGCCAAATGGCTTATTATTGGGAACATACAGTTCCCTGTGGGAGGGACCCTACAAAGTGGCGTCCCGCAATTTACCACGAATTTTGGAGGTGCAAACACAATGGCTCAGAAGGTTGTAGGCTTAATTAAACTACAGATCCCTGCCGGAAAGGCTACTCCGGCACCACCTGTTGGTCCGGCACTCGGTCAGCACGGTGTAAACATTGTTGCGTTCACAAAGGATTTCAATGAGCGTACAAAGAATGATATCGGTCTTATTATCCCTGTTGTAATTACAGTATACGCTGACCGTTCATTCACTTTCGTTACAAAGACTCCGCCTGCTGCAGTTCTTCTTAAGAAGGCTTGCGGTATCGACAGCGGTTCAGGCGTACCGAATAAAACAAAGGTTGCTCAGATTACAAAAGAGCAGATTACAAAAATCGCCGAGCAGAAAATGCCCGACCTCAATGCAGGTTCACTCGACGCTGCTATCAGTATGATTGCAGGTACAGCAAGAAGTATGGGTATCACAGTAGTTGACTAATTTAATCCGGGTGGGAGGAATTTTCCGATTGACCACCTAACAATGGAGGAAAACTGATGAAACACGGTAAGAAATATGTTGACGCTGCTAAGCTCGTTGACAGAACTAAATTATATGACACAGGCGAGGCTCTTGATACAGTTATCAAAACTGCAACAGCTAAGTTTGATGAAACAGTTGAGCTTCATGTAAAGCTCGGTGTTGACAGCCGTCATGCTGACCAGCAGGTTAGAGGTGCGGTAGTTCTTCCTAACGGTACAGGTAAAGACGTTAGAGTTCTTGCAATTTGTAAGGGTGCTAACGAGGAACTTGCTAAGGACGCAGGCGCTGACTTCGTTGGTGCTGAAGATATGACACAGAAGATTCAGCAGGAAAACTGGATGGATTTCGACGTTCTCATCACAACACCTGATTGCATGGGTCTTGTTGGTCGTCTTGGTAGAATCCTCGGTCCTCGTGGACTTATGCCAAACCCAAAGGCCGGTACTGTTACTCCTGATATCGCTAAGGCTGTTAAGGAAGCTAAGGCTGGTAAGATTGAGTACCGTCTTGATAAAACAAACATTATTCACTGCCCAATCGGCAAGGTAAGCTTCGGCACAGAGAAGCTCAACCAGAACCTTGACGCTCTTATGGAAGCTGTTGTTAAGGCTAAGCCTGCTGCTGCTAAGGGTCAGTATATCCGCTCAGTTGCCGTTACTTCAACAATGGGTCCGAGCGTTAGAATTAACCCAACAAAGTTTGGTGTTTAATTAACTTGTTTATTTGCACAATAGTGTGGATATAAATTCGCTGTTCTAAAGACAGCAGGTGCATATGCATAAAGGGTTTACCCACCTGCCGAGGAAGATGCAAATTACTTTTGTATTTTTGCAGCCGTCCGAGGTTTCGGGCGGCTGATTTTTTTGAACTGCGTTAAAAAATTTTGGAGGTGAATTAATTGCCAAGTCAAAGTGTTTTAGAGCAGAAGAAAGCCATTGTTGCTGAACTTTCAGAGAGACTCAAAAGCTCAATCACAGGTGTTGTTGTTTGCTACGAAGGTATCAATACAGAGGACGACACAAAGCTCAGAAAAGAGCTTCGTGAGAACAACGTTAAGTACACAGTTGTAAAGAACACACTTCTTTCAAGAGCTTGTGATGAGGCTGGTCTTGAAGACTTAAAGCCTGTTCTCGAAGGAACAACAGCTCTCGCTACAAGCGACAATGAATATGCTGCCGCTGCAAGAATCCTCTGCAACTATGCAAAGGACCACGACAACTTCAAGGTTAAGTCAGCTTATCTTGACGGTGCTGTAATTGATATGGATACAATCATATCTCTTTCAAAGCTCCCATCAAGAGAGGTTCTTCTTGCAAACGTACTCGGTGCATTCCAGGCACCTATCGCTTCATTCGCCCGTGCCGTACAGGCTATCGTTGATAAGGGTGGCGTAGAAGCTTGCGCTGCTGAGGCTAAGGAAGCTGATGCAGAAGCAACAGAGGCTCCCGCTGAGGAAGCTGCTGCAGAATAATCTGCAAAAAATTTAAAAATAACTAACTTATTATATCGGAGGTAAATTAAAATGGCATCAGAAAAAATTACTGCTATTATTGAAGAATTAAAAGGCCTCACAGTTCTTGAGCTTTCAGAGCTCGTTCACGCTGTAGAGGATGAATTTGGCGTATCAGCTGCTGCTGCAGTTGCAGTTGCAGGTCCTGTAGACGGTGGCGCTGCCGCTGCTGCTGAGCAGACAGAGTTCGACGTAATCCTCAAGAGCGCTGGCGCAAACAAGATTGCTGTTATCAAGGTTGTTCGTGAGGTAACAGGTCTCGGTCTTAAAGAAGCTAAGGCTCTCGTAGACGGTGCTCCAAAGGCTCTCAAGGAAGCTGTTTCTAAGGAAGACGCTGAAGCTATCAAGGCTAAGCTCGAAGAAGCAGGCGCAGAAATCGAATTAAAGTAATTCACATTTTCAAAATTTTAAGGCTGTCTGAACGGACAGCCTTTTTATTTTACGTTATAAGGAACTGCTCGGTTACGCTCGGGCACAGAAGTTTTGAAAAGATGGTGATGTCTGTACGAATTGGATGCAACGTCACGTTGCTGTGCGAGACACCCGCTTTTTTCCTTATATAAAAGTTCAGGGACGTGCAGAAGTACGTCCCTGAAGTCTTTATTGCTTGAAAATCCTAATCTAATTAGAAAACAATGTGCGATGTCTGTAAATGTGACTGTTGTGCCAATTTTACACATAATTTATTACAATCTGTCTGCTTGAACTAAAATTTATAAAAATGCTTTCATTTCTCTGATGTGCTCTTCCTCGGTGTCAAGCATTTTCTTTGCAAGCATACGAATATTTGAATCTTTTCCGTCGTAGTTGCGGATATGTCTTGTCATCTTGTTTACACCCATAGTATTACCCTTTATCATCATTTCGGCAATATGCGATGATGAGGAATCACGCTTTAAATCACGTTCGGCTGCATACTTGGTCATAGCCTTGGTTACAGGGCTTATGTGATGAACTTCTGCGCCACGGTTTTTAAGCATACTGTTTGCGCAATGATAAATTTTTCCGTATCGTACAAGCTGTTCACATAGAACACAGTCAATTCCGCTGTTGCGAACTTTTTTTCTGACACTTGCAATTCCCTGACAGCCCATTTCAGCATTTTGCAGGACGTAGTTGAGCATTTCAACGTCATTAATCATAAAAATCACCTCAAACGTATTATTCACGGAAAAATCTGTTTTATTCCTGTTGAAAGATTTGCATTTTTATGCTTTAATTAATATGGTGGTAATTATGATTAAATCAGAACTCAAAACAACATATCTGCCTTTCCCTGAAAAGGACGACAGAAAAATCTGGATATATATCCCCGAACATAACGAGGGAGATAGACTGCCCGTAATCTATATGACGGACGGTCAGAATCTCTTTGACGAAAATTCAACACCGCACGGCAGTTGGGACGTCATCTCGGCAGTTGAAAATGAAATGAAGCAAAGCGGAAAATCAGCCGTCATCGTTGGCATAGACAACGGAAATGAATACCGTGACAGTGAACTCACACCGAAATGTATCGGAGAAATTCAGCTTAGACATCTTTTAAATGATATTTTCACACCTCAGGGTGAAATTTTTGATTATTTTCTGATGAACACGGTAATTCCCTATGTTGAAGAAAATTTTCCCGTAAAGACAGACAAGAAAAATGTTGCTGTCTGCGGAAGTTCATCAGGTGGTTTGCAGTCATTTTTTGCAGGAATTGAGCACCCTGATAAGTTCAGCTTTGTGGGCGCATTTTCGCCTGCATTTCTTTGCTATACAGAAAATGACTGGAGAGCCTATCTTATGCAAAAAGTCGGCGATCAAATGCCGTATCTCTACATCTATACAGGCAACGGCGACGAGCTTGAAGGGAAAATTTTTGAAAGCGTTGAGATGATGTATGATTTACTGCCTGAAACAGGTTATCCATACGATATGATGAACGAGGTAATACTGTTTGAAAACGAGCACAACGAAAAGGCTTGGAAAGGGATTTTCCCTGATTTTCTGCATACATTTCTCAACAATAATAACTTCTGTTGGTGAAGTTTTGTCAATCCTTCTTTGTCCGAGCGTAACCGAGTAATTCCCTATAACGTTAAAAAGGACAGCCGTAAGGCTGTCCCTGTTATGAATTTTAATTAAGCGATGATTTCGCCGTCAACTGTTCCGCCGAGGCTTGCAGCATTTGACTCATCTGTGTCGATGTGCATAGCAGGAGCGAAGTTTTCGTGAACTCTGATTACAACATCTCCGAAAGTTGTTGCTCTGCCTGTGTTTTCGCCAACCTTAACTGAAACAATCTGCTTGTCGGAAAGACCGAATTTTTCAGCAGTTTTAGGGTCAAGGTGAATGTGTCTCTTTGCAGCAATAACACCGCATTCAATTTCAACTTCACCCTCAGGACCAACGAGCTTGCAACCCGGAGTTCCTGCGATGTCGCCTGACTCTCTTACGGGAGCAACGATACCGAGCTTTCTTGCGTCGGTAAGTGAAACTTCAATCTGATCTGCTTTTCTTTCAGGACCGAGGATAGTCATTTTCATTTCTCCCTTAGGTCCTACTACTGTAACTTTTTCAGCGCAGGCATACTGACCGGGCTGTGAAAGATCTTTCTTGTTTGTGAGTGTTGCACCTTTGCCGAAGAGAGCTTCAAGAGTTTCTTTGGTAATGTGAACGTGATGAGCTGATGTTTCAACCATTACTTTCATTTTGTTAACCACCATTCGTTTGATTTAGCCGTAAGGCTTACACATATATTTTACTACTAAATCTATAAAATTTCAACCTGTTTCAATGGTTTGTATAAAGAAAGGGAAATTTTTATGTATAACACTTGGGAAGAACTTAAAAATGCTTGCGAGCAATGTGAGAAATGCGAACTCTGCAAGACACGCACCAATGTAGTTGTAGGTGTAGGAAATGAAAATGCAGAGGTAATGTTTATCGGTGAAGGTCCGGGCGAAAATGAGGACTTGCAGGGCGAACCATTTGTCGGCAGAGCAGGAAAACTCCTCGACAAAATGCTCACTGCTGTAGACCTTGACCGAAACAAGAACATCTACATTGCAAACATAGTAAAGTGCCGTCCCCCTCAGAACCGTGACCCGAAGCCTGAAGAGCAGGAAATGTGCATTGACTGGCTGAGAGCACAGGTCAAAATGATAAATCCGAAAATTATCGTATGTCTCGGCAGAATAGCCGCAGGCAGAATTATCAAATCCGATATTAAGATTACTAAGGAGCACGGCTTATGGTTTGAAAAGAACGGAATTCAGATGATGGCTATGCTTCATCCTGCCGCAATTCTGCGTGATCCCCGCAGAAAACCCGATGCATTCGACGATTTTTTAAAGCTTCGTGACAAAATCAACGAAATCTGCTCCCATACTTTTTAACTTTGGGGAGATAGGTTGTTTATATTGGAAACATAAGTTGCCCAACTTTTCACTTGATATATGGGTAACTGCCACATTTCTTTGAGTTAACTTCATTAAGGAGTTTTCCTCCCAACTGTTATGCTTTTTATATCAGCAGAAATCAGTCTGCGTAAAGTTAAAAAATGTAGGTTTGTCAATGATGTGTTACACACTAAGAAAAAATAACTTCGCCCGTTTGGAGGAAATATTTTAAGAATTCAGAAGGAGATTTCCAATTTAAAGGACGCATAGGAAAATTATTGTATTTTCTATTGTGAACAGCTAATTGCGTTTTAAAATCTTCAAAAGAGTAAAATTTATGAGAAGCATAAAAATACTCATTATCTTTTCTGTGAGAACGCTCAACCTTACCATTATGACG
>JBGUUJ010000183.1:0-5717 GCA_045133455.1 Ruminococcus sp.
TAAATATAATAGTTATTCCCATTCAACTGTTCCGGGCGGTTTTGAGGTGATATCGTAAACTACTCTGTTTACATGGGAAACTTCGTTTATGATTCTGTTTGATACTCGACCTAAAATATCATATGGGATTTTTGCCCAATCTGCTGTCATAAAGTCATCGGTTGTAACAGCTCTGATTGCTATAAGCTCATCATATGTTCTTGCATCGCCCATTACGCCTACTGTTCTGACACCAGGTAATACTGCAAAAAACTGACTCATCTGTGATGCATATCCGCATTTATCCATTTCGTCACGGAGAATTGCGTCTGCTTCCTGTAATATGCGAACTCTTTCCGCTGTTACTTCGCCGATTACACGAACACCGAGTCCGGGACCGGGAAACGGCTGTCTCCATACAAGGTCGTGAGGAAGTCCGAGCTTTTCGCCTACCTGTCTTACTTCATCCTTGAAGAGGTCTTTTAACGGCTCTACAACATCTTCAAAGTGGATATCCTTTGGCACACCTACCTGATTGTGGTGTGTCTTGATTTTTGCCGCATCGCCTTTTCCGCTTTCTATTCTGTCAGGATAGATAGTTCCCTGTGCAAAGAATCCTGTTCCGTAATCTTCACGAACTTTATTCCAGAATACTTTATAGAACTCCGTTCCGATAATTTCTCTTTTCTTCTCAGGATCGGTTATTCCTTTGAGGTTTGAAAGAAACTCACCCTGACAATTGATTCTTACAAAGTTCATATCAAATAACTTTGTGAATGTTTCCTCAACAAAGTCACCCTCGTCCTTACGCATAAGTCCCTGATCTACAAACACACAAGTCAGCTGTTTGCCTACAGCTTTACTCAAAAGCGCTGCGGCTACTGATGAATCAACACCGCCAGAAAGACCTAAAACTACGCCCTTATCGCCTATCTGCTCTCTGAGCTGTTTTACTGTTGTATCAATAAAGCTTTCCATTTTCCACTCGCCTTTGCATTCGCAAACATCGTAGAGGAAAGATTTTAGCATATTCTTGCCGTTTTCTGTGTGATTGACTTCAGGGTGGAACTGTACACCGTAAAGTTTTCTTTCAGGACAGGACATTGCTGCTGTCGGACACATCGCTGTTGTTGCTGTAACTGAAAATCCCTGCGGAACTTTGCTGATATAATCCCTGTGACTCATCCACGAAACTGAACTTTCCGAGAGATTTCTGAATAAAGTATCTTCTGTGTTGTAATTTGTTACAGTCTTTCCGTACTCGCTTGTAGAATTGTCCTTTGCAGATACTACCACACCACCCAGAGCGTGAGCCATAAGCTGACAGCCGTAGCAAATACCGAGTATCGGAATACCGAGCTCAAAAACTTCAGGAGTATAGTGAGGTGATTCCTCATCATATACGCTGTTAGGTCCGCCTGTAAAAATTATACCTTTCGGTGATAAATCTTTGATTTTCTGTATATCTGTTGTATATGGCAGAATTTCACAATATACATTACACTCTCGGACTCTTCTTGCAATAAGTTGGTTGTATTGTCCGCCGAAATCAAGTACAATTACTTTCTCCATATTTTCCATAATATTACCTTCCCTTCTGAATATGCGCTGACGGTTATAGAATAACATATGAATTAGTATAGGCAATACCACACCTGAAATTGCGGTATTGCCTAAATATTATCTGTAAATAATGTCGCTTCTTGCAGGTCCGTTTGAAACCATTGTAATCGGAACTCCGATTTCCTTTTCTGCAAATTCGATGTACTCACGACATTCCTTAGGAAGCTTGTCATATTCTGTTATGCCAGAAATTGAGCATTTCCAACCCTTAAGCTTCTTGAGGATAGGCTTACATCTTTTAAGTTTTGTTGTTGACGGGAAGTAGTCAATTACTTCACCATCGAGTTCATAGCCGACACATACAGGGATTTCATCAAGATATCCGAGTACGTCAAGTACCGTAAATGCAACCTGTGTTGCACCCTGTACCATACAGCCGTAACGTGTTGCAACAAGGTCAAGCCAACCCATACGACGTGGTCTGCCTGTTGTTGCACCGAACTCACCGCCGTCACCACCACGTCTGCGGAGTTCGTCAGCTTCATCTCCGAAAATTTCAGATACAAATTCACCTGCACCTACTGCACTTGAATATGCCTTAACAACTGTGATTACATCTTTGATTTCATATGGAGGAATACCTGCGCCTACTGCACCGTATCCTGCAATAGTATTCGATGATGTAACCATAGGATAAATACCGAAGTCTGTATCCTTAAGCGAACCAAGCTGACCTTCAAGAAGAATATTCTTGCCTTCTTTGAGGGATTTATGTATAAAGCTAAATGCATCGCCTACATACGGTGCGAGAAGCTCTTTATACTCCATAAGCTTATCAAAAATCTCATCCTCTGTTATAGCAGGTTTTTTATAAAGATTTGTGAGCATTGCATTCTTGATTTCAAGAGCATGACGAATCTTTGCTCTAAGTGATTCAGGGTCATCATAAAGCTCATTAATCTGAAAGCCAATTTTTGAGTACTTATCTGAATAGAACGGTGCAATACCGCTCTTTGTAGAACCAAATGAATTTTTGCCGAGACGCTCTTCTTCGTAGCAGTCAAATGCAACGTGATATGGCATAACAATCTGTGCTCTGTCTGAAATAATAACGTTTGGCTCAGGTACTCCTCTTTCTTTGAGGTGTGCCATTTCACTTACAAAGTTCTCTACACTGAATGCTACACCGTTACCAATGATGTTAGTAATATTCTGATGGAATACACCTGAAGGAAGCTGGTGAAGAGCAAATTTACCGTAGTCGTTTACTATTGTGTGGCCTGCGTTTGCACCGCCCTGAAAGCGGATTACTATATCGCTGTCACTTGCAAGCACGTCGGTGATTTTACCCTTACCCTCGTCGCCCCAATTGGCACCTACAATCGCTTTTACCATAATTTAAAACTCCTTAATTCAAATGTGATTTGAACAATATTATACATTAATTTCAGGTCTGTCTGACTCGATATCCTTATACTTATCAAGAACAGGCTTTACGTTTTCATTGAGGAAATCTTCTGTCTGCTCTTTTGCTCTGCCTGTGTACTTTTCAGGCTGAAGAATATTTTCAAGTTCTTCGAGTGTTACACCGAATGCTTCATCGTTTGCAATTCTCTGGAGAAGGTCATTTTCGCCGCCTTCTTCTTTGATTACCTTTGATGCATCCATTGAATGTACTCTGATTCTCTCATGAAGCTGCTGTCTGTCTGCGCCTCTCTTTTTTACGGCATCCATCATAATGTTTTCTGTAGCCATAAACGGAAGCTCTTTTCTGAGTCTCTGCTCAATTACTTTAGGATAAACAACAAGACCGTCAGCAACATTTGCAAAGAGTGAGAGGATTCCGTCAACTGCGAGGAACGCCTCAGGAACGCTGAGTCTCTTGTTTGCGGAGTCATCGAGTGTTCTCTCAAACCACTGTGTTGCTGTTGTGAAATATCCGTTCAGGACATCGCACATTACATATCTTGAAAGTGAACCAATACGCTCACTTCTCATTGGATTACGCTTATATGCCATTGCAGATGAACCAATCTGATTCTCTTCAAACGGCTCTTCAACCTCTTTGAGGTGCTGCAAAAGTCTGATATCATTCGAGAATTTTGAAGCTGACTGCGCAATTCCTGCAAGAACGTTAAGGAACTGTGAATCAAGTTTTCTTGAATATGTCTGACCTGATACAGGGAAACAAGTCTTATAGCCCATTTTTTCTGCTATTTTTTGATCGAGAGCCTTACACTTTGCATGGTCTCCGTCAAAAAGTTCGAGGAAGCTTGCCTGAGTGCCTGTTGTACCTTTTGAGCCGAGAAGTTTTGCTTTTGAAAGCTGATACTCAACATCTTCAAGATCCATTAAGAGTTCCTGAATCCAAAGTGTTGCTCTTTTACCTACTGTTGTAGGCTGTGCAGGCTGAAAATGTGTGAATGCAAGTGTCGGAAGTGCCTTGTATTCATCAGCGAACTTTGAAAGATTGCGGATAACGGTAATCAGCTTGTTTCTTATAAGCTGTAAACCTTCTGTCATTATGATGATGTCAGTATTATCGCCTACATAGCACGATGTTGCTCCGAGGTGAATAATTCCTTTTGCGTTTGGACACTGCTCACCGTATGCATAAACGTGTGACATTACATCGTGACGAACGAGTTTCTCTCTTTCCTGTGCTACTTCATAGTTTATGTCGTCAGCATTCGCTTTGAGTTCATCAATCTGCTCCTGTGTTACGGGAAGTCCGAGTTCCATTTCTGCCTCTGCAAGTGCAATCCAGAGCTTTCTCCATGTTTTGAACTTCTTATCAGGTGAGAATATGTATTTCATTTCCTTGCTCGCATAACGTGCTGACAAAGGTGATTCATATGTATCTTTTACCATTTGTTACATCCTTTCAAAATTGGGTGAATTTAGGCATTTTTGATTAAATTCATAATTATTTATAACGCATAACAAGCGGCTGTGTATTTTATGCACTTAGCCGCCTGCTATTTGAGTTTTAATGATTATGCAAGACCGATACGCTTCATCATTTCAGCGTATGCTTCTTCAACACCGCCCATATCTCGACGGAAACGGTCTTTGTCAAGTTTCTCCTGTGTATCCATATCCCAGAAACGGCATGTGTCAGGTGAAATTTCGTCTGCAAGTAAAATCTCTCCGTTGAATCTGCCAAACTCAATCTTGAAGTCGATGAGATCAACGTTACATTCCTTGAAGAACTCAACCATAAGCTCATTGATTTTTAAAGCCATTTCTGAAATTATATCTACTTCTTCCTTTGTAGCAAAACCTGCTGCGAGAATATGGTATTCGTTAACCATAGGATCACCGAGGTCATCGTTCTTGTAACAGAACTCAAGTACAGGTGTCTTCATTGGTGTTCCCTCAGGAAGTCCAAGACGCTTTGAAAGACTGCCTGCAGCCTTGTTTCTTACGATAACTTCAAGCGGTACGATTTCAACTTTTTTGAGAACTGTTTCTCTGTCATTAAGTTCTTCTACATAGTCTGTAGGAATACCGTTCTTCTCAAGAAGTTCAAACATAAAGTTGCTCATACGGTTATTAACTACACCCTTACCGATGATTGTACCCTTTTTCTCACCATTGAATGCTGTTGCATCGTCCTTGTATGCAACGATACAATAATCAGGATTTTCTGTTGAGTATACTTTCTTTGCTTTTCCTTCATAAAGAAGCTCTTTCTTTTCCATTACAATTCCTCCATATCAGGCTTATAGCCATAAGCAAAAATAAAAATACAACATATATTATAATATAAATTTTAAAATTTAGCAACCATATTAGAATTAAAAATAAATTTTTAAGAAAATTTTTTGATTTCTGTAATTTGATGTATTTTTTAGATGATAAAAATTGCAGTTTCATAAAGTTTAACTTTAAATTTGTTCGAGAAAAATTATTATTAAACAGCGATTTTAAAATTTGTAGGTTTGTCAATGATGTGTTACACACTAAGAAAAAATAACTTCGCCCGTTTGGAGGAAATATTTTAAGAATTCAGAAGGAGATTTCCAACCAAGAGGACGCATAGGAAAATTATTGTATTTTCTATTGTGAACAGCTAATTGCGTTTTAAAATCTTCAAAAGAGTAAAATTTATGAGAAGCATAAAAATACTCATTATCTTTTCTGTGAGAACGCTCAACCTTACCATTATGACG
>JBGUUJ010000184.1:0-11327 GCA_045133455.1 Ruminococcus sp.
CTTTTAAGCTCAGCCACAAGTCGCACATAAAACTCCCTGACGTCAAATTCAGGGATATTTTCCCTGTTCAGGTCTATCATATCGCCGTGCGAAATTCCTCGGTTTCCGCTGACCGTCAGCAGACGGTAATCGCTTCCCCAAGGGAACGAATCAACCGACACAAGTCCGTCATTGGCACCGTCAAAGTGCTTTACGAAATGATACGAAAAGTTCAGCGGAAATTTTCCGTGTCTTGCCTTATTAAGCTTAGAGCCGACACTCTGATAGCAAACCGAGTCAACGTCAATTATTTCCCTGTTGAAATTCTGACATTTTTCAAAAGTCAGGTCCCATACAGCCGACATAAAATCAGGATTTGTGTCTCCTAATTTTTTAAGAGTTTTATTGTATGTACCTGCAATTGAATTTTTAATTTTCTCAGGAACTTTTTTCAGAAGATAATCAGCAAAAATACAGCCCCTGTGCGGTGTGTTTATCGTCGTCAGCGAAGCAACATATTTATCGGCTCCGCATCTGCTGATTGCGTAACGGCAATCAAGACCGCCCTTTGAATGGGCTATGATATTCACCTTTTCACAGCCTGTTTGCGCAACAATCTGCTTTATTCTCCGTGCAAGCTCATCACCGCTGTCTGCCACCGATAATGCAGACTGATGATTTCCAAAGAAAACCTGAGCACCGTTTCGTCTCAGCTCATCGGGAATTCTTCCCCAATAGTTGATGTGCTTGAAATCCCTGAAAAATACTCCGTGCACAAGGAGTATCGGATATCTTGTACTGCACACCCTGCTCATTAACCTAAGCTGATTTGCCTGTTCTTTTTCAAACTCAAATTCCGCCTCTGCGGTTGTCGTTCTGATGATTGAAAACAATGCAAATATATTTGCTACAGGTATCCAACCGCATAATGCACCGATAACTCTCTTTTTGATTCCGAGCTGAACAGACGTGCAATACACCCTGATGATTCCGTTCCAGAATGTAATCGCCAACAGAACAATCGCAGTCAGCACGCTTATTATATATGTAACAATATGCCAGCCTGAAATCACGTTAAAAAACAGAATTGCGATATGTACGATTGTTGCCACGGTAGCTGAAATCAGAAATGAGGTCAGCAAGTCTGAGCCGTCTGCACACATATGCATTTTAAATCTTTTAATTTTGAAATTTATCGGTGACGGAACTATATTTATTGCAGTGAAAACAAGAAATACAGCCGACCAGAACGCAAAATTCCCTGTAAATCCTATGTCGGTCAGCACAAAAGCTTTCAACAATACACAACAAGATATCACCGATAAAAGAATACCGTTAATTACTCTGAACAAAACTCTCATTTTAACATCTCTCTAACAAAAAGCAGGACAAAAATGCCCTGTTTTTTTACTTTATAGGAAACTGCTCGACCGAATTGTGTGTGGTATCACGTTGGCGGGCGGATAATATCCGCCCCTACGGAGTTGTGCGTTGATTTGACGTTGTTTTATACTTTGTAGGGCAAGGGCTCTGCTCTTGCCGAAAACGCAACCAATAAATCAATTATATGGTCGGGAAACAAAGTTATAAATCACATCAACCTGTCTGCTCGATTTGCGTGTCGAGGCACTCGACTGTCACACCGCTGAATCCCCCTATGCGTTACAATAACCTCGAAGCGGCAGGTTGCCGAGTCACTCGCTTATTTTATATTTAAAAATTCAATATACTCGGGAAAATCTTTGTTTTCCGAGCATACACTTACGGTATAATCCGCAAAATTCCACGTTTTGAGATAATAGCGTCTGCCGTTTTCCTCAAAAACTTCACAGCCTGCATCAACGCTTTTTGCCTTGCGGTGGAAACCTTCGCCAATGCATTTGAGCAGACTTTCTTTCCTTGTCCACAAATCAAAAAACGCTCTGAGCCTGTCGGTTGCAGTGATGATTTTTTGCATTTCGCTTTCACAGAAAACAATCTTCCCTGTTCTTTCGGCATTTACATAATGCATTCTTTCAATGTCACAGCCGATTTCACTGTCGGACAGCGCAAAAAGCACATAATCTCCGCTGTGCGAAATATTAAAATACATTCCGTTATCGGCAACAGGCTTTCCGAACTCATTTTCGGAAATTCCTGCGCCGTCAAGAAAGCGATTTATAAGCAGACCGCCTGCAATGCAACGCTTTTTGTCATCGGACATTCTCAGACGTTCTGCTTTCTTCGCACGTTCACTGCTTATTTCATTGATATGCTCAGGCTTTACTGAGCGTATGTCTGCAAGAAAAAGCCTCATTTACTCATATCCGCCTTCAAAAGAAATTTCATTCATATTTACGGATAAAAACCGATATATATTAGTAAATCAGCCTTTGAGCTTATCAAGACAATACTTGCAGATATGCTTGCCCTCAAACTCGATGAGGTCATAAACAGTGTTGCAGAAAACGCACTTATTTTCTGCCTTTTTGATTGTTATTACGTTGTCGTCAGCCTCGATATGAAGAACATCGCCTGCATTTATGTTGAGATGCTTACGGATATCCTTAGATATAACGATTCGACCTGCTTTGTCAATTTCTCTGAAATTTGTGTAAATCATAGTTAACCCTACCTTTATAATTTTTAGTTCGTATTTATTTTACCATTTGTTCCCTTATTTGTCAATAATTCCCGTGAAATTTATTTTAATTTTTTAAAATTGTTTATATATTGTCCGAAATCGTCGAAATAGGTGAATTTATGTTAAATTATTTGTGGAGTTTTCTTGTCGTAATAAGTATTATTTGCTCGGTTTTTCTCGGAAATACGGAAAATCTGTCTAATGCTGTTATTGACAGCGGAGCGTCGTCAATTCAACTTATTCTCACAATGGCGGGTATTATGTGCCTTTGGTCGGGAATTATGAAGATTGCCGTCGAAAGCGGACTGACGTCCATTTTCGCTAAAATATTTTCTCCGCTTCTGAGACCTCTGTTTCCTAATCTCAGAAAGGACAGTGAGGCTTTTCAGAGCATCACAATGAACATAAGCGCAAATCTTCTCGGACTCGGAAATGCCGCCACACCGTTCGGGCTCAAGGCTATGGAACAGTTACATACTCTCAACAATAAAAGCGATGTGGCAAGTAACGAGATGATTATTTTTGTGGTGATGAACACGGCGTCTCTTCAGCTTATTCCCACCACCCTTGCAACCCTCAGGCAGTCATATGGGAGCAGTGCGCCGTTTGAAATAATCGTGCCCGTATGGATAAGCTCGGTAATTTCACTTGCCGTTGCGCTGATAATCGCCTGTGTGATGAACAGTCGAGTGCCTCGACACGCAATTCGAGTAGATAGGTTGATATAATTTAAAACTTCATTGCCCGACAATCGAGTTGTTATATCGGTTACGTTTCGGCAAGAGCAGAGCCCTTGCCCTACAAAGCATATTTTACACAAGATTGCTGAAAGAGTTGATTGAATGGAATTCATAATGCCGTTGTTTGCAGGCATAGTGATTGTTTTCGGACTGATAAAAAGAGTTCCTGTGTTTGATATTTTCCTCAGGGGCGCAAAAGAGGGAATAATGCTTCTCTACTCGATTGCGCCGACGATTATGGGGCTTGTGTTTGCCGTTGACTTGCTCAGGTCAAGCGGAGCAATCGACGCCATATGCAGTTTTATTGCACCTGCATCGGAGTTCCTCGGATTTCCGAAAGAAATCGTGCCTATGGTGCTGTTGAGGCCTGTCTCGGGAAGCGGTTCAACTGCTTTGCTGACTTCGCTTTTTGAGGATTGCGGTCCCGACAGCTTTGCAGGCAGAGTTGCGTCTGTTCTTGCAGGTTCGAGTGAGACGACGTTCTACGCAATAGCGATGTATTACGGCTGTATCAAGGTAAAAAAGACTCGTCACACTATATTTGCCGCCATAATGGCTGACCTTACGGCGGCAATTATGAGCGTTATCACCGTCAGAGTCTTTTTCGGTGTGTGATTACATAAATAAATTAAAATTTATCGAAATTGCACGGTTGACATTGATTTTATACATTTTGTAATCGAAGTTTGACATACTTTTAACAATCAAATTTATGTGGAAAACTCATTTTTTAAGAAAAAAATTACTATTCTGTAAAATTCTTGTAAACTCAAGGGTGTTTCAACAGGGGTTTTAACACTTTCCACATAGTTTTCAACATTTTTGTTGAAAGAAAAGAAATATACTTTTTGTATAGTTCTTCAACCGAATTTTTATTTTATACTTATAATAATCGGGGTGCGATATGCAAAAAAGACTGATGAAATTTGAAATTAGCGGAATATTTTTTGTGCTTATTATGTCCGTTTTCCTGCAAAATCTCTACACGCTCAGCGACAAACAACTCATTGGTGTTATGTTCGGCTCAGTCAACGACAGCATATGGGAAACGACAAAAACTCTGCTTCTGCCGTTTATCCTGTGGAGCATTTTTGAGATAATGTGCACACGTCTGCCGTTCAGGAAGTTCGTCACGGCAAAGGTCATTTCACTGTATTACCTCGGCTTATGCTACATTCTGCTATGCCTGATTGTTTCGCTTACGGACTCATCATCACGGTATCTTCTTGAATTTGCATCTGCAATCATCGCAGTATGCACCGCATTGTTCCTGTCATACAGACTGGTATTTTCGGGATATGAACTGCAAAAATATTTTGCACCGTCATTTTTTATGCTTCTGCTTTTTGTTGCTCTCTTTTGCAGTTTTACGCCGTTCCCGCCCAAAATGTACATCTTTATGGACAGAACCACCAATCTCTACGGCATTATCCCCGAACACATCGACCAAGGCGCAATTGTGCTCGATGCAATGTATCTGTTTTAGCACATAATTTTTTCGTAAAACTCTATCTTAAAGCGTAAATTTATGTTATAATGATAAAGTATACAAATTTTTAAGAGGTATAGCAGATGAATGACAAAAATAACGAAGTAAAATCAGACGTAATATCAGGAAGAAATCCTGTAAGCGAAGCAATAAGAAGCAGTCGTCCGATTGACAAAATTCTCGTTGCAAGGGGCGAAAAAAGCGGTGCTGTAGTCGGAATTCTTGCAAAGGCAAAGGAAAAGCAGATTCCGATTAAGGAAGTTGACCGCACAAAGCTTGATTATATCAGCGGAAACTCAACGCATCAGGGAATTATCGCATTTGCTGCTGTAAAAGAATATTCAACCGTTGAGGAAATTTTTGAATATGCGGAAAGTCTCGGAGAGTCACCGTTTATAATGGTTCTCGACGAGGTTGAAGACCCTCACAACCTCGGTGCAATCATCAGAACAGCCGAGTGTGCCGGAGTTCACGGTGTAATCGTACCGAAGCGCAGAAGCGCAAGTCTCAGCTACACTGTCGGCAAGGCATCGGCAGGCGCAGTTGAATATATGAGAGTTGCAAGGGTTACAAACATTGCAAACACCGTTGACGAGCTTAAAGAGCGTGGAGTATGGGTTTATGGTGCAGATATGAACGGAACCGACTACAATAAATGCGACTTTTCAGGTGCGTGTGCAATTGTAATCGGCAACGAGGGCAAGGGTATTTCAAGGCTTGTCAGAGAAAAATGCGACGTAATCGTGTCACTTCCGATGAAAGGCAAAATCAACTCGCTCAACGCATCTGTAGCGGCAGGAATTTTGATGTACAGTGCGATGAAGAACAGATAATGCAATGGTGTGACATCTTGTAGGGCAAGGGCTCTGCTCTTGCCGAAACGTAACCAATTTATCAATTATACGGTTGGGAAATGAGGTTGTAAATCACATCAACCTCTCTGACCGTATTATCAAATGCAACATCACGTTGCAGAAAGGAGTGTGTAAATCTTGTCAGAAAAAGATAAGGAGCAGGAACTGCTCAGAGAACTTGAAATACAAAGCATACTTGAAGAAACCCATTATCTCGCTGATCAGGAGAAAATGGAAAAAACTGCACAGAAATACCGTGCAAAGCCGAAAATGGACGAGATTTTCAGCAATACAAGCAAAAAACCGAGACTCACAAACGAAAGTCCGCTTGATGTGGACAAGGCTATTGAAGCCGAAATAGTTGCTGACACTACAAATACAATCGTGGGAGAAAAAACCGCCACAACAATGCAGGCGGCACTAATGATGGACGGAAGTCCCGAGGACGTGAAAACTCCCGAAGAAGCTCAGGCTGAAGCCGAGAAAAAGGCTGAAGAGGAGCGCAGAAAAGCGGAAGCCGAGGCTGAGGAAAACAAAATCGTCACCCTCACCCCCGAATACGATGAAAACACCAACTTCTCAGGCGAGGTACTCGGAGAAGTCGAGTCCTTCAAAGAAGAAACATCAAAAATCGAAAGTATTCACACAATCGACATCGAACTCGGCGAGGACAAGCCCGAAGAATCAAAGGCAGTACCAAAGTCCGAATCTGCCGAAAACAGTGAAAAAGGCAAATACGAGGAGCTTTTCGGCATAAGCAACGAGCCGAAAAAGCCTTCAAAGAAGGTTATTGCAAAAGTTCCCGTCTACCGTCCCGACGAGCCGAGAACTATACTCAACGTCAAGGCAGGAAGATTTTCCGAGGTAGTCGCTCAGGAATACGAAGAGTACATACGCTCGAAAAATCCGTCGGTCATCGCTCACGTCATAAGACCCGAGCCGAAAGCCGAAGAAGACGAAGAAACTGAAACAAACGAAGATACACGTTCAACACAGGAAAAAGTCCTGTCGGCTGTCGTAGGATTTTTCTCAAAGGACGAGTCCGACGACAACGATACCCCTCACGAAAAAGCCAAAGCCGTTGAGGACTACACGGGCGAAGAGGACGAAAAAAGCATTATGTATGAGCTTAACCTCAACATCAAAAAGCTTTTTGTCCGCTGTCTGATTTCAGGCATCATAGCCGTACTTTCCGTAATTTTAACCGTTGTCACAAGACTTTTCCCCCAGGCTATTTGCTCGGCTGTTGCCTTTGCACCTGCCGCATATGCAGTGCTCAACTTCGTGCTTGTGGGATTTTCACTCTTCATCAACAGAGTTGCAATGCTCAGCGGTCTTACTCCTCTGCTCAAATTCAAGGGTAACTCCGATACAGCCGTTGCAGTTGGCGGTGTTGCAGCAGTCATACAGACAGTCATCTCATTCTTCTGTCTCGGCGATATGAGCACTTTCAATGTCAATTACTACTGCGTGGTTGTCCTGCTTGCATTCTTTGCAAACAACTTCGGCAAACTGCTTATGGTGCTGAGAGTCAAGGACAATTTCAGATTCATTTCATCAAAGGGTCAGAAATATGCCGCTAAAATCTACAACAACGAGTCCGTTGCAAATCAGATGCTCAGCGGTACTGCCTCTGAAAAAACTCTCATCGCATATCAGCACAAGACAGAATTTCCGTCAAACTTCCTCAAAATATCCTACGCACCCGACCCCAGTGAAGACCTTGCCTCAAAGCTTGCGCCTATCACAACAATCACGGCAATTATTGTTACAATCCTGTACGGAGCCGTAAAAGTTTCATTCACCGATGCAATCAACGCTTTTGGACTCATCACGGCTGTTGCAATTCCTGTTTCAACATTACTTGCCGTAAATCTTCCCGTCAGAAAGCTCTGCAAAAAGCTTTTATCATTCGGAGGTATGCTTGCAGGCTATCCGTCAATCAAGCAGTTCTGCGACAGCACAGCCGTTATGATTGACGCAAACGAACTCTTCCCTGCCGACTCAATCGAGCTTGAGGGAATCAAGACCTACGAAGAATACAACGTTGACGAGTCGCTTCTATGCGGAATCGCAATTCTCAAGGAAGCTCAGAACCCGATTGCAAATGCATTCGACTCTGTTGTTGCCGAAACAAAAGAAACTCTCCCCGACGTTGAAAGCGTTCTTTATGAGGATGATATGGGACTTGTGGGCTGGATTAACAGCGAGAGAATTCTCGTGGGTTCACGCACACTTATGGAAAAATACAACGTGGAAACTCCTCCGATTGAATACGAAGAGAACTACACTTCAAAGGGCAGACAGGTAACATATCTCTCCCGTGCAGGCAGACTTGTAGCAATGCTTGTCACAAGATACCACGCTGACCCCGAACTCAAATCAGAACTTCAGCGTGCCGAAACAAACGGCATAAGCTTCCTCATAAGAACCACCGACTACAACATCACAAACGACCTTGTGGCTGAGCTGTACAACCTTTTCTACAGAAGTATAAAGGTTCTGCCGACAGGTCTCGGAAATGTTCTCAAAGAGGCTCAGAGCACTCAGGAGGAAACCTCCCGTGCTTACCTCATCACTCAGGGAAAGGTTTCTTCTCTTTCCCGTGCCGTTTCAGGCTGTGTAAAAATCAAGCATAACATTTCACTTGCAATCATAATTCAGCTTATCTCGATAATATTAGGTATTTTGATTGCCGCAACGCTTTCACTCTATGCAGGGGTAAGCGTTATGGGCTCACTCGAGGTGCTTATCTATGCATTGTTCTGGGCTGTGGCGGCAATAGTTGCCCCCGCAATCCAGAAACCGTAAACGAAAGGATGTTTCAAATGAAAATAGCTCCGTCACTTTTATCGTGTGACTTTTCAAAAATGGGTGAAGAAATCGTAAGAATGGACAAAGCAGGTGCAGACTGGATGCATCTTGACGTTATGGACGGTCACTTTGTTCCGAACATAACATTCGGTGCACCTGTTATTAAGACGGTAAGAAAATACACCGACAAGCCGTTTGACGTCCATCTTATGATAAGCGATCCTCTGAAATATGCCGATGATTTTGCAGATGCAGGCGCAGACATCATCACATTCCACGTTGAATGTGATTCCGACATCAACAAGACTATCGACAAAATCAGAAGTCGTGGAGTAAAGCCGGGTCTCGTTATCAAGCCGAACACTCCTGCAAACTCAGTATTCCCCTATCTCGACAAAATCGACCTTGTACTTATTATGACTGTTGAACCGGGATTTGGCGGTCAGAGCTTTATGGCTGATATGCTTCCTAAGGTAAAAGAAATCAAGGACGAGTGCAAAAAACGTGGCATTGATATGATTATCGAGGCTGACGGCGGAATCGGTGACGCTACAATCGGGCAGTGCGCAGATGCAGGAATTGATGTGTGCGTTGCAGGCACAGCCGTATTCAAGGCTGACGACGCCGAAAAAGCTATTAAAAAACTTCAGGAGTATTGATATGCAATTCTTTGATGAATTAGGAAATAAAATCAGTAAAGAAAAATTCATTTCCATTTATTCCAAAAGTTATTTTATAAATGAAAAAAGGCTCGTAAAAGGCGTTTCACAAAACAGTTCTTATGCAGAATCCGAGATTGAAAAAATACTTAAAAACGGAATAAAAACAGAACTTGATATTGTTCATATTCTTGCCTGGAAAATCGGCAAAATCAATCATAAAAAAAGCACAGATAAATTTGTATATGCAGATGATTGGACTAATGCAGATAAATTCAACGTTAAACGATACGGAAAGAAATTCGAGTTATCTTTACTCGCTGAATATATTGTGAATAATATCAATAATTTAGAGAATGAAGTAAAAACAAATCCGCAAAATGTTTTAAATAGACTCAAGAGCCTAAATATAAACGGATTAGGTACTGTATATCTTATAACCTTGCTGTACTTCATATCAAAAGGCGAATATCCTATATATGACCGCTTTGCTAAAATTGCCATTGATGCAATTTCAGGTGATAAAACTCCGGGTTCTTTTGTGGAATATAATGAACTCCCTGAAAAAAACAGCAGAGAATTTGAAACAGTAATTGAACAGGTTATAGAGTACAAAAAACAGATAGAAGATATCTTTGGAACAGAACATATCAAAAATCGTGATATTGACAGGGCACTTTGGGTGTACGGACACAGTTTTACAAACAAAAAGACCCATTGTTAAGTCATTTTTTGCAGGAAATAACTTTGGATTGGTTTTAAAATCATGAACGAAAAACATTTTAAAACGGAAAATATAAGTATACCTGATTCATTCAGGCAAGAACTGAATGAAAACGAATACGACCTGAAAGCCTACAACAAGACAATGGAAGAATTCAAGGCTGACCCCGTTACATATTCACACGAGGAAGTCGGTAAAATATTGAATTTAATTTGATAAACAAAACCAAAACGGCTGAGTTACGCTCAATAGTAACTCAGCCGTTGATATTTATCTATTAGCTTTATTCAACAGTTAATAATTTTTCATACACTCGGGTTGTAACCTCAAGATAATATGCAAGGTCTGCTTCTGACAATTCATCTTCATCAATCTCGTCTATCTTTTCCACATAAGTTGTGTATTCTTCCATCATATCACTATACTCGGAAAGCATACCTATAGTGTCATCCGATTCAGAATATTTCTTCATAAAATCAACGTATTCATTCATAAATTTTTCATAGCTGTCCATTGTTTCCTTGAACTCAGGTGTCACTCCTGAACTTGTCTTTGAACTGCTTTCGCTTTTCTTGGGTTCCTGCGCCTTTGTTGTTTCTTCTGCCTTTGTAACTTCCTCCGTAGTTTCTTCCGCTACGGTAGTTTCCTCTTCTTCATAAGGCTCACTGATACTTATATACATAACATTATTTTCTTCATAGTTTAGTGACAAGCTGTAACCGTCCTCATTATCTGCGTAATAATAGTTATCGCCTTTTGTATAGTCAACCGTAAATCCATTCTCTTTACATTTGCTTACATAATCATTGTACTGCTCCTCTGAAGTTTCAGCCACATCAATTGCAAATCCATCGGAACTCTCCCAAAGTATATTACCTGTTTTAGACTCAGGCACAGGCAACAGCTTTGCGATTTCGCTGTCAGGCCATTGAAATTCACCGTATTCTTCCGATGTTGTTTTGTTTCCACAGGCAACCATTGAAAGCAACATTATTGCCATAAGTAAAATTGCAGAAAACTTTACACTTTTAATCTTTTTTTCGTTGTTTGTCATTTCAAAAATCTCCTCTTTTTAAATTCTATAAAACACATCTTATAAAAGCAGGAAATATGGAATAAACAAAAGCAAACCGATAACTGCCAAAATATCGGACATATGCTCTCTTTCTGCATTTATAATCTGTTTTCTTACAAGTAAAGAACCTACAAATAACAAAGTTTGTATAATTGCTATAAAACCGCGAATCACAAAATGTGAATTAAAACTTATTACAGCAACTATTCCGCAAATAATTGCGAATACTATTGATACTTTTCCTAATCGGCTTTTCTGCGAAGCCTCAAATTTTGCTTTTTCCTCTTGTCTTTTTTCTCTTTCGTTCTCACGCTCCATTTTACGGAATTCGACTTCTTTGTAAGCGTTGCTTCTGATTCTCTCAATAGTA
>JBGUUJ010000185.1:0-4045 GCA_045133455.1 Ruminococcus sp.
GTTAGGAGTTCATTGTTATAAAAAAAATCTTATCATTGATTTTAACATCTGTCATAATTTTGTCGGTATTCGCAGGGTGTACCTCAAAAAACTCCTCAGTTATTCCCTACAACAGTCTGTATGATTTTGCAAGCTACGAAAGCGACGTCCTCTATGATATTGAGCAGGTCAGCCTTTCGGGTGAACTCAGCAAGAGCTGTGTTTCATACAAATTCACATATCTTTCGGATTACTGCGAAGTAAAGGGCTACATTTCAATTCCCCTTGCCTGTATCGAAAATTCAACGCCTGCAAAATGTATTCTGTACAATCGTGGAGGGAACCGCAATATAGGCTTGCTCACCGATGAAAGCACAGCTGTAATATGTTCTTCTGTCAATCGCATTGTCATTGCTTCTCAATACAGAGGCACTGACGGCGGAACAGGGAATGACGAATTTGGCGGTAAAGATTTAAAAGATGTGACAACCCTGACAGACCTATGCGAAAACACTTTTGAGTTCGTGGATATGACCGACTTTTGCGTTGCAGGTGTTTCACGAGGCGGAATGATGTCATATATGACTGCAAGAACAGACAGCCGTATAAAAGGTATCATCGCAATTTCTGCTGTAAGCGACCTTGCAAAAGCATATGAGGAACGTGAAGATATGAAAAATATTCTTGAGAACAGTATCGGAGGTTCTCCGACTGATTTACCTGATGAATACGAAAAACGTTCTGCAATCTGCTGGGCTGACGAAATAAAAGTTCCGGTTCTGATGATTCACAGCAAGCTTGATGAAATGGTTTCATATTCACAGGCTGAAAGCCTGTACTCTGAGTTTCAGAAAAACAAACTCGACTGCACCTTCATCACCTATGATGACGATGTTCACGGACTTCACACTGAAGATACCGAAAAAATCAACAGCTGGCTTAAAGAAACTTTCGGCTAAATCAATAGACTTTTGCTCTTTTTAATGCTATAATATTTGCAGTAAAGGAACGGCGGCGGTTGTTCCAGCCCCTTGTGAAAGGGGCTGTATATGTTTGGAATACATAATTTGTTTTACTTTATTGGTAACTATTATCGTTTTAAGCATAAAGAAATAACCGCCCTGTGTAGCAGACAAGGCGATTATTAAAAAATAATTAAACTGTTTGCGGAACAGCCAAAACCGTTCCTTTACTATTATTATAATACAACATTATAATGTTTATGTCAATACCAAACGGCAACGCAATTCTCAGGCGTTGCCGTTTTCTTATTTTATAAATGCGAGTGTCTCGCACGCATTTCGTGCAGACAGCTTGATATTTTCACTTCGTTACAGTTGTTGTCATTTTATCAAGACTTTACTTCTCGACAATAACAACTTCTGTTGGTGAAGTTTTGCCAAGCTTTCTGCGCCCGAGCGTGATCAAGGTCCCCCCACTATTTAACTCTGTGATAACCGCTTAAATCTGCAATCATAATACAACCCACCGTACATTCTCTTGCGCAGACACCGAAATCCTCGCAGTCCTTGCATTTTGAATAGTCAATTACAGCCACGTTATCAACAACCTTGATTGCATTGTTAGGGCAGACTTTTTCGCACTTTTTACAGCCGATACAGCCGTTTTTGCAAGCTTTTCGGGTAAGTGCGCCCTTGTCCTTGTTGCTACAGGTCACGACAACTCTTTCAACATCGTCTACAAGCGAAATCAGATGATTCGGGCAAGTGCGTGTGCACATTCCGCAACCTATGCAGAGCTTTGTGTTGATATGAGCAATGCCGTTTTCTATACATATAGCCTCGTTCGGGCAAGCCTTCTGACAGTCACCGAGTCCCAGACAGCCATAGGAACATTTGCCCTTTCCGCCGAAAATCAGCTTTGCCGCCGCACAGCTTTCAATGCCGTGATATTCAACATTATCTTCCGTATAATTGCAGTCACCTCCGCAGTGGATAACTGCAACCTTTTCAACAACGTCCTCAAATTCAACTCCGAGGATATCGCTGAGTTTTCTTGAAACCGAATCACCGCCCGGAACACAAAGGTTTGTTGCAACACCCTCTTTTTCAATGAGAGCCTTTGCATATCCGTCACAACCTGCATATCCGCAAGCACCGCAGTTTGCACCCGGCAGACATTCACGGACAACGGGGAATCGTTCGTCCTCCTTGACAGCCATAACCTTTGAGGCGATAACAAGCACGGCTGCACAAATTACACCGATTATTACAACAGGAATTACCGCAGTAAGAATTGCATCCATAAAATCGCACCTCCGTTACGCAAAAAGATTTTCAATAACGCCTGAAAATCCGAGGAAGGACAGAGATGTTATTGAAGCCGCCACAAGGGTAATCGGCAAGCCTTGAAATGCCTTCGGAATGTCAGCACCCTCAAGTTTTGAGCGTACACCCGAGAACATTACCATTGCAAGGAAAAATCCCAGACCACTGCCGAGTGAATTTACCATTGATTCAGCGAATGTATAGCCTGAGTCGATGTTGAGAATTGTTACACCGAGCACGGCACAGTTAGTTGTGATGAGCGGAAGATACACACCGAGTGATTTATGAAGTGACGGAATGTATCTCTTGAGAATAATCTCGACAAGCTGAACGAGAGCCGCAATTACAAGGATAAAGACTATAGTCTGGAGATATCCGAGTTCATTCGGAGTAAGCAGATACGTCTGAATCGGCCATGTAACCGCAGTAGCCATAAGCATTACGAATATAACCGCAAGGCTCATTCCGACAGCCTGATTGAGTTTTTTGGAAACGCCTAAGAACGGACAGATGCCCAAAAACTTTGAAAGCACATAGTTATTGATAAAAACAGCCGAAAGCAGGATTATAAGAAAATGTGTCATTTACTGTTCTCCTCCTTTTCACCGCACTCGTTTTTGTGGCAGATATCGGCTGACGGACAGCCTGCACAGCCGAAGTTCTTCTTGCTGTGCTTACCGCCTGTAACCTTATTCACAATCGCTATAAGAACACCAAAAACAAGGAATCCGCCCGGAGCCATAGTCATAATTGCAATTTTGTTATCGACAAGCCAAGGAACTTCAATTCCCATCCATGTTCCGTTACCGAGAATTTCTCTGACAGAAGCCATAAGCAGAAGTGCAAACGTAAAGCCGACTCCCATACCGAGGGCATCAATTGCAGAATCGAGCACCTTATTCTTGCTTGCATACATCTCGGCACGACCTAAGATGATACAGTTTACTACGATGAGCGGGAGATAAATTCCGAGTGACTCATCAAGTGCAGGCGCAAAAGCCTTTACGAGCATCTGAACCATAGTTACAAAGCCTGCAATAAGAACTATGTAGCAGGGAATACGAACCTTGTCGGGGATAACATTTCTCAATGCCGAAATTACGATATTCGAGCAGAGCAGAACAATTGTTGCCGCTGCACCCATACCTATTGCGCTTGAAACGCTTGTTGAAACGGCAAGCGTCGGACAAGTTCCGAGTACAAGCACAAGAACGGGGTTTTCTTTGATTATACCCTTTAAAAAGTTTTGCAGTTTATTCAATTATTCCGCCTCCTTTGCCATTTCAAATGCTTCAAATGCGTCCTCTATTGCGGACATATAAGCGTTTGATGAAATTGTTGCGCCTGAAATTGCGTCAACTTCCGAGAGTGTGTCCGGTGTTTTTCCGACATACTGACTTTTGTAAGGGTCCTCTGCTGTCTTTGAGCCGAGACCGCTTGTTTCGTTATGTGAAAGTGTTTTGCAGGCTTCAATACTTCCGTCTGACCTGATACCGCAGATCAGCTTCATATCTGAGCTGTAGCCCTTGTCGGTTTCAAGCATAAACACATAGCCTGCACCGTTTTCCGCACGGTAAACCTCCTGAACTGTTTCGGGAAGTTCAGCCATTTCAACCTTTACAAATGAATCGGCTTCCGACAGAACTTCAGCTCTTGCCTGTTCAGCCGCTTCCTGTTCAGCTTTTGTGATAATCGGTGATGTCACCGTGTTTACATACGCAAGCAATGCCGTTACGACAAGGCATATACAGGTGAGCACTACGATTGGTTTGATGATA
>JBGUUJ010000186.1:0-2271 GCA_045133455.1 Ruminococcus sp.
AGAATGTTATTCTTTCAATGAATATTTCAGGCAAAAAATTTGAGGAGAGCAAAAAAGATATTGCAATGGAACTCCTCAGCAAGGTAGGTCTTTCCGAAGAGGAAGCAAATCGCAGGATTTTAAAACTTTCAGGCGGTCAGCAACAGAGAGTTGCCATTGCAAGGGCAATTTCCTATAATCCGGATATCATTCTTGCAGATGAGCCTACAGGAAACCTTGACAGCGAAACTCAAGATGAAATAATCGGCATTTTTAAAATGCTTGCCTCTGAGGGAAAATGCATTATAATTGTTACACATTCAGCTGATGTTGCAAGAGCGTCTGATGCAGTTTTCACACTCAAAAAATCACGTTAAATTACTATCTCCTTTTTCATTAATTTCCTATAGAAAAGGCTGTACCGATCTGATCCGGTACAGCTTTTTCCTTTTCCTTAACACATCACAATCTTCATCATATTATATAGTGAGTGCAATAACTCACTGATATGAAAGGAGAATAGAATTGGAAATAATTGAGATTTTAAATGAACATTACGGATTATCAAAATTCCCTGATAAAACACCCGATGCTATGGCATATGTGCCGTTCCAGCCGGATAATTCCGTAACTTATTCCCCTATGCAGGGATTTGCTTCAGGTACTATGTACCCTTCCCTGAACAAACCGTTTTACGGAAGTAAGTGTGGTGGCGTGAATGACTGAACGTGAAATACTTCTGAAAAAGATCTCAACTTACGCTTTTGCAGCATTAGATTTACAGTTATTTCTCGACACACACCCTACAGACAGAAAAACTCTTGCAAAAATGAAAGAATACAGAGATATGTCTAAGCCTCTCATTTCTGAATACGAGGAAAAATTCGGACCTCTGACCAAAAATATGACAAGCTCAAACAACTGGCGATGGATTAAAGGTCCTTGGCCTTGGGAAAGTGAGGAGGACGACTGATGTTTGTTTATGAAAAAAGACTGCAGTACCCCGTAAATATAAAACAGACCAACCCGAAGCTTGCAAAGATAATTATAACGCAATACGGCGGTCCGGACGGCGAATTAGGAGCATCATTACGATATCTGAGTCAGCGTTTCACAATGCCTATGCCCGAACTAAAGGGTACGCTTACAGATATTGGAACGGAAGAGTTAGGACATCTTGAGATGATTGGTGCGATTGTTTATCAGCTCACAAAAAATCTAACCGAAGACGAAATCAAAAAAGCAGGATTTGAAGATTACTTTGTTGACCATACTACAGGTATCTATCCTCAAGCCGCTGCAGGTGTACCATATACTGCTGCTTCGATGCAGGTAAAGGGCGACCCGATAACTGACCTTCACGAGGATATGGCTGCCGAGCAGAAAGCTCGCACGACTTATGACAATATACTCCGTTTCTGCGATGATTATGACGTTAAAGATGCTATTCGCTTTTTGCGTGAGCGTGAGGTTGTGCACTATCAGAGATTCGGCGAAAATCTCAGACTTCTCACCGACAAACTTGACGACAAAAACTTCTACGCCTTTAACCCGTCATTTGATAAAAAATGCTTTAAAAATCAAATAAAGAAGAAATAACTTCTTTTCCAAATATTTCAACCCGCAAACTGTTAATCCGACCCCTCGAAAGTTAGACCAAAAATCTAACTTTGAGAGGTCGGAATTTTTATGTGAAAATAGTTATGAATTTATAAAGAAGCAGTAACAGACAATTTAAACAGAAAAGACAAGGACGCTTCTG
Source organism: Ruminococcus sp. (assembly GCA_045133455.1). Taxonomy (GTDB): domain Bacteria; phylum Bacillota; class Clostridia; order Oscillospirales; family Acutalibacteraceae; genus Ruminococcoides. Next base: position 1,742 of record JBGUUJ010000186.1, read on the forward strand.
CGTCCTAAAAATAAAAAGAATTAAAGACATATCTCCGTCCCCAATCCCTCGAACTTGATGCAGAAAATATTGAGTTTCCTGATGGTTCAATGCATACGCTCTACGAAGCTGAACAGCATCAGAGAGCATTGGAACGCAGAATCAGGCAGACAAAGCGAACGCTTGCCGCTTGCGACGAAGCTCTGAACAACCTTTCCGACAAGGAACTTTTAAAGAATCTTCAAAAGGAATTTCATTGGCATTCAAAAAAGCTTAAAAGGCAGGAAGCGGAGCTGAATGCATTTTGCAGGAAAACCGGATTGCTCCCGGATAACTCACGGACACAGGTTTTGGGATTTGGCAAGAGCACATCGCAAAAAGCTGTGTGGGCAAACAAAAAACAAAAGATGAATGCGGCTGCAAATTCAGCTATAAGAAATACAGGAAAAGTTTTATCATTTAATCCTAATGCGAGTTTCAAAATTGTAATTGATGTGTGCCCTCTCAATGGCGTACAACAGGCAGAAGCCTGACGGAGAACTGATTTTTCA
>JBGUUJ010000187.1:0-4724 GCA_045133455.1 Ruminococcus sp.
CTAAGCTCTTGCCGTTAATTATGCAGTGTTTCCTTTAGAGCATATAAAGCGGAAAGTTCACGAGCCACTCTTCTTTTTTAAAATCTGACATTGATGTTCTCACACAGATTTCAGGGTTGAATTTATCCCTGTAGCTTTTAAGACTTTTAGCTTTCAGATTTTCTTCTGCCTTGACTTCAATCGGAACGATATTTTCACCATTATCAACAACGAAATCAATTTCACAGGAATTGCGTTCATTTGTGTAATAATAAATCGCTATATCTGAATTCGTGACAAGCTGTTGTAAAACATACTGCTCAGTGAGTGCGCCTTTAAATTCTTTGAATAAATCATTGCCGTCAAGCAGAGTTTTCTGACGCAGACCTGTCATACACCCCAGCAGTCCGACATCGACAATAAACAGCTTGAAAGCTTTCATATCCTCATAAGCCTTTAACGGCAGATTGGGGGAAGTAGTGCGTACAACTTTGTGAACCAATCCGCAGTCGGAAAGCCACATTATTGCGGTTTCGTAGTCCTTTGCCCTTGCTCCTTCTCTTACGAGTCCGTAAATGAATTTTTTGTTCTCTTTTGCAAGCTGTGAGGGAATACTGTTCCATATCATTCTTAACTTGGGAACAATGTCAATCGGTGCGTGCTTTGAAAAATCCTGCTCATACGCTTCAAGAATTCTTTTCTGAATTTCACGAACCTCATTGAAATCCTTGTTCTCCGAAAACCTCAGCACAGCTTCGGGCATACCGCCGATATAGTAATACTGCTTGAGAGAGTCAATATAAATCTGCTTAAAGGTTTTTATCATCTCATAATCTTTTGATTCAATCAGTTTTGCAAAACGTTCATTATCTGTAGCCATAAGAAATTCCCTGAACGACAACGGATACAGTTTAAGAAAATCCACCTTTCCTACAGGAAATGAAGTTCCGCCGTGCAAAGCTATACCCAAAAGCGAGCCTGCGCAGATAATATGATACTGCGGTGCGTCCTCATAGAAATATTTCAGACTTGACAAAGCCTTCGGTACTTCCTGAATTTCATCAAAAATAATCAAAGTGTTTTCGGCATTGATTTTTTCACCTGAATATAATTCAAGTCCCGTGATAATCCTGTCAACATCAAGGTTAACCGAAAACAAATCTGACATTCTTTTGTTTGAATCAAAATTTATATACACGGTATGTTTATACGCAAGTTTTCCGAATTCCTTCATAAGCCAGGTTTTTCCGACCTGCCTTGCTCCCTCAATAATCAAAGGCTTTCGGTATTTGCTTTCCTTCCATTTATACAGCTTTTCTATAGCACTACGATACATAAAAATGTCGCACCACCTTACTCGATATTATATTATAGTATAACACTCTGTCACAAAAAATACAACGAAAAAGTGTCGATTTATTACAAAAAATACATGGAACTTTTGCTTATATAACGCAAAAAATGCAGGGAATATAAGTTAGTGGAATTTATTTAGCAGTATAATTCAACGATAAATCCACATAAAAACACCTTTCGGACGACCGTGGTCGTCCCTACTGCTACAGCGTTACAAAAAGGCTGATATAATCAGCAAACTTGTCTGCCCAACTTAAAAGTTGCATAAAACAATGCAATTTTTCTTGTTTTTGAACTGTAAATACAGAGGGTGCTTTCCCTTTGAATCAAAAACAAGGAAGTGAATTATGTCCGAAAAATACAATTGGTGGGAGAATGAAACCTTCACCTTTTTCAGAGTGCCCAAAGCATTGATTGACCGTACGCAGTATCCTGACCTCTCGGCAGAGGGTGCACTGCTCTACGGGCTTCTGCTTGACCGTATGTGCCTGTCGAGTCAGAACAAAGACCGCTTCACCGACAAGCAGGGCAACGTGTTTATATATTTTACAATCCGAAACATCTGCGATGAGCTTATGTGCAGTAAGCCTAAAGCCACAAAATTGTTGAAAGAACTGGAAAGAAATAATCTTATCTTTCGTAAGAAACAAGGACTCGGAAAACCCGATATGCTGTATGCTTTAAAGTTTAAGCAAGCGGTAAAAAATACTGAATTACGGAATAAAGAAAATTTAACCTCAAAAGGTTCGGAAATTTGTATTCCTGAGGCAAAAAATCTTTACCCTAATAATACTGAATATAATAATACTTATGTGAGTGATAACTATCCATCTATCGCCCGATACGATTACGAAGATACGATTTCACACCTCAAGGAACAGTTTGAATATGAGTCTCTGAGTCAGCAGGGAAGTATCGACCTTGACCTTGCAGATGAAATTATTCTCATTATGGCTGACACTATATGCTCAACAGCAAAGACTGTGAGACTCGGCAAACAGGATATTCCGACCGAACTAATGCGTTCACGCTTTTTCAGCCTCAACGCTGACCACCTTGAATATGTCATAGACTGTTTCAAAAGCAACACTTCAAAGGTGCGAAACGTCCGTTCATACCTGCTCACATCGCTTTATAATGCGCCCACAACTCTGCAAAGCTACTATCAGGCTGAAGTAAGTCACGATATGGCTGAGCTTGAACAGGCACCTGATTTTGAAGAAATGCCGGACTGATAATGGCGCAGAAAACGCACATAATAAACGCAGAAGGGAGTTTTATTATGATACGAAGAATAGGCGGACATACAATCGGATTTGAAGAAATGCCCTCGATAATCGGCTATGCCTCGGTAGCAGGCAAGTTTGAGTCGGAAGGACCTCTCGGCAAGGAGTTTGATAAGGTAATTTTTGATAGCTACAACGGTCAAAACACCTACGAACAGGCTGAAAGCCAATTGCAGACCGAAGCCGTGTCAAATGCGCTCAGAAAGGCTGATGTGCGTGCGGAAGAGGTTGATTTCATATTCGCAGGCGACCTGCTCAACCAGTGCGTAGGCTCAAGCTACGGACTTCTTGCGTTTGATATTCCCTATCTCGGGCAGTACGGAGCTTGCTCGACAATGGCTCAGGGACTTGTTATGGCTTCTGTTTTTGTTGAAAGCGGTGCGGCTAACACTGCAATGTGCGTTACCTCATCGCATTTCTGCTCAGCCGAAAGGCAGTACCGTTTTCCGCTTGAATACGGAGGAGTGCGAACTCCTACGGCACAGTGGACGGTGACAGGCGCAGGAAGCTGTGTGCTCAGAAACGACAAGAAAGGTCCGTGCGTTGCAAGGGCGACAGTCGGCAGAATAACCGACCTTGGAGTGACGGACGCAAACAATATGGGTGCGGCTATGGCACCGGCGGCGGCTCAAACACTCAAAAATTACCTTGACGACACGAACACAAAGCCCGATGACTACGATTTAATCCTGACGGGCGACCTCGGAGAAGTCGGCACAAAAGCTCTCTATGAGCTGTTAAAAATGCAGAATATCGACATCACAAAACGACACAACGACTGCGGACTGATGATTTTTGACAGGGAAACTCAGGACGTTCACGCAGGAGGTTCGGGTTGCGGTTGCGCAGGCTCGGTGTTCTGTTCAAGGATTTTAAACAAGGTCAACAGCGGTGAGTACGAGAATATCCTATTTATGGCGACAGGTGCTCTGATGAGCCCCACAACCTGCGGTCAGGGCGCAACAATTCCGTCAATCGCACATCTGCTGAATATAAAAAAGCGAGTGACTCACACGGCAACGTGACGGTCGAGGCAACGTGACGGTCGAGTGCCTCGACACGCATTTCGGGCAGACAGGTTGATATGATTTATAACTTTGTTTCCCCAAAAACCTGCTCTTGCCTAAAAATTGTCTGAAAACTAACAACTTTAAAAAATATGTAAAATTTAAAAAAACTCTGTTCAAAACAACTTTCTTATGTTATAATGAAATTACTATTATGAGAAGTATGGCTCATTTTAAGTATTTTTGGGAGTTGTGTTTATGTTTGGCAGAATTAAGAACATTGACAACAGAGTTCTTGAACGCATCGGCAAAATTCATAAGCCTGCGCTCAGTAAAATAATGGTTACTGCTTCCCGTGCAGGCAACTTCGGCTTGGTGTGGTGGGCAATCTGCCTTCCGTTCGTTATCCGCCCCGACTGGCGGCTCACGGGTTTCAATATAATATTTGCACTTGCAATAGCTCACCTTATGGGTGAAATCATCATCAAGCACGTTGTAAAGCGTGTTCGACCGTGTCACAGGCTCGACGATGACGAACAGATTATCGCAAGACCGAGATTCTACTCATTTCCGTCGGGACACACAACCGCATCGTTTGCAGTTGTGGGAGTTGTGCTTTTAAGATGCAGACTCATCACGTTTTTACCGATTCTCTTGCTTGCGGCACTCATCGGATTTTCAAGAATTTACCTCAGGGTGCACTACCTCACCGACGTAGTTGCAGGTATGCTCTTAGGCTTCATCTGCGGAGTATGCTCCGTCCTCATATTCAACTTTTTTATCTTTGCGTAGACTTTTTTATCTTTGCGTAGATAGATTTAGATTAATTCAAACGTCAGTTGCCCAACCATTAAGTCGATATATTGGTAACTGCTACATTGCCTTCATTAATGTCGGGCATAGGAATTATATAAAAATGAATCTATCTGCCCGATTTGTGTGTCGAGGCACTCGCCCCCGACCGTCACGTTGATTTGACATTGTTTTATACTTTGTAGGGCAAGGGCTCTGCTCTTTCCTGAAAATGCAACCGATAACTTAATTTAATAAATAACAATGGCTAATCTCACATTCACGTTGAGATTAGCCATTTATT
>JBGUUJ010000188.1:0-5777 GCA_045133455.1 Ruminococcus sp.
TTTCTTTTTCATAGAATCACCTCGAGTGTTTAATAATTATAACATTGTATGAAATCAGTTTCAAGAGGTATATTTTAAGATAATCACAACAATATTTAAGTATTTTGACGAATTAATTCCGATTTTTCATTATGGAGGTAAAAATGATAGATTTTTCATCATCAACAATGAAGTTGAATAACGAAAATAAAGTACCGTATCTTACTTATAATTCCTTATCGGAAATAAATTTTATAAATCACGCATTTTCAACACGTCTGGGAGGCGTATCAAAAGGTGAATTTGATTCAATGAACCTCGCATTCAATCGAGGAGATGACCCCGAAAATGTTACTGAAAATTATAAAAGGCTCTGCAAAAGCGCAGGTTTTGAATACGAAAGTCTTACAGCATCGGCGCAAGACCATAACACATTTGTCAGGGCTGTGACTTCCGAAAACAAAGGCACAGGCATATACACCCCTCGAGACATCGAAAGCGTAGATGCTCTTATTACAAATGAAAGAGGTGTAACTCTCGTCACATATTACGCAGACTGCACACCATTATTTTTTGTTGATATCAGAAACAAAGCAATAGGCCTTGCTCACGCAGGTTGGAGAGGTACAGTCGGAAGAATAGGCGAGAAAGTCGTGCGTAAAATGACTGAACTTTACAATACGAATCCCGCTGACATAGTTTCAGCTATTGGACCGGCAATTTCAGTCTGTTGTTATGAAGTTGATAAGCCTTGCGCAGATAATTTTCTGACACTTGAAGGTCTTGACTCAGATAAACTCGTGTTTCCTAAGGAAAAGGGGAAATATATGATAGACCTTCTTGAGACGAACCGTCAAATTCTGATTTCAGCAGGAGTAAAGCCCGAAAACATAACTGTTTCAGATGTTTGCACAAACTGTAACAGCGATCTTTTGTGGAGTCATAGAGCAACGAAAGGCAAAAGAGGCACAATGTGTGCAATGATGTGTATAAAATAATTCTTATAAAGAAATTTTACCGTTGTCAGCAAACCACACATTATTAACAGAAAACTCTTTTCCGTTAAGATATTCAAGACAACCGGAGTCCTCAGTAAAATTAAATCGCAATTTGTAACTGTAAAGTGCCTGATACTTGATGTCATCAGGTGCTTTTTTGTTGTAACCGTACTTTGTATCACCGACAAGAGGATGACCGATTGAAGCCATATGTGCTCTTATTTGATGTGTTCTTCCTGTAAGAAGCTCAACTTCAACAAGGCTGAATTTACCGTTAAAGTCGAGAACTTCATATTTTGTGCGTATTTCCTTTGAATTTTCAACTTCCTTTTTATAAACATTCACTTTGTTCTTACTTTCATTTTTTGTAATATAGCCGTTCAGAATATCGCTTGATTTCTCAGGCTTACCGTTCACAAGGCAGAGATAAAATTTTTCAAGCTCTCTTGTTTTCATTTTAAGATTAAGAAGTCTCAGACTTTCGGCATTTTTAGCTGCAATGACAATACCGCCTGTGTTTCTGTCAATGCGATTGACAAGAGCAGGTGCAAAGGCTTTTTCTTCCTCGGGATTATACTCACCCTTGTCATACAGATAATGCTGAACTCGTGAAATAAGTGAGTCAAAATGATAGCTTTTATCAGGGTGAACAATAACACCGGGTTTTTTATCTATAAGAAGGATATTTTCATCTTCATACACAATATCAAATTTTTTCGGAGCCTTCATAAATTCATAGCTTTTCTTTTCACTATCCTCAAAGAATTCGTCCTTGATATAAAATGTAAGCACATCACCTTCACACAGCATAGTTTGAATATCGCATTTTTTGCCGTTAACTTTTATACATTTTTTTCTGATATATTTATACATCAGAGATTTCGGCAAAGTTTTGAAACGCTTCTGTAAGAACTTGTCCAGACGCTGATTTGCATCATTTTTTTTGATTTCAAGAGTTCTCATAATCATACTCCTATACACACAAACATTAACATTAAGGAAGTACTGATTAAATTGTTTGTCAGATTGTTCAAATAATCAGTGTTTCCTTAATAATATCTCAAACGCAGATAAATTTCAACCTGTTTTATGCACACAAAATAAAGAATTGTATAAACTGTTAGAGGGTGATACAGTGAGTTGCCACACACAACGAGTCAAATCAGCGATATTTTTCGGACTTGGCTTACTTGCGGCATCGCTGTTGCCGTCAAACTGGGTATTGATTGTAGCAGCAGCGGCACTCGTCATAGTAAGCATATCATGCATACGGAGGTAATTATGAAAGTTGTACTTATTGAAAAGCCAAAATTCCTGTCAGCAATACTAAGAAAAATATATAAAATAAAGAAAGAGACATCATAAATACAGAATAAAATATAATCATTGGTAATAGTTAATAATAATTGCATTAATAAGATGTGCATAGTGCTAAAAACTATGCACATCTTATTTTTATATTGTCTTTTTATTTAAAAAAATATATAATAAAGTAAACTGTGGTCGTGTACGATATTCGACTGCAAAATTTAGGAGGTAAAATTAAAATGAAAAGCACAAAAAAAATTATAAGCGTTATTCTCACAGTATTAATGCTTATGTCATGCGTTTCTGTAAGCTTAACTGTAAACGCATCGACGGGTACATTGTGTGACTATTACGCAACAAACCCGGGCAACAAAGTCGGTGTGCAGAAAACAATCACAATCGACGGAAATGCAAGTGACTGGACCGAAGATATGCTCATCGCACAGGGTGCAGCATGGGACGTAGCAAACCACTACAAAGGCGGACACGAAAACTGTGTACTGGATACATACGCACTTTTTGCATCATGGGATAACAGCAATCTCTATATCGGTTGGCAGATGGTAAACACAACAGATACATGGGCTCGTGAAGGTGACGGTCCTCTCTCAGACGGCGGTCGTGTACTTGACGTTCCGCTCATTCTTGCATTGAGCGTAGACCCTTCAAGCACATCAATGTCAAACAAGAATACATCAGGCGGCTCTATCTGGGGTCAGAAAATGGGTCTTGAATTTGATCAGCACGTTGACCACCTCTTATATATGAGTGGTAAGCCAGGCAATGGTGAACCTGCAATCTTTACAGCGGTTGACTCAAATGGTAATACAGATTACTCATCAGGTTGTAAGCTCTTTAAATCAGCAGGCATTGAATATAAAATGGCAGAAACAAACATCTGCAGTTCAATCTATGGTCTCAACTATTCAGAAGACACAAGCGATGTTTATGATAGTTCTGCTGACTGGGTTGATTACAAGACATTCTTAGGTTCAATGGGTACACACGATACATCATATGACTCATTCTATGAGATAAAGGTTCCGCTTTCAGTACTCGGAATTGATGCAAGTTACATTCAGAATTACGGTATCGGTGCAATGCTCGTAGCAACAAGAGGTGAATCAGGTCTTGACTGTATCCCATTTGATGATACAATGCTCGATAACGCTACAGATTCTTACTCAAGCGATGCAAGTACATCAGCTGAAAAAGACGATATTGATACAATCACATCATCTTTTGCAAGAATCGGTAAGTCAAGCGGTGACCAGCCTATAACTCAGCCAACAACAGTAGCATCTACAACAGTTGCTCCTACTACAGTTACACCGACAACGGTAGCTCCTACAACTGAGCCTGCATCTGACACACTTACAGTAAATGCAACTTCAAACCTCTTCTCAACAAAGACAACAGAGCTTTCAGAAAATGCTAAAACTGTAACTGTTACTTATGACCTCAAATCAGCGATGAATGTAGTAAACGGTCAGTGGACACTTAAGTACGATTCATCAAAACTTAAACTTAAGAGCGATTCAAGCACACTTATGCCATATATTTCAGACGGTGTGATCAATGTGCAGAACGGTGTAATCAAAGGTAACTTCACAAACGTTTCAGACCTTTACGATTTTACATCAGAAAAAACATTAGTACAGGCTACATTTGAAGTTATCGGCAAGGGTACAACTGAAGTAAACCTCGATGTTCAGGAACTTTCAGTAGGTTACCTTTCAAATGGTTCTCTTAACTACAAAAATGCTGTAGTAAACAGCACAAAGCAGAACCTCTCATCAACTACAGGCTTTACATCATCATCAATCAGCGGTACTGCTAAGGTTACAGCAGATCAGATAGCAACAACAGCTCCTGTAACTACAGCACCTGTTACAACAACTCCTGCAACAACAGCACCTGTTACAACACAGCCTGCTGACACAGACACACTCACAGTAAATGCAACATCAAACTTCTTCCCGGCAGTTTCACAGACATATGACGCTGAAGAGGAGCAGATCACAGTTTCATACAAACTCAAGTCATCAATGGATGTTATCAACTCTGAGTGGGTTCTCACATATGACCCGACAAAACTCTCATTTGATAAGTCAGGCATCAGAACACTTATGCCACAGGTATCTACAGCCATAATCAACGAATCAGAAAAAGGTATCATCAAAGGTAACTTCTCAGACCTCGGTCTTGTTTCATATTCTGCAGAAAGCGATTTCGTATCAATTACATTTGATGTTATAGGAACAGGCGTTACAGACGTTGATCTCTTTATGAATATTCTCGGTGTCGCTTATCTTAACGAAAACTTCCAGGCAAAAGAAGCTTATGTGGTTGACTTCGGTGAAATCAAAGATGTAACAACTAAGCAAGGCTTTGAGAACGAAACATATTCAGTAAGAACAGTTCTCAGTGCACCATCAGTAGAGCCTACAACAGTAGCACCTACAACACAGCCTGCAACTCAGCCTGTAACTCAGCCTGTAACTCAGCCTACAACTCAGCCAAGCGGAGATACACTTAAAGTTACGGCAACATCAAATATCCTTACACCTGTATCAAAGGTTTACAGTGACAGCGACAGCACAGTTACAGTAACATACAAACTCAAGTCAGCAATGTACATTGTAAACGGCCAGTGGCAGCTTACATATGATGATACAAAGCTTTCTTTCAACGCATCAAAGAACTCAGGCGGAATTTCACCTAACATTCCGGGTTCAATTATCAACACTACTGAAAAGAATCAGATTCTCGGTGACTTCTCAAACCTTGAACTTTATGATTTCACAACAGAGCAGACTTTTGTAACTGTTACATTTGACATAATCGGAACAGGTGAAACAACAATTGATCTCAACTTTGAGATTCTCGGTGTAGCATATCTTGATGATGATATGCAGCCAATCATTGCATATCCTGTTGACAATAGCCAGCTCAAAGACGTTACAGGTTACGCAGGATTTGAAAAGAGCAGTCTTTCAGGTAAGATTCTCCTCAGTGATCCTGGTGAGACTCCTATCATGTACGGTGATGTTGACGGAAACGGAGTAGTTAACGTATCTGACGCAACTTTAGTTCAGAAGTATATCGTAAAACTCGAAACACTTACAGCTGACCAGATTGCAAGAGCTGATGTTGATCACAACGGAACAGTCAATATTTCTGATGCGTCAACAATTCAGAAATATTCTGCAAAACTCATCACATCATTCTGATTAACATAATATCTCAATAATTGAAAGAGTCGACAATATGTCGGCTCTTTCTTTTTACTTTAGGAAATTGCTCGTTCACGCTCGGGCACAGAAGTTTTGAAAAGATGAGGCTGTCTGCCCGAAGTGCGTGCGAGGCACTCGCTTTTTGCGTTATAGGAAATTGCTCGGTTACATTCGGGCACAGAAGTTTTGAAAAGATGAGGCTGTCTGCCAGAAATGCGTGCGAGGCACTCGCTTTTTGCGAACTGTAAGGATAAAA
>JBGUUJ010000189.1:0-9702 GCA_045133455.1 Ruminococcus sp.
TACAAATGAACTGATTTCCCTTGGAGGGAAGCAGAATAAGACAGTTGCAAACGGCTTAATGAATTGCGTTACATATATTAATAACAAAATAATCAGCAGTGACGGTAAAACACTTTATATCAACGATGAGTCGGTTTCAGAAGTTGAAGGCGAAGCAGAGTTTATATTATCTTTTAAAGATAAATATTCAGTCATAACAAATGACTTTGTTTGCATAACAGACGATATCCCGACAGTTACCAAGGCTAATGAGCAGAATGACAACGGTGACGGTTCTTCGAATGATTCCAATACGAAAAAATCGTACAAAGTAAATTCCGATGGTATTTTGTACGGAGTTGAAAGCGGAACTACCGTGTCATTGTTCAAGCAAACTAATGGAATAGGAAATGTCTATGATGAAAACGGTAAAGCTATAACAAGCGGAAAAATCAAGACAGGTTACAGTGCAGATGTAAACGGTGTAAAAAGATTGATTTCAGTGCGAGGTGACATCACCGGTGAAGGCAACGTAAAGTCAAATGATGTTTCTGCGCTGATGTCTGGATTGACAGAAAAGACAACACTCAGCAAGGTTCAATCAGTTTCCGCAGATTACAACTTCGACGGAAAAGTAAACAATAAAGATTTAGTACTCATTGCAAGAAAAGCGGGAATGTGAAGTTATATCCAACTTGAGTAGACAGGTTATACATATAAAAATCTTTTTATACCCTAAAAGAATAATTCAAAAAAATAAAGCCCGTGAGAACCGACGAACTCACGGGCTTAAATTATTTCATACTGTCAAGATGTTTTCGCAGAGCGAAAAAAGTCTCATCGCTGATAACATGCTCCATTTTACACGCATCGGCAGTAGCAGTTTCTTTGCCTACTCCGAGTTTGATAAACAGTTCAGATAAAACAATATGTCTTTCAAAAGTTTTCTCGGCAATTTCACGACCAAGGTCAGTAAGAAGCAGAGAACCGTCTTTTCCGACAGTAATATAACCGCCTTCCTTTAAAAGACCGACAGCTCTGCTTACGCTGGGTTTTGAATAACCCATATGTTCGCAGACGTCAATTGAACGAACATAACCGCTTTTTTTATTAAGAACATAAATGGTTTCAAGGTACATTTCACCTGATTCCTTTAATTGCATTTCAAGCACTCCTAATTGAATATATATTTATAATATCATATTTGGAAATTAAAATCAATGTTTTATGTATCAAAAAGAAATTTTTGCACAAAAGAGTTAGCGAAAGCAAATGAGTACATTATAAAACTTGACAAAAATGTGAGTGCAGACGGATTATTCCAAAAAATGCTTGACAAATTTTAGTAAATGGCGTAAAATAATTATGGTTAGCAAAAGCTAACCGCTTTAATGATATTTAGGTTAGCGAAAGCTAACATAAGTTAACGAAAGGATGAGATGTTATGATGCCGTTAACTCTTGTGAATTCAGGCGAAACATTAATGATAAGAAAAATCGGCGGCAATCCTGAAGTTAAAAAACATCTTGAAGATTTGGGGTTTGTTGCAGGTTCTGATGTAACGGTGGTTTCAGCCCTCGGAGGAAATCTTATCGTTAACATAAAGGATTCAAGGGTAGCCATAAGCAAAGAAATGGCTCAGAAAATTATGGTAGTATAAAATTTATGTAAATAAATTTTGGAGGTTTACATATGAATACATTGAAGCAGGTTAAAATCGGAGAAACCGTAAAGGTAAAAAAACTTCACGGTGAGGGAGCTGTAAAGCGCAGAATAATGGATATGGGAATAACCAAGGGTGTTGAAGTCAGCATAAGAAAGGTTGCACCTCTTGGCGATCCGATTGAAGTTACTGTAAGAGGCTATGAGCTTTCACTCAGAAAAGCCGATGCAGAAATGATTGAGGTAGAATAATTTTTAAGGAAATGCTGAAAGGTGTTTCCTTAATTAAAAAATAAAGGTTAGCTGTAACTAACCAGAGAGGATTATGGATATGGACATTAAAATTGCTCTTGCCGGCAACCCTAACTGCGGTAAAACAACTTTGTTCAACGCATTGACAGGTTCAAATCAGTTCGTAGGTAACTGGCCGGGAGTAACTGTAGAGAAGAAAGAGGGTAAGCTTAAAAAGCACGATGGTGTTGTAATTATGGACTTACCCGGTATTTACTCACTTTCACCTTATACACTTGAAGAGGTTGTAGCTCGTAACTATCTTATTAATGAGCGTCCTGATGCAATTCTCAACATTGTTGACGGAACAAACCTTGAGCGTAACCTTTATCTTACAACTCAGCTTACAGAACTTGGTATTCCTGTAGTTGTTGCTGTAAATATGATGGATGTTGTCCGCAAAAACGGCGATAAAATCAACATTGAACAGCTTTCACGAGAGCTCGGTTGTAAAGTAGTTGAGATTTCAGCTCTTAAAAATACAGGTATCACAGAAGCTGCCAATGCGGCTGTAGAGGCTGCAAAAAGCACAAAAACAGTTCCTATGCACAGCTTCAACGGAGCAGTAGAACATGCTCTTGCACACATTGAAGAAGCAGCAGTTCACGACTTACCGCTTGAACAGCAGAGATGGTATGCAATCAAGATTTTTGAGAGAGATGATAAGGTTCTCGAAAAGCTTAATATTAAAGAAGATGTTCTAAAGCATATTGAAGAGGATATTCAGGCTGCCGAAAAAGAGCTTGATGACGACTCAGAAAGTATCATAACAAATGAAAGATATGTTTACATAGCATCAATCATCAAAGGTTGTTACAAGAAGAAAAATAAAGATAAGCTTACAACATCTGATAAGATTGACAAGGTAGTAACAAACAGATTCTTAGCACTTCCTATTTTTGCTATTATTATGTGTATTGTTTACTATATTTCAGTAACAACAGTAGGAACAGTCTTTACTGATTGGGCAAACGACGGTTTATTCGGTGACGGTTGGCATCTGTTCACTATAGGTGCAACAGAATACGATGATGCAACATCAACATTTGCAGAAGAAAACCTCTTTACAGCCGAACTTGAAACTATTGCTAAAGATGCTGCAAATAGCGGTGTTACAGGTGCAGATGATGTCCTCGGTGCAGTTGAAGAAAAAGACTTCGGTGCATTTGATGAAGCTTACGGCTCATACGGAGACTCACTTGCTGAAGGCGGTTACGATATTTCAGAAATCGTGGATCCTGTTTTAGAATCAGAAGATATGCCTGCTCCTGAAAATTACGGCGTATGGGTTCCGGGTATTCCGGTTCTCGTTGAAAGCGGTCTTGATGCAATTAATTGCGCAGACTGGCTTAAGGGACTTGTTCTTGACGGTATCGTAGGCGGTGTAGGTGCAGTATTAGGTTTTGTACCTCAGATGCTCATACTCTTCATATTCCTTGCTTTCCTTGAGAGTTGCGGATATATGGCTCGTATCGCCTTTGTAATGGACAGAATTTTCCGTAGATTCGGTCTTTCAGGTAAGTCATTCATTCCTATGCTTATCGGCTCAGGTTGCGGTGTTCCTGGCATTATGGCTTCAAGAACAATCGAAAACGAACGTGACCGCAGAATGACAATTATGACAACAACATTCATTCCTTGCGGAGCTAAACTTCCGATTATCGCTTTAATCGCAACAGCTCTCTTCGGAGGTGCATGGTGGATAGCACCAAGTGCATACTTTATCGGAATTGCAGCAATAGTAGTTTCAGGTATTATGCTCAAGAAAACTAAGATGTTCGCTGGTGATCCTGCACCGTTCGTAATGGAGCTTCCTGCATATCATCTTCCTACAGTAGGCAACATTCTTCGTTCAATGTGGGAGCGTGGCTGGTCATTCATCAAGAAGGCAGGCACAATCATTCTCCTTTCATCAGTTATCATCTGGGCAGGTTCAGTTTTTGGATTTGAAAACGGTGCATTTGTATTTAATCCTGATATGGAACTCGAAAACAGCATTCTCGGTGTTATCGGTAATGCAATCAGCTGGATTTTTGCACCACTCGGATTCGGTGAATCAAAGGCAACAATCGCTACAATTATGGGTCTCGTTGCTAAGGAAGAAGTAGTAGGTGTATTCGGCGTACTCGACTTTGAAGGTATGACACAGCTTGCTGCATATTCATTCCTCGTATTCAACCTTCTCTGCGCACCTTGCTTTGCAGCTATCGGCGCAATCAAGAGAGAAATGAATTCAGCAAAATGGACTTCATTTGCAATCGGTTATCAGTGTGTATTTGCATACGCAGTATCACTTGTAATCTATCAGCTCGGTATGCTCTTTACAGGACAGGGCAATATCATAGGTGCAATAATTGCTTTTGCAGTAGTTGCAGTAATGGCATTTATGTTGTTCAGACCATATAAAGAGTCAACAAGACTCAGTGTAAAAGTGAAAAATTAATCTAATTATTCTACAACAGGAGGGGTAAAAATGCTTGATTGGTTTATGGCAAATCTTGGAACAATTATTATTGCAGTTATAGTTTTCGCAATCGTAGGAATTGTTGCGGTAAAAATGTTAATAGACAGAAAAAAAGGCAAATCCTCCTGTGGATGCGGATGTTCAAATTGCCCGATGAGTGGCAAATGTCATTCAAAAGAAAATTAACTGTTATTTTTCAATATATTGTACTGCGGAGCAGTCGGCAATGGCTGTTCCGCAGAAAGAGCACCAAGAAAATTGGTTTTATTTTTTAATCAATAGTTAGCTTACGCTAACTCATTATCACAAGTCATTTGCACATAATAATACTAACTTTTTTAGTTTATTATAGGTGTAAATATAAATTCTAAGGAGTAAAAAGATGTCAGAAGATTTATTAATCAAACATTGTTCTCCGACACTTGCAGGAATAAAAACAGGAAATCTTTTCAGCTGCACATATACAACAATTGAGGAAACTGAAAAAGCAGTAAGAAAATATAACAACCTTTTTATTCCGAGAGGTGTAAAAATTCAGCCATTGAAATATGATAAGGGCAGAGTGCTAATATATGTGTATCGTCCGTCAAAGCTTGAAAAGGACTTGTCAGATGAGTTTGCAATAAAACTGCTTCAACAACAGGAATACAAAACCTTCACCCCTGAAAGTTGCATATTAAATCTGATACTCAGGATAAACAGCCAAACTGAGTTTCCACACGAAATAGGTCTCTTTTTAAGTTACCCTCCCGAGGATGTACACGGCTTTATTCTTCATAAAGGAAACGGATGTAAGCTTACAGGTTGCTGGAAAGTTTACGGCGATGAGGGAGAGGCAGAAAAGCTTTTTGCACGATTCAGAAAATGTTCTGACATCTATTATTCCAAATGGAAAGAAGGCGCATCAATCAGTCGGCTTACAGTAGCAGTCTGAAAAACAAGAAAGGCAGGTAAAATATGAGTAAAATCGCAGTAGTATATTGGAGTGGCACAGGAAACACAGAAGCCATGGCACAGGCTGTAGCAGAAGGTGTACAGGAAAAGGGTGCAGAAGCAGTGATTTTTACAGCTGATGCATTTTCAGCTTCAATGGTTTCAGAATACGATGCAATAGCTTTCGGATGCCCTGCAATGGGTGCAGAAGTTCTTGAAGAAGACGAATTTGAACCGATGTTCACAAGCTGTGAGTCGGAACTTAAAGATAAAAAGATTGCACTCTTCGGCTCATACGGCTGGGGAGACGGCGAGTGGATGAGAAACTGGGAGGATGTATGTGATTCCTACGGCGCAGTGCGTGCCTGTGACAGTGTCATTTGCAATGATGCCCCCGATGATGATGCAACGGAAAGCTGTAAACAGCTTGGTGCATCACTCGTATAATTCAGTCAGTACCATTTTCATAATTTCGCATTATCACCTGATAGTCCCCTGACTTTCGGGTGATTTTGCTTTTTAGAGATGGATAGAAAGATTATCTTTATTTCAAACTTATCTTACCCAATCGTGACCGAGCAGTTTTCTGTAGAGTAAAAGGGGATAGCGGTTTGCTATCCCCTTAACACGAGTATTAAATAATTTAAGCAGTCTTACCTGTATAAAGCTGATAATATTTGCCCTTCTGCTCAATAAGCTGGTCGTGAGTACCACGTTCAATTATACGGCCTTGTTCCAAAACCATAATACAGTCAGAATTTTTTACAGTGGAAAGTCTGTGAGCAATAACAAAAGTTGTTCTGCCCTTCATAAGTTTATCCATACTGTCCTGAACCATCTTTTCAGTTCTTGTATCAATTGAACTTGTAGCCTCGTCAAGAATCAGTGCAGGAGGGTCAGCAACAGCAGCTCTTGCAATTGCAAGCATCTGTCTTTGTCCCTGACTAAGGTTTCCTCCATCGCCTTTGAGAACAGTGTTGTAGCCGTCTGGAAGCTTACGGATAAAGCTGTCGGCATTGGCAAGTTTTGCGGCAGCGATAACTTCTTCATCGGTAGCGTCAAGTCTGCCGTAACGGATATTTTCCATAACAGTATCTGTAAACAGATGAGTATCCTGTAAAACAATGCCAAGAGAGCGTCTTAAATCTGATTTCTTGATTTTGTTGATGTTGATACCGTCATAACGGATTTTACCGTCCTGAATGTCATAGAAACGGTTTATAAGATTAGTGATAGTTGTCTTACCTGCACCTGTTGAGCCGACAAAGGCAATTTTCTGACCGGGATTTGCATACAAATCAACGTTGTGGAGAACAATTTTTTCATCTGTATAACCGAAGTCAACATCGTCCATAACAAGCGCGCCCTTGAGTTCAATGTAATCGGTTTCGCCTGTAGCCTGATGAATATGTTTCCATGCCCATAAACCGGTGTGTTTGTCTGTTTCAGTAAGCTTTCCGTCTTTTCTTTCAGCATTAACAAGGGTAACATAGCCTTTATCTTCTTCACTCTTTTCATCGAGGAGAGTAAAGATACGCTCAGCACCTGCAAGAGCCATAATTATACTGTTCAGCTGTTGGCTCACCTGATTTATCGGCTGAGAAAAGCTTTTATTAAATGACAAGAAACTTACGATTTTACCGAGAGTGATACCTGCAACACCGAATGTAAAAAGCACACTGCCCGTGATTGCACAAATTACATAGCTTAAGTTACCAATCTGTGCATTGATAGGCATAAGAATATTTGCAAACTTATTTGCGTTATATGAGCTGTGGAAAAGCTGATCATTCAGTTTCTTAAACTCTTCAATACTTTTCTTTTCGTGATTAAAGACTTTTACAACCTTCTGACCTTCCATCATCTCTTCGATAAAACCGTTTTCTTTACCGAGGTCAGTTTGCTGAGCAAGGAAGTACTTGCTGCTCTTTCCGGCAATAGTTTTTGTAGCAAAGAGCATTACAACAATCATTACAAATGTAACGAGTGTAAGTGGAATGCTGAGGCTTACCATACTGATTACAACGGATACAATAGTGATTACACTTGAGAAAATCTGAGGAAGGCTCTGGCTTATCATCTGTCGGAGAGTATCAACGTCATTTGTGTATATACTCATTATATCACCATGAGGGTGTGTATCAAAATACTTGATTGGCAGGCTTTCCATATGCGAGAAGATTTCATAACGCAAATCTCTCATAGTTCCCTGTGTAACATATACCATTATTCTTGAATAAGTATATGTTGCGGCTGCTCCGAGAAGATAGAGTCCTGCAACTCTCAATATTGCAAATACCAAAGGTGTAAAATCTTTACTTCCCGTACTGAGCATCGGATTGATATAATCGTCGATAAGACTCTGAATGAACAAAGTACCCTGAACATTTGAAAAAACGCCTAAAACAATTAATGCGAATACAAGTATCATCTGTATTTTGTATTTTTTGAAAATAATACCGATAAGACGTTTCAGTACTTTCATCGGATTTTTAACTTTGGGTCCTTGTGGCATAGGTACTTTACCCGGTTTTTTTGGCATAGGTCTGCTCATTTATATCTCTCCTTTCTCATCAAAGTCTCCACTTCCGCTTGTCTGAGCGGAGTAAATTTCGTTGTAAATAGGATTTGAGCCTACAAGCTGTTCGTGTGTTCCTACACCGCTTATCATACCGTCGTCCATAACAATAATTCTGTCAGCATTTTCAATACTTGAAACTCGCTGTGAAATAATAATTTTTGTTGTGTTGGGTATTTCTTCCCTGAAAGCCTTACGGATCCTTGCATCAGTCGCAGTATCTACTGCGCTTGTAGAGTCGTCAAGAATAAGAATCTTAGGCTTTTTGAGCAATGCTCTTGCGATACAAAGTCTTTGCTTCTGACCGCCTGATACGTTAGTACCGCCTTGTTCAATGAAAGTGTTGTACTTATCAGGAAAAGTCTGAATAAAGTCATCTGCACAGGCAAGTTTGCAGGCATTAATACATTCCTCTTCGGTAGCATTTTCGTTACCCCATCTGAGGTTGTCGAGAATTGTACCGCTGAAAAGCACGTTTTTCTGCAATACTACAGAAACTTCATCACGGAGAGTTTCAAGGTCGTATGAACGAACATCTTTTCCGCCGACCTTTACACATCCCTCATTGACATCATAAAGTCTGCCAATAAGGTTTACAAGGCTTGTTTTTGAGCTTCCTGTTCCGCCTATGATACCGATAGTTTCACCCGATTTGATAGAAATATCAATATCCTTGAGTACAGGTTTTTCACCCTTGGTATTGTAGCTAAAAGATACGTTTTCAAAATCAATTGAACCATCTGTAACTTCGTAGTCAGGATTTTCAGGATTCGTAAGAGTTGATTTCTCGTTAAGCACACCGGCAACACGCTTTGCACTCGCAAAGCTCATTGTCATCATTACAAATACCATTGCAACCATCATCAGACTCATAAGAATGTTCATACAGTAAGTGAGCACACTCGTGAGTTCGCCTGTTGTAAGCTCAGAAGCGCCGCTGTTTACAATCATATTTGCACCGAACCAACTGATTGCGATAATTGAACCGTAAACTGTTAATGTCATCAGAGGTGAAACCGACACCATTGCATTTTCAGCTTTAACAAATAATTTGTAGAGATTATTAGTAGCCTTGTTGAATTTCTTTACTTCGTGGTCTTCTCTTACAAAAGCCTTTACAACTCTGATTGCTGATACATTTTCCTGTACACTGGCGTTGAGGTCATCGTACTTGTCAAATACCTGATTAAAGTATTTGTATGTTTTCACAAGCAAGATACTGAGTACAATGCTTAAAAATACAATTGCAACGAGATATATGCTTGCAAGCTGTGCATTGATAATCATAGTCATTATCATTGCACATATGAGATTAAACGGGGCTCTGAAGCACATTCTTAAAAGCATCTGGTAAGCATTCTGAAGATTGGTAACGTCAGTAGTCATTCGTGTGACAAGCCCCGCTGTTGAGTATTTGTCAATATTTGCAAAAGAATATGTCTGAATTCTTTCAAACATTGACAGTCTGATATTTCTCGCAAAGCCTGCAGAAGCCTTTGCACCGTAAATACCGCCCATAGTACCTGCAAAAAGTCCTATAAGAGCGCATAAACCCATCAAAAGTCCTGTAGTCAGAATGTGATTCATATCGCCTTTGTTGATACCATCATCAATCATAGAAGACATAAGAAAGGGAATAAAGGTTTCCACTACTACTTCAAGGATCATAAATAAAGGTGTCATCAAAGACTCTTTTACAAAGCCTTTTATTTGAACAGCTAAAGTTTTTATCATATTATTTCTCCTTTCATTTTATGAAAAATTAGGTAATACAGCATAATTATAGTGTGTGAAT
>JBGUUJ010000190.1:0-4096 GCA_045133455.1 Ruminococcus sp.
CTTTTTTACCTGCGGTATCATCGGCAAGGTTCGATTACTGCTTTCTGTCTTTGTGGATGATGTATAATTACTGTCTCCGCTTATTTCCTTTGTACTCTGTTGTAAGGTTTCCCTAATCCATATGGTTTCGTTTTCAAAATCAATATTATGCCACTTTAAGCCTAACACTTCACTTCGTCTGAATCCGTAAACCGTACAAAGATATGTCGGCAGGTAAATACTTGTTCCTTCAAGATAAGCTAATAGCTGTTTTATCTGCACTCGGTTAAGAAATTCCGCTTTGAATTTTTCTGTCTGCTTGGGCGTTTTGGCAGCTGTTGCAGGATTTATTGATATTAACCCCTTTTCTACAGCGTCGGCAAGAGCCTTTGATATGTTTTGATGGTGATGCTTTATCGTTGTGACGGATATTGTTCCTACCTTCGATTTGTAATAATCGGAAAGCTGATGCGGCTTTAGCTCTTGAAGCTCAGTACCCAGCTTTTCAAAATAAGGGATAATGTGGTTTTCCATATTCCCCTTATAGCTGCGATAAGTATTAGGACGAACTTCTGATTTTATTGCTACAAGCCATTTCTTGAAATAGTCGGCAACCTTTATGTTGGAGTAAAAGTTTAAATTCTTGTTGTCATACTCAACACACAATTGCTTTAATATCTGTTCTGCTTTTCGCTTATTATTCTTAACAGGCAAGCCTGTTGCGTGGGATTTCTGAATTCTCTTTCCTGTACTGTCGTAAAGATTGAGTACAGCATAATATCTTCCTTTTTTCTCTCTTAAATATCCCGTGGTCGGCATAATAGCTATCTCCTTTCCAAATTGAAAGCCGACCAATATTCATTAGACTTATTCTAACTTAATCAGTCGGCTTTGACAATTATGCGTTTTTAATATAATCCTGAATTAATAAAGTCCGTAACGCTTTGCTTCGGGATTATGTATTTTCTTCCTACCTTAACCGTTCTTATCACACCGTTTTGCAATAATGAATAAACTGCTGATCTGCCAATGTGAAGCATTTTCATAACATCATCCACGGATACTATATCTCCGTATTCAGCAAACATTACAGTTTCTTGGTTGGTATTTTTTTCTTTATCCATTTGTTTCTCCTTTCGTTAAGTGCATTTTATTTTAATTGAAAGCCGACCAATATTCAGCAAATTTATTCTAACTGAATCCTCTGGCTTTGACAATTATGCGATTTTGCTCAATCTGAATTTTCAAAGTTTTTAAAGCTTTGCATTGAATAATTAATTTTTGCCCACCATAGCTCCACCTCTTTTTTTAAGTACTTCTTTCTTGTCAAAGAAAACATAATCATATCCGAGGTCATTACATTTGTCACACTTATCCTTTTTAACCTGGAGCGGATCAAAACGCTTAATAATATATTCCGACAAAAGTTTGTATTCTTGTAAGTGCTTTTGGCATAAACAACGTATATCGCCTGTGTTTATACTGTTATTATGCCGAATTCCGAATGTTCGCATCAAAGCAGCATTTATATTTCGGATTAGTGCCTTCTCCGTGACTTTTCCGAGACAATCCTTCAAATCACTTTGATTCACTGTAGTTATCTGTTCCATAAGTATCATAGAAGGAATTTCAAGCCTATATCTTTTTCCTATATAAACATGAGAAAAGAAATAAGGCTTTTTAATGATTCCCGTCAAAGGAGCTACTATGGTTGTTGTTGAACGGTAATTAATTTCATCCGCCTGTAAAACAATCACCGGTCTAAATCCGTTCTGAACAGAACCTCGGGTTTCACCAAAGTCAAAAAAGAATATTTCGCCTCGCTTGACTTTATGTCCTTTCGTCATATCATTACCTCTTTTCATAAATTTAAGGGAAAATTACTCCCTTCACTTATTTGGACAAAGGGTACCCGTTTGTCAGGGTATTTTGAAAAAATTTTTTAATTTTTTTATTGCTTCCTCAAGAGATTCATTTATAGTTTGATATTTAACATTCTCTTCTTCGGCAATATCTCGCAATGTTTTATCTTTTACATAATACTTAACAACTCTTGATTTTTGCTTTTCTGTTAAAGTATCAAAAGCTTTGTAAAGGGTATAAAGTACCTCACTTTCCTTCTCTTCGTTAATTCGCTCCAATACAAAATCATTCACTAAAAGCTCCTTATGAAATACAGCGGTAGTTTCATCAAAGTTAAAAATGTCTTGCGTGCGCTTTGCTCTTTTGCAAAACTTGTCTTCGTTATTGATATACTTTTGACGAACTTCTATAAAACTCAAATCCACCTTTACGAACGGTGCATAGAGTTTCGCTTGCTTTGGGTATTTATTCCAGATTTCCTTTTCTGTAAGGCAGCTTGCTATGATGTACCTCTCTTTTCCGCTAAAACCTTCATATTCATATCGAATATTTATAACTTTACAATCCTTATTAAACTGCTCCTCAAGAGCTGAAATAACATTATTTGACATTTACTGTAATCTCCTTTGAATTTTGAATTTGGGTTAAAACAAAATCCAAAGGCTACGGATATTTTGCAATTACAGCTTGCCAGTATAGCAAAAACATTTAGTGTCCTTTCCGCAGAGGACAGTCAGGACAAGAATAAAAATAGGGTTGTCACCAATCGGTACCAGCCCTTGCAATTTTGAGTATACAAAGGTAAGGGTACCGATTTCTGCTTTTGACCTTTCGGTCTTATTAGCAAATATCTGTATCCTTGCCCTGATGTACACTCAGGCTTGAATATTTTTTATTTCACATTTTGATGACAAAACAAAAAGCCGACACGAACATTTCCAAAATCTCAAAATCAGAAATTCTGAAAATACTCGTGTCGGCTTAATTCATCTTGATTAAGCTCAATCGTTGAGCTATATTTTTTTGTAATGCGAAAACCTCATATTTGGGTTTACTGCTTAATTTTGATTGGACATCAAAACCATAAGTTCAATTAGTTGGCTCATTGATATTGTTTCATACATATCTTTATTGCTCTTTTTTACTTTGAGTGCGGGTTCTCCCGTCTCCGTTCTCACGCACTCACCAAGCGTAATTCTTTCTTTCGGTGTTTTTATCAAATTAGTTTTTTTCATATTCCATCTTCCTTCCGAACTAACATCATTATTCACATAATTTGATACATATTCAATTGAAAGTAAAACTACACTTTTTTGAATCAACTCCCATAAACGCTAATATATTTCTAACCTCGCAACGGGGAAGCAAGGAAAGATACTTGAATAAAATAGAACTATTGTTCGATTTCTATCATGCATTATATCGCTATTAACAAAATTTGTCAAGCTAATTTATGTATTAATTTTCCTTAAATGACATGCTTTATTTTTCTATTACTCAAATAATTATCTTTAGTATTTAAAATATATGCACCAAGTCATCCAAACCCCATAAGAAAGAGTGTCGGGATCTTCTTCAATAACCGGCGTGTTATCATTATTTGGATTCTTTTCATTGTTAAACCATGAGCTAGCTCGTTGTTCAGTTATACCATATTTTTCTCGTAATTCAAGGTAATCTTCACACATGGATTCAGTCCACATTGAAAACACTATAAAATGTCCAATCTCATGAAATAATACTTGAATTAATCTTTCGTAGTCATTGAATAGCGCTGCTCTAACCTTTAGTAGCCATTCATTCGGATATGCTAAACCATCTGCAACTGAACCGTTTTCAATGCGAGGTTCATCTTCAAAAACTAGTTTAGGCGCTACAATTCCCAAAACCATGGATACCTCAAGCATTAGTTTTTCACATCGTGCAACTCTTTCTTGATCGCACATACAAAACCAATCTTTTAACCCTAAGTCCGTCAAATAATACTCCGTTAGCATTGCACACTTCATTTCAACATCCGCATATTCGGAATTTTGGGTTTTATATGATTTTATTCTTTCTTCTATTGGTAAGTTTTGTATATCATAGGTTGCACCATCGTCGTGTTGTTTCACTGCTTTGTACCACCACGATAATGCTTGAGGTAATCTATTATCATTAGAGTTAAACAAATAACGAGCAAGTTCACACATAGAATACACATCATTTTCAAAAGCACCCTTTTGAAGTAAAAACTCTTCTCGCTCAGTATGAT
>JBGUUJ010000191.1:0-2220 GCA_045133455.1 Ruminococcus sp.
CATAGTTTTTTGAAGCATAATAACTTGAAAACGTAGGTCCTGCAAGAAAACCTGCCGCAGAGCCTACATTCAGGATATATCCGCTGTTGCGCTTTGCCATATCCTGCAAAAACAGCTTTGTGAGAACATGCACTGCTACTATATTAGTATGAATAAGTCCGATTTCCTTATCAAGAGGTACTTCCAAAAATTTTCCGTACGCACCGTAACCTGCGTTATTTACAAGAAAGTCAATTTTTTCATCCTTGAGCTGTTCATATAAATCAAAACTGTCCTGTTCGTTGTTGAAATCTTTTGTCACAACCTGAACGTTAGTGTTCGTGAGTTCTGATTTAAGCGCATTGAGCTTTTCAAGATTTCTTGCAACAATAATTAGGTCATAACCGAGTGTTGCAAGGTATTTTGCAATCTCTCTGCCTATTCCTGAGCTCGCACCTGTTATTAATGCCTTCATTTTTACTCCTTTTCAGCGGTTGCACATAACCAGCTTGTTTCGGCTTTCGTAAAGGTTCTTATATTCTGATAGCCTGCTCTGAGAAGTATCTCTGTTATACCTTCTCTTGTTACGGCTTCTATTCCGAGGGTATTTTCAACCTTTGCCCACTTATCGGGTTCATCTTCGGTTTTGAGCATCTCAAAGACAAGAAGTAACTTACCGCCTGCTTTTAAAACTCTGTAGATTTCCTTTAAATCATTTAGCTTGTCCTGCCAAAAATAATAAGTTTCTACGGCTGTAATTACATCGAATTTGTCTTCTTCAAACGGCAGATTAGACACTGATGCCTGTAATATTGATGCTTTTCCGCACAAAATATTAGTTTTATTTAGTTTTTTTGAATTTTCCACACAGAGTTCAGAGTAATCTATACCAAACACTTTTCCGTTGCCGACTTTCTGACATAGCTTCTGTACAGTTCTTCCGCCTCCGCAACCTACATCGAGAACTGTATGATTTCTCGCAATTTCAACGTGGGACAATGCCCAGTCGGTAAGCTCTGAGTGATTTTTATTCATTGATTTTATCATAAGTTTTCCCCAGAACCCTTTCGGCTTCGGGGCATTTTCTACGAGTTTATGGTATTTCATAATTTGCTCCCCATTCAGGAATAGTGATTTATTTGTTTCTTTCAAGCAGGCAAACGCTTTCAACGTGTGCAGTTCTGCTGAACATATCACAAGGTGTTATTTCCTTTACAGAATAATTACCATCTGTAAAGTATTTCAAATCCCTTGCAAGTGTTGCAGGATCACAGGACACATAAACAACTCTTTTGGGCGACATCTCAAAGATTGTCTTTACGAGTTCTTCTCCGCATCCCTTTCGAGGCGGGTCAAGGATAACTACATCGGGTTTTAAGCCTTCATTTTTGAGCTTTTCAGCCGCTTTCGGTGCATCTGCACAGATAAATCTTGCATTCGTCACTCCGTTGAGTTCTGCATTTTCATTGGCATCTTTGATTGCATCCTCTACTATCTCTACTCCGACAAGAGTTTTACACTCTTTCGCCATTGTAAGTCCTATTGTACCCGTTCCGCAATATAAATCAAGGAGAATTTCGTCGGTTTTGAGATTTGCGTATTCTTTTGCTTTATTATAAAGCTTTTCAGCCTGTCTTCTGTTGACCTGCCAAAATGAAAACGGAGATATCTTAAATTTCATTCCGCAGAGTTCGTCTGTTATATATTCTCTGCCATAGGCAACTCTGTTTTTATTGCCGAGAATTACATTTGTTTTTTCTCTGTTAGAATTAATAATAACGCTTTTCAGTTCAGGAAGCTCTTCTCTGAGCATTTTCACAAGCAAGTCTTCCTGCTTGAGTCCGTTACCGTTCACTACATAACAGACCATAAGCTCTTTGGTGATTTCTCCCATTCTTATATAGAGGTGGCGAAGTCTTCCCTTGCCCGTTGCTTCATCGTATATATCGGCGTTTGTCTTTACAATGAATTCTCTTGTTATCTTCATCACCTTTGTGAAAATTTCAGGTTGGAGGACGCAATCATCGCAGTCGATTATTCTGTGGCTGTGAAATGCATAAAACCCGATTATTGCTTTTCCGTTTTTGTCAACACCTATCGGAAGCTGTGCCTTGTTACGGTATCTCAAAGTATTTTCACAGCTGATTATCGGTGCAAACTTTGCATTTTCAACTCCGCCTATGCGTGTTACTGCATCTGCTACCTTCTGAGCTTTGATTTCACATTCTGCATCATAACTTA
>JBGUUJ010000192.1:0-3320 GCA_045133455.1 Ruminococcus sp.
GAGCCGCGCCGTCGTGAGTTTCTCTCACTCGTCGCTACGCTCCTCCCTCAAGAAACTCACGACATTCTACTACAAACGTTAATTTTGTTTCAACTTGCTATTGCAATTTGCGTTTAAATATTATTACTAAATTCTTAAATCACTTGACTAAATGCTCAAAAAAATGTAAAATTATATTAACGTAAGGAGGTTTTAATATGTCTGAAGAATATACTCCCGATCTTGTTACGCTTATAAGCGATGACGGTGAAGAAATTGAATTTGAAATTTTAGACGTTATTGAAAATGACGAGGGTAAGTTCTATGTTCTTTACCCCTATTATGCAAATCCTGCCGACGCTGTGAATGATCCCGGTGAATATTATATTTTCGAGGTTCAGGAGGTCGACGGCGAAGAAGAGCTTGCTGAAATTGAAGATGATGAAAAGCTTGACAGAATTGCTGCTATATTTGAGGAAAATTATAACGAAGAATTCTTTGAAGATAACGAGTAATTTTTATCTTAAATAACACATAATAATATATCGGACGCTATTTTCCTGCCCGATGCGTGAATGATTTTAAAATAACCCTACAACTCTTAAATCGGGAGCTTGGCTCTTTAAGCGGTGTGCAGACCTCCCGTATTCGGAAGAAGGGAGCCTGAAGCTTAAAGGCCGGCACCCACCTGCTTTTTCGTAGGCAGGTTATTATTAAATCATACGGTCGGGCGGGATTTTTATTTTTATTATACAGGAGTTTACATATGAAAATATCTGTTTTAGGCTGTGGCCGCTGGGGCAGCTGCATCGCCTGGTATCTTGATAAAATCGGACACGAAGTACTTTCATGCGGTCTTGCTGACGCACCTGAGTTTATTCAACTTGAAAAAACTCACAAGAATGACTATCTTACTTTCCCTGAGTCAATTGAGGTTTCTTCTGACCTTGAAAAGGCTGTTGACAGAGCTGAAGTTATTGTTATTTCCATTTCTTCACAGTATCTTCGCTCTTATTTTGCTGATATCTCAAAGTATAACCTTGACAACAAAACTATTGTTTTATGTATGAAAGGCGTTGAAGCCACCACAGGTAAACGTCTGAGCGAGATTGTTTCGGAATT
The DNA here is from genome assembly GCA_045133455.1 of Ruminococcus sp. Taxonomy (GTDB): domain Bacteria; phylum Bacillota; class Clostridia; order Oscillospirales; family Acutalibacteraceae; genus Ruminococcoides. The sequence goes on from JBGUUJ010000192.1 coordinate 1,102, forward strand.
TGTTGACGAAAGCAAAACACCTGTCGCTGTATGGGTCGGTCCCGGACATCCTCAGGATTATGTCAAGGGCATTCCGAACTGTATGGTTATTGACAGTAAAAATCAGCAGGTTAAGGACAAGCTTGTCAATGAATTCACAAGCGACCTAATCAGATTCTATCTCGGAACTGACCTTATCGGAAGTGAAATCGGTGCTGCCGCAAAAAATGTTGTAGGTATTGCCGCAGGTATGCTCGACGGTCTCGGATACACTTCCCTTAAGGGTGCACTTATGGCAAGAGGAACCCGTGAAATTTCAAGACTTATCGAGGCTTTGGGCGGTAATGCTATGAGTGCTTACGGACTGTGTCATCTCGGTGATTATGAGGCTACTCTCTTCTCTCCGTGGAGTCACAACAGAATGTACGGCGAAAGCTTTGCCAAAGGGGACAAGTTTGAGAAACTTGCAGAAGGTGTTATGACTTCAAAAGCATTGTTAAAACTCGGTAAGGAACACAACGTTGACCTCCCTATTGTTGAAGCTGTTTACGATGTTCTTTTCAACAATGTCGATATGAAAGAAGCACTCTCAAAGCTGTTTGACAGATCAGTAAAGAAAGAATTTTAATTAAGCGGTAACGATATGAAAAAGAAACGCAATAATAATTTTAAAACTACAAAAAATACAAAAAGTATTGAAACGGTTGTAAAACAGAATACCTTTGAAACTGTTGTTGCAAATCTGATTTGTCTGCTTGCTTTTCTGTCTTTCGGATTCATTGCAATTGTAAGTATTTTTCAGACAAGCGTTATAGACCCTGAAAAATATAATTACGAGATTATTCTTTATCAAACCGATAATATCTTACTCAACATTATTCTGTTTATTGTGTTGGGTGTGGTTATATTTCTTACTAAAAATTCGTTTGATTTCTTTTCCAAAATCAATATGAAATATATGGAAATCGGAATTGTTGCCTTTTCGTTTATACTCGGCTTAATCTGGGTTTGTTCGGTAAATTGTATTCCTGCCGCTGACAGCTACAATATATTTGAAACAGCTACTGAAGTGACCTATGGGGATTACACTTCACTGCAAAACGGCTCTGATTTTTACAACAAAGATTACTACAACGGTTTCTCGTATTACAATTATTATCCGTTCCAGCTCGGTTTTGTGTTCATTTGCGAGATAATTTACAAAATTTTCGGCACTGCAAGTTCAATGCCTGTTCAGATACTCAATGTAATCTGTGTGTCTCTCGCCTATCTTGGCATTGCTAAAATCACTAAACTCGTTTTCAAAAGACGTTCTATCGAATTTTTTGCTATTATTTTGCTTGCAGGCTGTGTTCAGCCGATTCTGTTCAGCTCTTTTGCATACGGTAATATTATCGGTATGTGCTGTGCGATATGGGCAAGTCTGTTTCTCATTAAATATTTTCAAACTGAAAGCTATAAAAAGCTTATCCCGTGTGCAGTTCTTCTTGTGCTTGCCATACTTGCAAAGTACAACAATATGATTTATCTTGTTGCTTTTTTGATTGTACTTGTTGTGCACACTGTAATCAAAAAGAAATGGCAGAGTATGGCTTTTGCTCTTGCTCTCTGTATTGCAACTGTAGGCGCAAGCAACCTTGTGATAAAAAGCTATGAGATGAGAGCAGGTGTTGAATTCAACGACGGTGTTTCGCAGATTCTTTACCTTGATATGGGTCTTAATGAGTCTTATATGGCTCCCGGTTGGTACAACGGAATTGCTCTCAACACATACAAAAACAATAATCTCAATTCTGAAACTGCAAATGCTCAGGCAAAAGCTGATCTTGAAGCACGACTTGATGTTATGAGCAGTGATTTAGGATACACTGCCGATTTCTTCAGCAAAAAGATTATAAGTCAGTGGAATGAGCCTACTTTTGAAAGTATATGGGTCAGCGAAGTCAAGCAACATTCGCAAAACGGACTTACAAATGCTGTGTATAACGGTTTTGCAGGTCAGCTTCTTGAGTCATATTTCAACATATATATGCAGTTTGTATATGTTCTGTTTGCAATCGGACTTGTAGCTCTTATAGTAAAGAAAAAAGCCAATATTGAGACGATTCTTCTTCCACTTGTTATTCTCGGCGGATTCGGATATCCCAGTTCATTTACAAAATTCCAGGTAATCGTAGACATCCGCACACCCAAATCATACAGCCGATAGAGATTTTCCAGTTTTCCTTCATACACAGCCC
>JBGUUJ010000193.1:0-10005 GCA_045133455.1 Ruminococcus sp.
CAGTAAAGCATATGCACTTCCATATTCTCGGAGGAAAAAAGCTTAACACTCAGATGGCATAAGCGAGGGTAAAATGAGTACATACAAAATGAAAATCGCAGGACTTGAGCGTGAACTTGAGAGATTTCCTGTAAACGATAAGCTCGACATAGCTGCATTTATAATGTTCGGTGATGTTGAAATGACCGAAAAAGTTGCTGAAGAATTGCTGAAAATCTGCCCTGAGCACGATGTCGTAGTTACAGCCGAGGCAAAGGGAATACCGCTTTGCTATGAAATGGCTCGTCAGGGCTGTCGTAATTACGTTGTGGCACGCAAAGGCGTTAAGGTTTATATGCGAAATCCACTGGAAGTGACTGTGAATTCAATCACCACACAGAAGGAGCAGAAACTCTATTTCGGCGAAAACGATGCCGAATTCCTCAAAGACAAAAGAGTTCTCTTAGTTGATGATGTTATTTCAACAGGAAACAGCCTAAATGCACTTGAGAGACTTGTGGAAATGACTGGTGCAAACATAGTCGGCAAGGCGGCAGTTCTTGCTGAAGGCGATGCAAAAGACCGTGATGATATTATTTTTCTTGAGGAACTTCCGCTGTTCTTCAAGTAATAAAGGATTGAATAATGATGAAACGACCGTTCGGACTGATAGGATTAACTTATCTCACAGTCCTTGCGGTCGTTTTTCATTTCGGAGAAGTGCTTACAATTCCGATTATTATCGGCGGATTTCTTGTTGCAATATCAGGATTATTCTTTATAAGAAATAAGCCTAAGAGAAATCTGAGAAATACATTATTTGCTTCAGGAATGACAATTATTACTGCTTGTCTGTCTATAATTCTTTATACGAATATTGCATATCAGCCTGTTATCAATCATTATTCCGATAGAGAATTAAATATCAGCGGATATCTTTCCGAAGAAATTCAGAAGAACGAGGGAAGTCTGACATACACAATCACAACGGATAAAATTAACGGTGAGGATAAAGAGCTGAAAATCAGCCTTGTGTCATATACCGACTTAAAAGCCGAAGAATTCGAGCGTGTCAACGCAAAACTGTACGTTTACGGAACCGACAGCGCATATAATCTCAGCAAAGGGACGTTTCTTACCGCTTATTATGATGAAGAGAGTGTATTTGAACCGGCCGGCGAAACACAATTTTCACTGTACAGCTATGCCGTATCGGCAAGAATGACGATGAAAGATGCTCTTGATTCGTTGCTTATGGAAGATTATTCTGCACTCTGCAAGGCAGTTTTACTTGGCGACAAGAAGGCACTGTCGTATGACATCAGATTAGCCTTTTCGGATACAGGCACATCGTTTATGATAGTGGTATCGGGAATGCATCTTGCCATAGTAGTCGGATTTATCTTATTTCTCCTAAGGAAAATTACTAAGAGCAGAAAAATTCAGAGTGCAATTGTTTCTGCGATAGTTATATTTTTTATGGCGATAACGGGTTTTACACCATCTGTTATAAGGTCGGGTGTAATGGTGATTGTAACCTGTTGCGCAACGCTGATGTTCAGACGTTCCGATTCGATAAATTCACTTGGAATTGCGGCACTGGTGCTGACCTTGTTCAATCCGTATTCAGTTGGCGACATTGGAATGTTGTTGTCATTTTCCGCAACTTTTGGGATAATTCTATGGTCGCAGAAAATTACTGATTACATAATTAATAAATTTCATATTAAAAGTAAAATAATTAAATACTGTGTGAATGCAATTTCAGTATCACTTTCGGCATCGCTGTGGATAATTCCGATAACAACGATTGCATTCGGAAAAATTTCGCCATATGTTGTGATAATTTCCTTTCTCAGTCAGCCGATTGTGAGCCTGTTGCTTATCTTTGCGATGCTTGCATCACTTTTGTATATCTGTCCGGTGATATCATTTTTAGCATATCCGTCGGCACTTTTTACAGGTATTCTTGCAAAGCTTTTTCTATCCATAATTACGTTCTTTGCATCAGTTCCGTATTGCTCTGTGAATTCAGACAAAGTCTACTTCTATATTTGGATAGCGGTAAGTATTTTGCTTGTAATTATAGGCTATGCCATTAAAGCAAGAAGATTTTATATAAAGTGTGCAACAGTGTTTTCGGTTTCAACATTGATTTTGGGCTGGGCACTATATTCTTTCATCGTAGATGAAACATCGGTAGTCAAAGTCTATAATTCAGGCTATGGAATTACATCAAGTGTTGAGAGCGGAGAAAATATAACCCTGCTTTCCTGCGGAGGTTCAGCTCGTTATCGGGAGGACATAGTTGACGATATTTCAGGTGCCTATTTAGGTATTGATAATATAATAATTCCGCAAGAGAAAAATAAATATTTGAAATATTTGCCTGCGCTTCTCAATGAATTTGACGTTTCAAACATTTTAGTATATGATAGTAGCAGTAATAATCAGAGTTATCTTGAGAATCTTGACGGGCATAACAGAATCACATTTTCAGGAAATGTTCATTTTACGCTGAACATCAGTGCTGATGTAACAGATGAAGTTATGTGCGTAGACGGAGTGACGTATCAGTACATCAAATCTGACAGCAAAACAATGCTTTTCGCACCGACAGGTGCTGATATCTCAAAATTGCCCGAGCATTACAGAACAGTGGATTATCTGCTGACAGATAATCTGCCTCAAAATTACAGTCTGTTAGATTGTGAGATCGTAATTTTTTCTGGGGAAGAGAAGAAACTTAAAGAGAATTATAATTCATTAAAAGAAATATCAGATAGAATAATATATACGGACAGTACTATTGAGCTTGAATTTTAACGGAGGATAAAATGGCTAAACTGACAGAAGCAGAGCTGAAAAAACAAATAAAGTCAAAACAGTTTTCGCCTGTTTATGTAATTTACGGTGATGAGCAGATGTTTGTCAAACGATACACGGAACTTCTTGTACAGGCTGTGGCAGGAAAAAATCCCTCCGACTTCAACTTTCACACATTCAGTGGGGATATAAATCTTGACGACTTTGCGGCAACTTTGCAGATGATACCGTTTATGAGTGAGTACAACTGCGTGCTTGCATCAGATGTGCACTTTGACACAATGGATAAGGACTCGCTTGACCGCTTCAAGGAGATAACTGACAACATCGTTGAGGGAACAATCCTCATAGTTTCAATGCCGACGTATATACCTTCAAAGAATATGTCAGCGTTTAAAGCTTTGATAAAAAAGGCGGAAAAGGCAGGTTCAGTCTGCGAATTTAATAAACTTAACCAGTCGATGCTCGAAAGATATGTTGCAAAGTGGGCGAATGAATACGGCAAAATGATTTCACACGTCAACGCATCAAAGCTGATAGCTTATTGCGGTGATGACCTCAATCTGCTGAAAAATGAAACCGCAAAAATCTGTTCTTACGCATCTGGTGAAGAGGTAACGCTTGAAGATATCAATAAGCTTGCAACCGTAAACCTTGAAACAAAGATATTTGCGCTGTCAGACGCAGTTTTAAACGGCAACGGACAGAAAGCATTTACCACACTGGATTTACTGTTCTATCAGCGTGAAGAACCTATAATGATGCTTTATGTGCTGTCAACTTCGTATATAGATGCCTACAGAATCAGAGTAGCAGACGAGTGTGGAGTGCTCAAAGACGATGTGGCTAAGGATTTCAGCTACAAGAACCGTGCATTCACGCTCAATAACGCACGAAAAGCAACATCAAAGGTAACAACAGAAGCCTTGAGAAAAAGCCTTGACGTGCTCATTGAAGCCGATTTGAAGTTCAAGAGTACAGCAGTCAACGCACGAATATATATGGAACAGCTCATAGCACAGCTTTTGCTGATAGCAAAGGAGGGGCGTGTGTAATTGCTTAAAATCAAAGAAGCGATAATTGTTGAAGGGCGATACGATAAAATTAAGCTCAGTTCAATCGTAGATGCACCGATAATAGAAACGAACGGATTCAGAGTATTTTCTGATAAGGAAAAACAGAATCTGATACGACAGATAGCAGATGTAAGAGGAATACTTGTGCTGACCGACAGTGACGGAGCAGGATTTGTTATACGGAATTTTCTCAGAGGTGCGGTGGATAATTCAAAAATCAAGCATTGCTACATTCCTCAGATAGAGGGAAAGGAAAAGCGCAAACAGCAGAGGAGCAAAGAAGGTTTGCTCGGAGTTGAAGGTGTAAGCGATGAAGTGATAATAAACGCAATACGCAGAAGCGGAGCAACGATAATCGGAGAAGAAGCAGTAAAAGGAAATCAAATCACAAAATCCGATTTGTATTTGCTCGGACTGACAGGCACGGAAAATGCGGAGCACAACAGAAAATATCTGCTTCGACATCTGAATTTACCTTCATATCTCTCCACAAACGCAATGCTCACTGCTTTGAATTGTTTATATTCTTTAGAAGAATTAAAAGAGATAATAGTAAAATTATAACAAAAGCGGAAATTTCTTTTGATGTAGAGGTTGGATTTGAAAGCAATTAATTTTAGATTAAAAAAAGGAGCCGACAAATGGTGCAGTCCCATAAGGAAGTAATTTAAATGTAGGAACGGTGTAACCTCGAAAGGGGTTGCACCGTTTTCTGTTTTATGCCACATAGCTAAATGATTTTGGATCTTTCTTGATTTCTTCTATCATAGCACGGATTTCTTCTGTTGTAGGTATATCAATCATTCCTACTGCTGAGAAATAAATATCGACTTTCACATAACAATGACCACTTGATTTGTCGTTGTTGTGAACTTCAATACGGTCGATAAGAAAATTAACGATAGCAGGTGTAAGTTCATTTACATCTGTAATTTCTCTGAGTGTTTTAAGTAAAAGTCTTAAATCTACTGTCTTTTGGTCAGTATTTTCTAAAGTTCTCCGCATTTCTGTGACCGAAGCAATTAACTCTCGCTGTTCTTTTTCGTACTCAGACATCATAGAAGCATAGCGTTCAGCATCTAAGTCACCAATAACTTTATCCTCATAGAGAGATTTGATTAAGCGGTCTATATTTTGATACGCTTTTCATCACGTTCCATCGCCAATTTTATACGGTTGTATTCTGCTTTCTGCATTGCACTGTTTTTCTTTGCCAACATGTACAGAAATACCGCTTCGTGGCATTTCACAAAATCCGCAAGTCCGCTAATTGCTTCCTTTACAATATCCTCAAGCACAACATCACGAATGTAGTGTATTTTGCAACTACCTCTGCCGTCCTTATAGTTAGCACACCGAAAAAACTCTTGGTCACGTCTTAAACTTTTTGAAGCACAGAAATGAAGTTTTGCACCACAGTCAGGACAAAACACCAATCCTGAAAACAAACTTTTTCGTCCTGTTTTTGTAGGACGACGTTTATTTTTTCGAAGCTCTTGTACCTTTATCCAATCTTCCTCAGATATAATCGGCTCTTGCATATTCGGTATAATCACTTGCTCGGACTCATCAAAATAGATTTTCTTATGAACCTTATAGCTGACTGTACTGCTTTTGAAATTCACAGCACATCCTGTATATTGTCTGTTTTCAAGAATATGAACTACAGTTTTGTAATCCCAATTACAAGAACCGATAGGAACTTTGCGAGAACATTTTCTATTCATAGCCATATAATAAGCAGACGGAATCAAAATGTTTTCATTTTCTAATTGTCGTGCAATCTGAGAACGACCTCGACCGCTAATACATAATGCAAATATTTTTCGCACTACTTCTGCAGCTGGTTCATCTATCAACCATTTTTCTTTATCGTTGGTATCTTTAACATATCCAAACGAAACTGTTGGAGATACTCTTTTTCCGTTATCGGACTTGGATTGCCATACAGCACGAATTTTCTTAGAAGTCTGTGCCGCATACCATTCATTAAATATATTATAAAATGGCATCATCTCCATACCTTCACCCGTAGAGGTGTTTACATTTTCGTGGATAGAGATAAATGTTACACCGAGTGATGGATATACAATTTCTGCAAGACGACCACCTTCGATATGCTCTCGACCAAAACGAGAAAGGTCTTTTACGATAATTGTACCGATTTTACCTTCTTCAACCATACGCTGCATACGATTAAAATCACTTCTGTCAAAGCTCGTACCTGAAATACCGTCATCTACGAAAAACATTGTATTGGAATATCCGTGTTTTTTCGCATAATCCAAAAGGATTTGTTTTTTGTTGCTGATACTGTTAGATTCATCTATGTTGGTTTTTCTTCTGCCACTAATATCGTCTTTGATGTCCAACAGAGAGTCGGCAATATAAAGCGGTAATCAAATCATTATTTTTAGTTAGTCCTTTATTATAGTTTACAGTTGTCAATAAAATGTCTTTCATTAAATTTGGGCACAAAAAAGCTGATGAGATAATCCCATCGGCTATGTGTGGATATTGTGTTATAATTTAGTTTAACGTTCACGATTTTTGGAACGCTCACGCTTTTGCAGTTTTTGAAAAGAAAAATCTAAAATTCGTTCCTTTCTTTCTCGAAGCATAGTTTTATAAAACTCTTTCTGTAACTCTGAAATAAAAGGTGTTTCATCAACGATTTTATAAATTTTATCCATATCAATTTTCGGTAGTATTCGCTTTAGAGCCTTATTGCAATCCTTGTTCTCAAGCGATGAGATAAACTTGAAGTATTGGATTTTCTGACCATTTATCTTGATTCCTGAAAGCGGTCTTTCAAAAATACGGATTTCACGCTCAGCTGGGTCTTCCAACGTCCTTTTCATAATTTCTTCATCTGCTTGTGGGAACAAGCAACTGCCACAATCATAAACAGGAGCAAGAGAGATTTCATCGGTAATAGCATTGTAAAGGAATCCCCAGTTACCATTATGTCTATCCCAGTTACCGATTAAGGCATCTACGATAAACATATCCCAAAACCATTCAGTTAGTTTTTGAGAATCAATCGCAGTTTGTTCCTCTAATGTTTTTACAATGTCGCTAAGTTCTGTGCCATAGCCATTGTGAGCAGAGTCGATAATTGTGTTTTTCAAAGAAGCGAAGTCCTGAAGTACAAATCCGCCTGCGGTAAAGTCTTTGCAGGCTACAACAATCTTTTTCTTTCCGTTTTTAGTGTAGGTTCCGAGCAAAGTCTTTTGAACCGGAATACCAATACTCTCAAAAACATGGCAACCTAAATATTCAGATACGCAACCATTCGCATAACTTATTTCTTTATTAATAGTTGGAACAGCAGGAAATTTAAGCATATATAGCTCATCGTTATATAGAATGGAAATCTTACTACCGTTAGCTCCTGCATAAGTTTTATTACGAACGGGATAATCACTAAAATCTATCATAGGTTAGTCACCTCGTTTCATTCTTAAATATGTTTCACGCAAATACCAAGCCTGTTCGCTTGATATTTCCTGTTCTACTTCCGCAGAATTAATATCTGCGTTTAGTTCACTCCAATAAATATCCCAGTGATAATCTGTTTCACCGCTGTCTACAATTTTCCAAGAAGCAATCATATTTTCCAAAGAAGTTTGCAGATATGGAGGAAGACCACGTTCAAGATATTTTTTACTTTTAGGCAGTCCTGTTTCTTTGTCGTATCTTGTATCTATTGTATCCAAAGACATAATATCTTCCATTGTGCAACCAAGTGCTTTTGCAAGTTGCTGTACTGTATAGGCAGAGCATTTTTGCAGAGAACTTTTACCTGAACAAATATCTATAATGGTTGTTTTAGGAATACCACTGATTTGCGACAGATGATATTTTGTAATGTTTTTGCTGTCAATATATTCTTGTAGGTTCATTTGCATCACCCTTTCTATAACTATATTATATCGGCGTACCGACCGTGTGTCAATAAGATTTTGTTTAAACAGGTTGCTTGACATTCACTCTCTTACAAAGGGGGCTTGGGGGTGTCCCTCAAAAGTGAACAGTAGGCAGGTACGCTTACTGTTTATTTGGAACTTGCCGTACAAGTTCCCTGCTTGTTACGGTGTAAGACACACATATATGGTGTATAGTTAGCTTCCTATGTGGCTTTCACCGTGGAATAACTATCTCTAAACTTTTCATATTACAAAAGTTACACTTACTTTAAATATTGGTATCACTATATCAATTAGTTATGTCAGTTTCTAAAAATAGTGTAACCTATGATTGTAATAGGGACAGTTCTTTCCAAAGTTGACATCACAGCACCATCAAAACTGGTGATAAGTGTAACCGTTAGAAATCATCAAGGAAATCAAGCATAGTTTGTGTCTAAAAATAATGAAAAACAGAAATATGACATAAATATTATTCAGCACTGCCAAAGTGTACTTTCCTGACAGGTTATCCTTCTCGATACTTTGCCGTCAGCCTTTCGGCTACGCTCGCTCTTAGAAGAGGTCTTGGCGGTTTATCCTTCACTTGGCAGCTATTCAATTTTAATAAGGTTTTTGAGTGTCCTTTCACTTGTTTAAAATCTCACCTCCTGTTATTAGAAAGATTTACCTCTCTACTTATATGGACTGGAAAAGGCATTTTGAGGGGGTGTTTTCAAAAAAGTTTTTCAAAAAATTTTATCCTCTCACTTATATCCAATGGGAGAGCATATTTGTTAAGTGTTTTTTGAAACTTTTTTATTTTTAAAAAAAGCCCTCCACCCTTAATGCAAAAAATTCAGGGCAATTATGCACTTTTTCTAAAAATTTCTTCAAACTTTTTCAATTAAGCCTTCCATATATACCCAATGGGAGAGCACGTTTTTTAAGTGATTTTTAAAACTTTTTTAGATTTTTAAAAAAGCCCTCCACTCTTAATGCAAAAAATTCGGGGCAAATATATACTTTTTCTGAAAAATTTTTTAAAAATGGTCAAAAAATAAAACTGACACCACGAAATGTGATGTCAGCAGGTATTGTTTTGTTGATAGTTAATTTGGTTTTCGAGAATGAATGAAATGTTCGATTTCTTAGAGATAATATGCTGAAAAATAGAGTTATTCGTGATATAATTTTTGTATGTATTAAACAACGACTAAACAACGAGGTGCGATTATGGTTAGTTATAATAAACTTTGGAAACTTTTGATAGATCGTGGAATGAATAAAAGTGAACTTAGAAAATTAGTAGGTATGAGTTCTGGTTCTTTAGCGAAACTTGGAAAAAACGAAATAGTATCTATGGATATTTTTCTGAGAATTTACCACCTTAAACTCGCCGATATATAAACTCTTTTGTGCAGTTGCTGTAGCTGCAACTGTGCCGTCTGAATAATAAGCTGTAATGTTGCCTGTAAAACTGTTGTTGATTTGCTCTACGGTAAGGGTGTATTCAGATGTATCAGATACCTTTTTGCCATTGTGAAGTATTTCGTAAGTGTATGTAACATCAGCGTCAACAGGTTCTTTGTAACTTAATGTTACAGTAACTTCATCGCCGATTTTACATTCTTCAGGTGTAATTGACATCTGTGCTTTTAAATTAAAGTCGTTATAATCGGAAGCAGAGGTGTATCCTTCGCCGGTCCAGCCGTTTACAATAACAAGGTTTTGTCACTTGAATATTCGCTGTAAGTAAGCTCTACAGAGTTGTCCCAAAGTAATGTGTAGCTACCACGCCAGAACATAAGTGTTTCTGCACCAACATACTTGTAAACATATTCGTCAACCTGCTCTGTTAATAGCTTTGGATTAAATCTTGTTAAGTCCTCACCAATAACAACAGTTTCCTTTTCACCATTTGTATATCTGGTGTTGTTGTTAAAGTTTACATATAAATTTGTTTTTGTCGTACCGTTTGGTGTGTGCCATTCGGGAAAGGCAGAGTAGTCAAGATAAATTTATAGCCTTCCGAAGCACTAACGGTAATTGGTATAGCACAAATCAGTGCCGAAATCAGTAGTGAAACTACAAGTAAAACAGAAATAAGTAGCATACCATTGGAATAATTTGAAAATCGTGAATTCCCAAAGTAAATTCCACAGTAGGAAAGGAGTGGAATTTACTTTAAGAAATCGGTGGAATTTAGTTTAGGA
>JBGUUJ010000194.1:0-3769 GCA_045133455.1 Ruminococcus sp.
TGCTTGCACACGCAGTCGGCGCAGGTAAAACCTACGAGATGACGGCGGCAGCTATGGAATCGAAGCGGCTTGGCTTATGCAGCAAGTCGCTTTTTGTTGTGCCTAATCATCTGACCGAACAATGGGCGGCGGAGTTTTTACAGCTCTATCCTGCGGCAAATATCCTTGTTGCAACCAAAAAGGATTTTGAAACTAAAAACCGCAAACGCTTCTGCGGACGAATTGCTACAGGCGATTATGACGCTATAATTATCGGACATTCTCAGTTTGAGAAAATTCCGATGAGCGTTGAAAGGCAAAGAATTATCCTTGAACAGCAGATTGACGAAATCACAGACGGCATTCGTGAGTTGAAGGAAAACCGTGGAGAAAACTTTTCAATCAAGCAGCTTGAAAAAAGTAGAAAATCCTTAAAGGTAAAGCTACAGAAGTTAAACGACCAAAGCCGAAAGGACGATGTAGTTACCTTTGAGGAATTGGGTGTTGACAGACTTTTTATTGATGAAAGTCACTACTACAAAAACCTTTATCTCTATACTAAAATGAGAAATGTCGGCGGAATAGCTCAGACCGAAGCACAGAAGTCCTCGGATCTGTTTATGAAGTGCCGATACCTTGATGAAATCACAGGTGGCAGAGGAACGGTCTTTGCAACAGGTACGCCAATCTCAAACTCAATGGTTGAGCTATATACCATTCAGAGATATTTGCAGTATGAAACGCTTGCAGAAAACGGCTTGCAGCACTTTGATTCGTGGGCTTCTACCTTTGGCGAAACTGTAACAGCCTATGAGCTTAAACCCGAGGGAACAGGCTACAGAATGAAAACACGATTTGCTAAATTCTACAATCTGCCTGAGCTTATGGCAATGTTCAAAGAGGTTGCAGATATTAAAACGGCAGACACACTTAATTTGCCTACACCTACTCCACACTATCACAATGTTGCCGTAAAGCCTTCCGATTTTCAAAAGGCTATGGTAGCAGAGCTTGGAAAACGAGCCGAAAAAGTGAGAAGCAATCAGGTTGACGCAAGCGATGATAATATGCTGAAAATCACCAACGACGGACGAAAGCTCGCTCTTGACCAGCGTATGATAAATCCTCTGCTTCCTGATTTTGAGGGCAGTAAAATCAATGCTTGTATTGATAATATTTTTACGATTTGGCAGGAAAACGCAGATAAAAAATCAGCTCAGCTTGTGTTTTGCGACCTCTCCACTCCGAAGCCGGACGCAGAGTTTTCGGTCTATACGGACATTCGCAGAAAGCTGATAGAGCGAGGTGTACCCGAAAGCGAAATCAGCTTTATCCACGAAGCAAAAACCGAGGTGCAGAAGCAGGAGCTTTTCAAAAAGGTGCGCAAAGGCGAAGTCAGAGTTTTGCTCGGTTCTACACAGAAAATGGGTGCCGGTACGAATGTTCAGAACAAGCTCATAGCCTTGCACGATATTGACTGTCCGTGGAGACCGTCAGACCTTGAACAGCGTTCGGGACGAATTATCCGTCAGGGAAATGAAAACACGGATGTGGATATTTACCGATATGTAACCGAGGAAACCTTTGACGCATATCTGTATCAGCTTGTCGAGGGTAAACAGAAGTTTGCTTCACAGATTATGACTTCAAAATCTCCTGTTCGTTCTGCCGAGGATATAGACGATACTGCCCTTTCATATGCTGAAATCAAGATGCTTGCAACGGGAAATCCGTATATCAAGGAGAAAATGGATTTGGATATTCAGGTGCAGAAGCTACGACTGTATAAGTCACATTATCTTTCGGAAAAGTATGAGCTTGAAGATAAAATCATAAAGTTTTATCCGCAGGAAATATCCTTACTGACTGCAAGAGTTGACGGACTGAAAGCAGATTTAGAGATTGCCAAAGCGCACCCGAAGGAGGTTGACGGAAAGTTTGCAGGAATGGTTATTGACGGCTACAGCTACACAGAAAAGGCAGAAGCAGGTCAGGTGATTATTGTAGCCTGCAAAGCAAAAACAACTTCCGAGCCTACTCCTCTCGGTGAGTACAGAGGGTTTAAGATGGAACTTGAATTTGATACCTTTGAGCGTGCATATGCCGTAAAACTCAAAGGGCATTTCACACATTCAGTTACTCTCGGCACAGATGTTTACGGAAATATTACCCGAATTGACAACGCTGTTGATAATATTGAAACCCGACTGCACAAGGCGGAGGATCAGCTGGAAAATACAAAGGCACAGCTTGAAACCGCAAGGGTTGAGGTGGAAAAACCGTTTGCTCAGGAGGATGAACTGAAACAAAAAATGGCTCGTCTTACCGAGCTGAATGCCCTGCTTGATATGGACAAGGGAGATACTCCTGTTTTAGGCGGCGAGCCTGACGAGGGCGACCTGCCACCCACAAGAAACAGAAACGACAGAGAAAGATAGGAGGAAAATTATGACTAATGTTGACTATAATGAGCTGCTGTACAACAAGATGAAAAAGGAATTTGACAGCTTTATTTCAGAGCTTAAAACCAAGCCGCCCGAACAGATTATTGAGGGCAGCTACGAGAAAGTTATCAAAGAAGATTTGCTTGCGATTTTTGAATACACAGAGTTTTCTCAAACCGAAGCGAAGTCCTTATACCGGCTGAAAGCTCCTCTTGATGACATTTATCAGGAGTGGTGCGGTAACGATATGAGCTATTGCGATATGCTCCGTGAAACAATAGATGACCGAATTAAATCGGCAGTTAAGGAAATGAAAGCAAAGCAGAAAGATAAGGACAGCAGGTAAACGCTATGCCATATGTTGATCCGCAGACTGTTGAAAAAGCGAGAGAAATGGACTTGCTGACATATTTGCAGAACTATGAGCCGCACGAGCTTGTCAGACTTTCGGACGGCACATACTGTACTCGTACACACGACAGTCTGAAAATCTCAAACGGAAAATGGATGTGGTGGTCACGAGGCTTCGGAGGCTACTCTGCCCTTGACTACCTGATAAAAGTTAAAGGCTTAGGCTTTGTACAAGCCGTTGAAACCATAGTCGGAAAGTGTGAGGTAACGCAGAATATCAATTTGCAGCAAAAAGAAATCAAGCAACCCAAGCCTTTGCTTCTGCCGGATAAAAGTACTTCCAACAGAGTGATTTTCAGGTATCTTTGCGGCAGAGGTATTGACAGGGAGCTTATTGATTTTTGCATATCCGAGGGTAAAATTTTCGAGAGCCTTCCGTATCACGATGTAGTTTTTGTTGGCTTTGATAAGGAAAATAATCCGAGATATGCTTCCTACCGTGCGACAGACGGCAGGAGAATTTTAGGCGACTGTTCGGGAAGTGACAAGCATTATTCTTTCAGATTGGCTGACGGAGTTAATAACACAGTCCACATTTTTGAATGTCCCATTGACCTTTTATCTTACGCAACTTTGCTGAAAATCAATGGCTATGTTTACCGCAAGCACAACCTTTTATCACTTGCGGGTGTTTACTCGGCAAATAAGAAAACAGGTGTCGGTAAAGTGCCTGCTGCACTTGAAAATTATCTGAAAGACCATTCAAACACAACAAGAATCGCCATCCACTTTGATAATGACAGAAGCGGAAGAGAAGCCGCAACTGCTCTTATGAACAAACTAAAAAATGATTACAAGGTCGTTGATTTACCGCCGCCAAGGGGCAAGGATTTCAACGACTTTTTGTGTTTACAACTTAATATCTCAAAGCAAAAATCTAAGGAAAGGAATTACGAAAGATAATGAAAATTAACATTTATCAGGTCAATCACGAG
>JBGUUJ010000195.1:0-34246 GCA_045133455.1 Ruminococcus sp.
GGAATGTGTTTTTGCATTATAGGAAACTGCTCGGTCACGCTCGGGAATAGAAGGCTTGACAAAACTTCACCAACAGAAGTTGTTATTGCAGAGAGGTAAGCCTTGATAAAATGAAAACAACTGTAACGAAATAGAAATATGAAGCTGTCTGCACGAAATGGGTGAAGAATTCTCGTATTTTTGTGAATAATATCTAAATACAGAGTGAAATATTTGGAATATAGTAAAAGAATATAATTCTTTATTGGAAAAATATTCTTATAACTCTAATTTATAATTATATTGTACAATTATATGTCATTAGGAGGAAAATCTATGGCAAAAATCAAAAAAATTCTTGCTTTGATTTTGACGATTTGTGTCGTATGCACTGTCGGTATTGTTTCAGTAAGTGCAGCAACTGAAGAGAACGACAGCGATGCAGTCGGATCAAGCAGCGGAATCACGGTGCATTATTACTGCGAAGAAGGCGCACCTACAATTTACTATTGGAACAGCCTTCCGCAGAACATTTCTACCGACTATCCCGGTAAAGCAATGACATTTGAGGGTGACCATTACTACAGATACACATTCAACGATGTCACAAAAATTAATATGCTGTTTATTACAAACGGCGAGCAGTCAAAGGAACTCACAAGAAACACCGGTGAGTGGTGGTACAAAAAGGGCAGATGGTATGATCATCATCCGGGCGAAACTGACGAGTGGTCAAGGTCTGACCTTCGTGAGGACTCAATCTATTTTGTAATCACAACTCGTTTCTACGACGGTGACACAGGTAACAACGTTCACTGCTGGGATGACTCAAAGGCTAACAACCCTGATTCAGACCCTGCATGGCGTGGTGACTTCCAGGGCCTCATTGACAAGCTTGATTACATCAAGGCTCTCGGTTTCTCTGCAATCTGGATTACACCTGTAGTTACAAATGCTTCAGGTTACGATTATCATGGCTACCATGCTTTGGATTTCGGTGAAGTTGACGTTCGATATGAAAGCGACGGCGCAACATATCAGGATCTTATCGATGCTGCTCACGATAAAGGTATGAAGATTATTCAGGACGTTGTATGGAACCACTCAAGTAACTTTGGTGAAGAGGAACTTTGTAAGATGTTTGATAAGGTTTATGACGACCTTTCAGACCTCGAAACTGCTGATTGTATGCAGGTTGTAAGCGGTTCGGAACTTAACACTGCTTATCCTTCATATGACAATCTGAATGCTGATGCTCAGTTCCAGGCAAGACTTGATATTATGAAAGATCTCAAGAACAACGGTCACGATACTGCTGAAACATATCACAGAGAGCGTAACATGGGTTACGGTACATCTCTTGAACAGCAGGGTTCAATGGCAGGCGACTGCGTTGATATCAACACAGAAAACCCTGTAGTTGCAAACTACATCACAGATACATACCTTGAGTATGCAAATCAGGGTGTTGACGGTTTCCGTCTTGATACAGAAAAGCACGTTAACAGATGGACACTCAACAGTGCATACTTCCCTAAGTTCACAAATATTGAAGATTTCTATATCTTCGGTGAAGTTTGTGCAAGATGGAGTCAGTTTATCAACGAAGGCGGTGCTTCTGACTCACCGTTCTTCTATACATGGGCTGAAACAGAAAGTGAATGGAAGAACAACTGGGGAACTTCATTCTCAGACTGGAGTACAAACAATTCAAACTCTATCACACACTTCAATACTCATATGTTCAAGAGCACAGATCAACTTGAATCAAGCAGCAATGCATTCCTCGACGGTATTACATATCACACACCTGATTACAGCAAGTCAAACGGTACAGGCGTAATCGACTTTACAATGCACTGGAACTTCTACACAGCTAACGGTGCTTGGAGAACAGCTCTTGAAGAAGATGCTTACTTCAACGATTCAACATGGAACGTTACATATGTTGATTCACACGACTATGCACCTAACGATTGCCAATCAGTTCGTTATAACGCAGGTACACAGGCTTGGGCTGAGAATATGAACCTTATGTTTGCATTCCGTGGTATCCCATGTCTTTACTACGGTTCTGAGGTTGAGTTTATGAAGGGCGCAGTTATCGATGTAGGTCCTGGTGCACCTCTCTCAACAACAGGTCGTGCATACTTCGGTGATTATCTTGAGGGTACTGTAAATGCTACAGACTTTGGTGAATACACAGCAACAGGTACAGTTGCCAATACACTCAACAACTCACTTGCTGTTCACGTTCGTAAGCTCAATATGATCAGAAGAGCAGTTCCTGCTCTCCAGAAGGGTCAGTACACAACTTCAAGCAACTACGTTTCAAACGGCAATATGGCATTTGTGCGTCGTTACACAGATTCAACTGAAGGTGTTGACAGCCTTGCTTGCGTAGCAATTTCAGGTGGCGCAACATTCAAGAACATTCCTAACGGCAAGTATATCGACGCTGTTACAGGTGATGTTCAGAACGTTACAAACGGCACACTCACAGTTCCGTCAATCGGTACTGCAAATATGAGAGTTTATGTATGCTGTGCATCAGGCTTCACAGGCATTGACGGTCAGATTGGACCTACAGGTACATACCTCAAATAATATCATTTTATATTGGGGCAGACAACTGAGTACCTCGGTTCGCAATTCGACAAGATAGGTCGGGTGGGAAACTATAAACGTTTTTTCGACCTTAAACTTAGTTTTATAAACAGCAATGGCTAATCTCACATTTGAGTTGAGATTAGCCATTTTGTACGTTAAATTATTTTTTAGCAGCCCATTGTTGCTAAGTACCATATCATAGGGATGACCATCGGTTGTCCTATAGGTGGGTATTGATGAACTCGACGTTGTTTGCAAATTTGTAGGGCAAAGGCTCTGCTCTTGCCGAAATATAATGAATATATCAAGTTAACGGTAGGGAGCGTGTACCTCGACACTTAATCCGAGTAGACAACTTGCTTTTGCAAAAACTTATATGCCCGACTTTAATGAAAGCGATGCAGCAGTCTCCAATATATCGACCCAAAAGCTGGGCACAAAACGTTTTATATAGAAACAACCAGTCTGCAAAGTCAAAATGTAAGGGTTTTAAAATTGTCATTCAGAATGTTACAGCAATTGTTAAGCTTTTCAAGCTCTTCATCTGTGAGCTTGAGTTCAAGAATTCTCTTAGCACCGCCGTTGTTGATTATACACGGGTTGCCGATGAACACATCTTTCTTACCGCCGTACTCACCTCTGAGTCGAACCGAAACAGTCAGCACACAGTTTTCGTCGTTGAGAATAGCTTTTGCAATCTTTACGATAGCCATACCGATTCCGTAATAAGTTGCGCCCTTTGCCTCGATAATCTCCTGAGCCGCTGTTCTTACATCGACGCTGATTTTCTCAAGTTCCTCCATTGAATAAGCCTGAGGATTATCGGCAAGCACGTCCTTTATCGGTTTTACGGCAAGGATAGCCTGACTCCACGGCACAAACTCACTGTCACCGTGTTCACCGATTACATAAGCGTGGATATTTCTCGGGTCAACCTCGAAATACTCGCCCATAAGGTATCTCAGTCTTGCAGTGTCGAGTGTCGTGCCCGTACCGATAACCTTAGCCGCATTGAAGCCTGAAAGTTCGTAAGTTACCCTCGTCATAATGTCAACGGGATTTGTTGCTACAAGGAAAATTCCGTCAAATCCGCTCTGCACAACCTGAGGTACGATTGATGAAAACACCTTTGTGTTTCTCTGCAAAAGCTCAAGTCTGCTCTCACCGGGTTTCTGATTGACACCTGCGCAGATGATTACAATATCCGCATCGGAACAGTCGCTGTACTTACCGTTGTAAATTCTCATACTTGAACTTGAAAAAGCAAGTCCGTGATTAAGATCCATTGCCTCGCCGTTTGCACGTTTTTCGTTGATGTCAATAAGAACCAACTCATCGCAGAGATTCTGGTTGAGTGCAGCATAGGCAAAGCTCATTCCTACCATACCGGTACCTACCAGAACTACTTTTCTTTTATTGTCAGCCATAAAAATCATCCTTTCACGCATAATAAATCTATAATATTTTTTACTGAGGAAACTATATTATACATTATATTATATTTGCCGAGAAATATCAATTGCAAGTATCTCGCACGCATTTCGTGCAGACAGCTTGATGTTTTCAAGCCTTCTGTATCCGAATGTAACCTAGCAGTAAAAAAATTGCAACAAATTCAAAGAATATCTGCAATTACCTTGAAAAACCACTGTTTTTGTGATAATATTAAAAAGATAAAGCAAGGGCGTATCTAATGCGCCCTTAAAAATCGTTTTATTTTGAATTTATCTATGAAAGGAAATGAGGAAATGTACAAAATAGTTAAGAAAAAAGTTCTTAACCCCACTGTTACATTGATGGAAATTGACGCTCCGCTCATCGCTAAAAAAGCTGAGCCTGGTCAGTTTATCATTCTCAGGGTTGACAATGACGGAGAGCGTATTCCGCTTACAATCGCTGGCTACGACAGAGAAGCAGGCACTGTAAGAATTATTTTCCAGATTGTCGGTGCAACAACAGAAAAACTCAATCACCTTAATGAAGGCGACTGCATTGCAGACTTCGTAGGACCGCTCGGTGTTCCTACACACACAGAAGGTCTCAAGAAGGTTTGTGTAGTAGGCGGCGGTGTTGGTTGTGCGATTGCACTTCCGATTGCTGAAAAGCTTCACGAACTCGGCTGTGAAGTTCACTCAATTGTAGGTTTCAGAAATAAGGACCTCGTAATTCTTGAGGACGAATTCAAGGCATGCTCAGATAAATTCATTCTTATGACAGACGACGGCTCTTACGGCACACAGGGTGTTGTAACAGCTCCTCTTGAAGAACTCATCACATCAGGCGAGAACTATGATATGGTTATCACAATCGGTCCGCTTATTATGATGAAGTTCGTTGTTAAGACAACAAAGCCACACAACGTTCCTACAACAGTTTCAATGAACCCGATTATGATTGACGGCACAGGAATGTGCGGTGGTTGCCGTCTTACAGTAGGCGGAGAAACAAAGTTTGCTTGTGTTGACGGACCTGATTTTGACGGTTTCTTAGTAGATTTTGATGAGGCTATGAAGCGTGGCGCAATGTACAAGGAATTTGAGCGTCATGCACATTCAGAAACCTGTAATCTTTTCAAGAAGGAGGTTGAGTAATAATGCCTAATATGTCACCAAAAAAGGCTGAAATGCCTACACAGGACCCTAATGTAAGAAATAAAAACTTCCTTGAGGTAGCAACAGGCTACACAGAAGAGGTTGCAATAGAAGAAGCACAGCGTTGTCTCAACTGTAAAAATAAGCCATGCGTTCAGGCTTGTCCTGTACATATCGCAATTCCTGACTTCATCAAGGAAGTTGCAAACGGCAACTTTGCAGGTGCTTACGACGTAATTTCACAGTCAAGCTCACTCCCTGCTGTATGCGGACGTGTATGTCCTCAGGAAACACAGTGTGAGTCAAAGTGCGTAAGAGGTATCAAGACTGAGCCTGTTGGTATCGGCAGACTCGAAAGATTTGTAGCTGACTGGCATAACGCTCAGACAGATGCAGTAGTTAACAAGCCTGAATCAAACGGCCACAAGGTTGCAATCGTCGGCTCAGGCCCTGCAGGTCTTACCTGCGCAGGCGACCTTGCAAAGAAAGGTTACGACGTAACTGTATTTGAAGCACTCCACCTTGCAGGCGGTGTACTTGTTTACGGTATTCCTGAGTTCAGACTTCCAAAATCAATCGTTCAGAAGGAAGTTGACACACTTAAACAGCTCGGTGTTAAGATTGAAACAGATATGGTAATCGGCAGAGTTATTTCAATTGACGAGCTTATGGACGAATACGGCTTTGAGTCTGTATTCATCGGTTCAGGTGCAGGTCTCCCACGCTTTATGAACATTCCCGGTGAAAACCTCTGCGGTGTTTACTCGGCAAACGAGTTTCTCACAAGAACAAACCTTATGAAGGCTTACAAGGATGATTCAACAACACCTATTATGCACGCTAAGAAAGTTGCAGTTGTAGGTGGCGGTAACGTTGCAATGGACGCTGCAAGATGTGCAAAGCGTCTCGGTGCTGACGAAGTTTACATCGTATACAGAAGAAGTGAAGAGGAACTTCCTGCTCGTAAGGAAGAAGTTGAGCACGCTAAGGAAGAGGGCATCATCTTTAAGCTCCTCAATAACCCTGTTGAAATTCTCGGTGATGAAAATGAGTTCGTAAAAGGTATGAAGTGCGTTAAAATGGAACTTGGCGAACCTGACGCAAGTGGCAGACGCAGACCTGTGGTAGTTGAGGGCAGTGAGTTTGTTCTTGACGTTGACGCTGTTATCATCTCAATCGGCACATCACCTAACCCGCTCATCAAGGCTACAACAAAGGGTCTTGACACTCAGAAGTGGGGCGGAATCATCGCTGATGAAAACGGTCTTACATCTCGTGAAGGTGTTTATGCAGGCGGTGACGCTGTAACAGGTGCCGCTACTGTAATTCTCGCAATGGGCGCAGGCAAAACAGCCGCTTCAGCAATTGACGAGTACATTCAGAACAAAAATAAATAATTTTTTATCTTTGGGCAGACAGGTTTCCGATAGTTCAAACGTTTCGTGCCCAACCATATGGATGGATATATCGGTAACTGCTACATTTCTTTGAGTTAAGTTCATCAAGGAATTTTATGCTCAACCATTAACTTGATATATTGATTAAGTTTCTGGACGTATAGGAGTCCGTCCCCTACAAGCAAGTGTTTCTGTCGGAACGTTGTAGGGGGCAGAATCCCTGACGTCCTTTTTGTTATGTACAGTAATTGCTCAGTCAGGCTCGGGCGCAGAAGGCTTGGCAAAAACTTCACCAACAGAAGTTGTTATTATCGAGAAGTAAAGTCTTGATAAAATACCAACATCTGTAACGAAATATAAATATCAAGCTGTATGCACGAAATGCTTGCGAGGCACTCGATAGTTGATATTAGCCGTTTTTTAATATTAAATAACAAAATATGCATTGCAGTTATTTGTTATTGAGTGCTATAATCAAGGTGAAAATACCACTACTTTGGAGGTCATATTATGAGTGTTAGCATAAAAGATGAATATTTCAATTCAATTATATCCGCACTAAAGGAATACGACGAGGTTGACGCAATTGCGCTCGGAGGTTCACGCTCAACAGGTGTATGCGATGAAAAGTCGGATTACGACATATACGTTTACTGCAAGGGTGAGCTTACTAACGAGATGAAGAGCAATGCAATTACTCCGCACTGCATTGAAGCTGAAATTGGTAACCATTACTGGGAGCTTGAGGACAACTGCATATTAAAAAACGGCATTGCAATAGATATTATTTACCGCAAGACTGAAATGTTCGCTGATTATCTGAAAATGGTGGTTGACGAAGGAAATTCGTTCAACGGTTACACAACCTGTTTTTGGCATAATATTTTAAATTCCAAGGTGCTTTTCGACAAGTCGGGTGAGTTCACGGAAATGCAGAAAGAGTGCACTGTTCCTTATCCTGAAAAACTCAGGAAAAATATTATCGAAAAGAATCGAAATCTTTTAAGCGGAAAACTTCCGTCATACGATAAGCAGATTGCAAAGGCTTCAAAGCGTGGCGACATTGTAAGCGTTCACCACAGGACAACAGAGTTCCTCGCAAGTTATTTTGATATAATCTTTGCGCTGAACAGACTTTCCCATCCGGGTGAGAAGAAGCTTGTTCGGATTTGCAAAAACACTTGCAAAATTCTCCCCGAAAGATTTGAAGAGAACATCACCGCATTGCTTGAGTCAATCCCCAACGGCAAAACAACTGAGATTGTAAGCGATATGATTGCAAAATTGGATGAAGTTATAGAGGTAAATATTTAAGGAATTACTGAATAAATCACATCTAAAGAATGTTCGCACATCTTGCTTGCATATTTCCCGTCAGCTTGCCAAAAAAATCTCGTGATGCGTCAGCATTACTGCGGTTTGGTTGTTCAACCTGACGAAAAATCTGACGGCACAATCTGCCCGATAATTCAATAGATATTACGGTTACGTTTTATGCGGTATAACCTTAATGATATCCAAATATAAAAATACAATTCCTATTCCACGTTGATGTGAGAATAGGAATTATTATTTATCGAGAGTTTTGGCACGCAGTTCGGATAAGATAGGTTGAATTTTTCAGAACTTCTATGCCTGACCTGAGCAAAAGTAATGTAGCAGTAATTTATATATCAAGTTAACAGTTGGGCACGAAATGATTATATCAACCTTACGGTCAAGCAATGTGGCAGTAATTAATATATCAAGTTAACAGTTGGGCACGAAATGATTATATAACCTTACGGTCAAGCAATGTAGCAGTAATTTATATATCAAGTTAACAGTTGGGCACGAAATGATTATATCAACCTTACGGTCAAGCAATGTGGCAGTAATTTATATATCAAGTTAACAGTTGGGCACGAAACGTTTTATATGGAAATAACCTTTCTTCCCAAAGTTAAAAAATATTGACTTGAGGGGGAAAAAGGGGTACAATTAAGGAGATTGGAATGATTGATGATGAATAATGTAAATAAAACAAAATTATTGCTGTCTTCGCTCTCTGTTTTCAGAGGGATTATGAAACGCAGTGTGCCCAAAGCGTATTATAATTTATTGCTTTCGCTCGATAGGGAGCCTGACGAATTTCTTAATGCCTACGGTGATTTTTATTCGCTGATAAGTGAGAGAAATTGCAGTGACAGACTGGCGTATTCTATGACAGAGGCGGCACTCTTTGATGAGAACTGTTTTACAAGAGCTGCTGCGGCAGGAAAATACGACTCACTTCCGCAGGACGTGCTCAAAGCCGTAAAGCGTGATTGTGAAGCTATTCTTTCCGCTTCAACGCTTACAGCCGATGAAGTGCTCGAAAGCTATAAGTATTATGATGATATCAGAGAAATTGCCGATACTCTTCCTCGCTGGTCTGCCGGTGAATGTGCTCCCAGTTTCAGAATGTTCGACGGCTCACTCGAAAAAGTTGCCCAGTATTATAAGGAAAACGGTTGCGGAATATTTGCACGTTACAAGGCGTTTATCTGGCGTGATGGTGATATTCAGCCTGTGCTTCATCCCGATAGGATTGATATGGAGTCATTTACGGGCTACGAAATTCAGAGAGACAAGGTTGTGGATAACACAAAGTCTTTTATTGAGGGCAAAAGTTGCAATAACTGTTTGCTTTACGGTGACAAGGGTACGGGCAAAAGTTCGACTGTCAAGGCGATTGCAAATGATTTTAGAAAAGACGGCTTGAGAATTGTTGAAATTCCTAAGGAAAGACTCATTGACTTTCCGATTCTTGTCGATAAGATTGCTGCACTGCCGATGAAGTTTATCATATTTATTGATGACCTTTCTTTCCAAAAACAGGATCAGAGCTACACAACCTTAAAGGCTGTGCTTGAGGGCGGTCTTGCGGCTCGTCCGGATAATGCACTTATCTATGCAACTTCGAACCGTCGTCATCTTGTCAAGGAAAGCTTTTCCGACAGAACTGACGATGATGTAAATACTCGTGACAATATGCAGGAAAGTCTCTCGCTTTCTGACCGTTTCGGTCTTGCCGTGTGCTATTCGATTCCGACCAAACAGGAATATATTGACATTGTTTTCGCACTTGCAAAGCAGAAAGGCGTTGATATGCCTGAAAAGGAACTTGAAATGGGTGCAGAAAGATTTGCGCTTTCAAGGGGCGGACGTTCTCCACGTTGCGCAAAGCAGTATGTTGAGTCACTTTTCTGCTGATAAATATAATTCGGAGGTTTAATATGAAAAAGAAGATTATTTCACTTTTACTGGTAATTGCTCTTGCACTCTCTGTTATGGTTACTTTCGCAGGTTGCGGTGATGAGAATTACCCTGTTGAAGTTGCAAATTTAGTAATCGAAAGCGAACCTGAAAATATCGTCGTTCTCGACGCTCCGACAGCGGATATCATCGACTATATGAACTATTCCGTGAAAATGGTCGGCAGAAGTGACGAGGTTGATCAGGAGTGGATGAACGTTGTGCCCACTGTCGGTTCAGCTACAGAGCCTGATGTTGAAAAAATCAAGCAGAGTGAGGCTGATATAGTTTTTGCAACAGAAACAATCAGCGATTCAGCAAAGAAAAGCCTTGAAGAAGCAGACATCACTGTTGTTACAATGTCACACGCAAATACTCTCAGACAGCTTGAAACAAATTATATGACTCTCGGAAAAATCCTCGGCGGAAGAGTTGAGGGCGGAAACAAGGGTATTAATTCTTATGATAAGCTATTTGAGGAAATGGATCAGGTAAAGAAATCCGTTGCTAATACAAACAACAGTATGCTCTACACTGTATGCTATCTTTTCTATGAGGACAACAGCCTCAAACTTATGACAAGC
Source organism: Ruminococcus sp. (assembly GCA_045133455.1). Classification (GTDB taxonomy): domain Bacteria; phylum Bacillota; class Clostridia; order Oscillospirales; family Acutalibacteraceae; genus Ruminococcoides. Next base: position 10,438 of record JBGUUJ010000195.1, read on the forward strand.
GGTACATACGGTGATGCGCTCCTCGGATACACAGGTGCAGTGAACACTGCGGTGAATATTGAGGAAAACACTGTTGATGTGAATACACTCAAGATTGCAAATCCTAACTTTATTTTCTATGCGGATGATGCAACACTCAATGCAATCAAGGCTGACCCTGTTCTCAGCAAGCTTACAGCGGTTGTTACCAACAAGACACTTATGGTTACTTATAACGATATGAATCGTCAGGGAACAACTGCGTTAAATACACTTGATAAAATGGTGGGATTTATGTATCCTTCGCTGAAAAAGAACACCGAAACAACCACAGCTCAGAATGATGCAACAACAGCGACTGCAGATACAAATGCTACAACTGCTACAACAGCAACTCAGGCAGCCACATCACAGGGGAATACTCAGGCCACAACAGTTGCAACTGCAAATACATCGGTTGCGGATACATACAAAATCAATCTTGACGGTCTTTCACTCAAGTATGAGGATGAAAACGACAATGTAAAAATTATGCAACAGCGACTTTTTGACCTCGGCTATGTTGAAGACGAAGGAAATATCACAGGATATTACGGCGATGTTTCAAAAGAGGCTGTGAATAATTTCCAGAAAAAGAACGGCATTAAAGCCACGGGTACAGCAGATAATGCAACACTTGTGAAGCTGTTTGATGAAAGTGCGGTAAAATACAAATAAGCCTATAAAAATGCCCGTGGAGAAATCCACGGGCATTTTAATATAATTTCAGTGATTTATTCTTTTTGTAAATATTAAAGTGGTCGAGCAAGTTTACCTTACTATATTTGCATTTTATTCCACCGTAACTGTGATTGTTTTTTCGGTAGTTCGGTTGAGCAGGTCTGTGACGCTGTAGGTCACTTTGTAAGTTCCTTTTCTTGAAGTTACTACATTTCCTGTCACTTTGATATCTTCCGTGATATCATTTGAGCAGGTGTCAACCGCCTTGACACCGTCAAGCACGGAGTATTTTTTACCTTTTTTGATTGTTATATCCTTGAGCCCTGAAAATTGCGGGGATTTTTTATTGTACGGATTATTTTTGTTGTTATCGGTAGGATCCCATTTACAGCTTGTGTCGGTAATTCTGATTGCCTCAGGTTTGCCGAGAGGACCGGCATTGTCGTCATCATAGATTTTAATGGGTGTGTTGTTCGGACAATTGTCGTAAATCCATTTTACGTCCGCTGTAGCCATTCGCACACAGCCAAGGGATGCTTCTTCGCCGAGTTTGTTGAATTCCTCGGTCTCAAGCGAATTTGCCGATGCCGTTTCGTACGGAACGGAGTGGAAGAGATAATTTCCTGAAATTCCGCTTACATAATGTCCGTAAACATTGTTAAGAAGTCCGAGCCATTCGTTCTTGAAGTAGAGGGAATAGTTACCTGTAATCGTTGCGTTGTTCAATCCGCAGGAACATATCATAGCCCTGACAGGGATTGTATACTCACCATTTTCGTCATAGGTGTAGACTGTCACGCAGTTTTGCTGTCTGTTGACGCAGATATAATAGGGATTTCTGTCACTTCCGTCGTAGATGTTGTTTGTGAGAGTATCCTGATTTGCAGTTATCGCTGTTGAATATCTGTCGGGTTCGTCCTTTTCTGAAGCTTTTTTGACGGTTACCTCATATTCATATTTTTTGTAATCAGAGAAGCTTGCAGTGATTTTTGCCGTACCCTCTTTGAGTGCGTCGATTCTTCCTCCGCTGTCAACGGTGACAATGCTTTTGTCACTGCTTGTCCAGCTTTCAAGCTTTGAGTCTTCTTCTTTTGAAACTGAAATCACCTGTGCCGTACCTTGTTCGATATTGACGGAATCCTTTATTTCAGTTATAATCTGCGGAGTAGTCGTTGCAATCTGTACAGTCGGTTTTGTTGCAGGCTCATCCGTTGTTGCGGGAGAAAAAATAATATTGTTAAATTCCGAGTTAATGCCGTTCAATCCGCACAGAATACAGGTGAATGTCAGAATAACACAGAAAAGTGAAACAAATAAGTTTTTCTTCATAACATAACCTTTCAAAATATTACAATTTTTTAACTTTTTCTATTATAGCTTTTTTTTCGAAATAAGGCAAGATGTATTTTAAAGTTGGTTAAAATATGATAAAATGTTAGCGGTGATTTATAATGGCACATCCAATCAAACACTTTATAACAATAACAAAGCACAGACACAAGGTAATTGCAAACTGCGCAAAAGCAGGTATTCTATGGCAGGGGCTCAGACACGACCTTTCAAAATACAGTCCGACTGAATTTATCCCGGGAGCAAAGTATTTTCAGGGCACAAGAAGCCCTAATGAGCGTGAGCGTGAACTGCACGGAAGCTCACTTGCGTGGATGCATCACAAAGGCAGAAACCGACATCATTACGAATATTGGAACGACTATAATCCACAGACAAAGATGATTGAAAACGTAAAAATGCCCGTGCGATATGTTGTTGAGATGTTCTGCGACAGAGTGGCGGCAAGTAAGATTTACAACGGAGAAAACTACACAAATGAGCATCCGTTCAAGTATTTTCTCAATATTAGAGGAAAAAAGAGAATGCACCCCGAAACAGAAGAACTTCTCGAAAAGCTTCTTGTAATGCTTAGAGATGAGGGCGAAGAAAAGACATTTGCATACATCAGAAGTCTTGACAAAAAGGACAACAGATAACGTTTATATCGGAGGCGATGATATGCTTGGCGCAAGCAGAGTAATAGAAGCCATGATAGAATATTTTGGTTCGGATCTGAAAAGAATAAACCATTTTCTCAAAGTTTTTGCATTTGCCAAAACAATAGGTGAGGGTGAGAAGCTTGATGAATACAGTCAGAGAGTTCTGGAAATTTCCGCAATAGTTCATGATATCGGAATAAAGGTAAGCGAGGAAAAATATAACTCGAGTGCGGGAAAATATCAGGAACTTGAGGGTCCTGCACAAGCACAAAAATTATTGTCAAATCTCGGGTTTGATGAAAAATTCATTGACGAGGTTTGTTATCTTGTAGGTCATCACCACACCTATGAAAATATAAACACCAAGCCGTATCAGATTTTGGTGGAAGCGGATTTTCTTGTGAATCTTTTTGAGGACGGTGTAAGTGCAAATGCTGTGAAAAGCGTTGAAGCGAAAATTTTCAAAACTGACACAGGAAGAAAATTGCTTAAAAAAATGTACGCTTTTAGCTGATTTTTTTAGCTTTATGCAGAACCTTTTTTTACCTGTAAAAAACGCTTGACAAGTTCGATTAAAAGTGTTATTTTAAAAATGTTATATGACTGACGGAGTAGTGGAATGAACCACAGTGAAGTATAACGTGTCAATGCCGACCGTCTGGGCGTAAGCTCGGAGTAAGTCGGCATTTTTTGCGGATTACGCAAAGACTTGAACGAGATTATGAATATGGACTGATATTTTTTATAATGGAGGTTTTAGTTATGAGAAACGAATGGAGAGGCTTCAAAAGCGGAAGCTGGGAAAACGAAATCAACGTAAGAGAATTTATACAGAAGAACTATACGCCTTACTTCGGAGGCGGTGACTTCCTTGAGGGACCTACTCAGAACACACTCGACCTCTGGGAAAAGGTAAGCGAGCTCAAGAAGCAGGAAATCGAAGCAGGCGGCGTGCTTGATATGGATACAAAGGTTATTTCAACCATTACCTCACACGGTGCTGCTTATATTGACAAAGATAAGGAAACAATCGTTGGTCTTCAGACTGATAAGCCACTCAAGCGTTCGCTTCAGCCATATGGCGGTATCAGAATGGCTTCAAAGGCTTGCAAGGACAACGGCTATGAGGTTGACCCTGAGGTTACAGAGTTCTTTACAACTCACAGAAAAACTCACAACGCAGGTGTATTTGACGCATACACTCCCGAGATGAGAAAGTGCCGTTCAAATCACATCATCACAGGTCTCCCTGATGCATACGGCAGAGGCAGAATCATCGGTGACTATCGTCGTGCGGCTCTTTACGGTGTTGACCGTCTTATCGAGGACAAACAGCATCAGCTTGCTACAACAAGAATTATTATGTACTCCGATGTTATCCGTGAACGTGAGGAGCTTTCAGAACAGATCAGAGCATTGCAGATGCTCAAAGAGCTTGCAGAAATTTACGGCTGTGATATTTCAAAGCCTGCAAGCACATTTAAAGAGGCTGTACAGGCTGTTTACTTTGCATACCTCGCTGCTGTCAAGGAGCAGAACGGTGCGGCAATGAGCCTCGGCAGAACATCAACATTCCTCGATATCTATGCATTCCGTGATCTTGCTGAGGGCACAATCACTGAAAAAGAGGTTCAGGAAATTGTTGACCACTTCATTATGAAGCTCAGAATGGTGTGCTTTGCCCGTACTCCTGAGTATAATTCAATCTTCGCCGGTGACCCTACATGGGTAACAGAGTCAATCGGCGGTGTAGGTACAGACGGTCGTCCTCTCGTTACAAAGATGTCTTTCCGTTACCTCAACACTCTCAACAATATCGGTGCGGCTCCTGAGCCAAACCTTACTGTTTTATGGTCATCTCAGCTTCCTGAGCAGTTCAAGAGCTTCTGTGCAGATATTTCAATTAAGCACAACGCTGTTCAGTACGAAAACGACGACCTTATGCGTCCTTTCCATGGCGACGATTACGGCATTGCTTGCTGTGTATCTTCAATGAAAATCGGTAAGGAAATGCAGTTCTTCGGTGCAAGAGCTAACCTTGCAAAATGTTTGCTCTACGCTATCAACGGCGGTGTAGACGAAGTTACAGGTGTTCAGGTAGGACCTGAGTACCGTTCTGTTGAAGGTGAATACCTCGATTATGATGATGTAATGACAAAGTACAAGGCTATGATGAAGTGGCTTGCACAGGTTTATGTCAATGCACTCAACATCATTCACTATATGCACGACAAGTACAGCTATGAGCGTTTACAGATGGCTCTTCACGATAAGCACGTTACACGTTGGTTTGCAACAGGTATTGCAGGTTTCTCGGTTGTTGCCGACTCACTTTCTGCAATCAAGTATGCAAAAGTTAAGGTTGTAAGAAATGAAAAGGGTATCGTTACAGATTATATCACTGAGGGTGATTTCCCTAAGTACGGTAACGATGACGACAGAGTAGACGAAATTGCCAAGGAAGTTCTCCACACATTCATCGGCTATCTCCGTCAGAACCACACATACAGGGGCGGTATTCCTACAACATCAATCCTCACAATCACTTCTAACGTTACTTACGGTAAGAACACAGGTTCAACACCTGACGGCAGAAAGTTCGGTGAGCCTTTTGCTCCGGGTGCAAACCCAATGCACGGCAGAGATGAAAACGGTGCAGTTGCATCTCTTGCTTCAGTTGCAAAGCTTCCGTTTATGGATTCACAGGACGGTATTTCAAATACATTTACAATTGTTCCGTCTGCACTCGGCAAGACTGATGAACAGCGTAACCACAATCTTGTGGCACTTCTTGACGGTTATGTGCTCAAGGGCGGTTATCACCTCAACGTAAATGTATTTGACAGAGAACTCCTCCTCGACGCTCAGAAGCACCCTGAGCTTTACCCACAGCTCACAATCAGAGTTTCAGGCTATGCCGTAAACTTCATCAAGCTCACAAAGGAACAGCAGGACGAGGTTATTTCAAGAACATTCCATTCATCTATTTGATACTGCAAAAGATTAGAATTATAGATAAGGAAACCGACGTTTAATTTTAAAGCGTTCAATCCTTATAAAACAACCTACCTTTCGGGACGTCCGGGAACCCGTCCCCCTATACAGTTACGATGATAATCTGTATGGGGACGGACTCCTGTACGTCCCGTTATGTTTCTGATAACTCGTTTAATATTTGGATTTTTTGCAATGCAGTTGTCTGCAAACATAACCGATACATCGATTTAACAATCGGGAAATAAAGTCAAAAAGGCTGATAAACACTGGGTTGCAACCAAGAGTTGCGAGGGTGAAAACTAAAATGTATTGCCAATAACAGCGGTTGCGAGTATAATAAAAGCATACTCAATGGGGAGGAAATACATATGAATATTGAAACAGCAAACAGATTATTACAATTCAGAAAACAGCACAATCTCAGTCAGGAGGAACTCGCTTCAAAGATAGGTGTGAGCAGACAGGCTGTATCTAAATGGGAGAGAGCAGAAGCGTCTCCTGATACAGATAACCTTATTCTTCTTGCGGAAATTTACGGCGTGTCACTTGACGAACTTTTAAAGGGTGAAATTCTGAATTCCGAACAGGAACCTACAGAAGAACCTGTCGGTACAAAACCAAATCCGGACAGTAATACAAAATATGAAAAGGTAGATAAGGTTTCTTTTAAAAACGGTATTCACGTTGATTCAAAGGACGGTGACCACGTTCATATCAGCTTAAAGGACGGAATAAAAATTCAGGATAAGCACGGCGCAAGAGTAAGCGTTGACGGCAACGGAGTTTTCGTAGATAAAGGCGGAAAACAGCGTGTCTATACAGATGAAAACGGAAATATTATGGCTGATGAGGAAATGATGAAACACTGCCACTTTCACAGCAAGGGCAAAAGTATATGGAATAAATTTCCATTCTATATTTTTGCGATAGTAGCTTTTGCGTGGTGGGGAGCAAGCGGAGTTTGCTTTGGCTGGGCACTGAGCTGGATTTGTTTCCTTACAATTCCGCTTTACTATACTCTGGGCGATGCAATTTTCAAGCGCAATCCAAGTCACTTTGCGTATCCTGTGCTCGCTGTGATTGCATATATCTTGTTCGGATTTTTCAATGTGTGCGGCGGCTGGGCACTCGGATGGCTCGTGTTCATCACAATTCCCGTGTATTATTGGATTTGCAGTCTTTTCGGTAATGACGAGGACAAATGCAAATGTGAATGTGGTTGCAGTGAGTGTGAGTAAAGGATAGAAATACGCTGAATATCCGTGCAAGTGTGATTATTGAACTTCGGAAGATTTACAACTGCTCTTATGATGATTTCTTTTACAGTCTTGAAATAAGTGAATAAATAATGCAAAAAGAGGTTGCTTTTAAGGCAACCTCTTTTGCGTGATTTTATATTTATCCGATATAATCTAAGCTTTCTAAATCAAGCTGAGATGTTCTCAGTGCAGGCTTGCAGAGCGGAATCTGCTTGCCCTCCTTGATAAAGAGCGGAACTTCATTGAGCGCAACCTCAATGTAATGAGTTCCTTTTGACATCTTTTCGGTCACTACATTTGTGCCACTGAGCTTTACAAATGTCATATCCTCAGGGAGGTAAACGTTTCTGCCTGAAACATTCTGCTCGTAAACAGGACAAATCATACATTCATCGCCGAGCATAAGCTGTGTTTCGCACTCACGGGCAATCTTATCGTCGGGATAATCAAATGAGAGCGGACGGAAAATCATTTCGTCGTTCTCACTTGCTTTGCGGAATGTGTTGTAAAGATACGGAATGAGTCTGTAACGAACTTCGATGATGTCCTTGAAATCGTCGCTGTCCTCAAAGCTGTAACATTCCTGATCTCTTGTGCCGAGTGCAGCATGGTTTCTCATAAGCGGAGTGAACACACCGAGAGCTAAGAAACGGAGAACTAAATCTCTTGTAGCATTCTCATTGAATCCGCCTAAATCAGCACCGCAATAGAGAAATCCGCACATATTTGCAGACGGAAGCATTTTAAGGTTAAGAAGAATGTGTGACCACCAACTGTGGTTGTCACCAAACCATATACCGCTTGAACGGTGTGCACCGATGTAGGAAGCACGGGAGAACATAAGAATCTTCTCTTCACCGAATTCTTTGGCAAAATATTCACCTGCTGCCTTTGTCATATTTGCACCGTAGATGTTGTGCACTCTGTCGTGACAAACCTGCTTGCCGTCGATTGTGTGATAAATGCTTGAGTAGTCCTCTGCGCTGTTTGAAAGCCCGAGGAACGTATCTTTAAGATTGAAGAATTTTGAAAGGTCGAGGTTTTCGCCTTTGAGAGATGCCGCCTTATCAATGGCTTTTTCAAGTCCCTTTGTTGAGTAGAAAATTGCAGGCTCGTTCATATCGTTCCAAAAACCTTCGATTCCTGCATCTGTGAGGATTTTATACTTTGAGCCAAACCACTCTCTTACATCTTTGCGCAAAAAGTCAGGAAAACCGCAGATTCCCGGCCATACACCGCCTTCAAAGTCACTGCCGTCCTCAGTTTTGCAGAAGTAGCCGTTGTCCCTGCCTTCTTCGTAAATGTCGTAGCTGTCCTCTTTCTTTACACCTGCGTCAATGATTGGAATAAGGCGGATACCCTGTTCCTTCTTTTCCTTTACATAGTTGGAAAAGTCGGGGAACTTGTTATCGTCAACGGTGAAGTCCTTGTAGCTGTCCATATAGTCGATGTCTAGGTATACGCAGTCGAGTGGAATGTTTGCATTGTTGTAGCCGTCAATAACTCTGTCAACTGCATTTTTGTCGGGATAACTCCAACGGCACTGCTGATAGCCGAATGCCCAGAACGGAGGAATGTAGCTTTTTCCGATAGCCTGACGGAATTCCTTTACAATTTGAACCGGCTTTTCGCCCTGAATGTAGTAGAAATCAAAGTCAGTGCCGTTGATTGTGATTACAGTTTTGTTGCGTGAAGTGTAGCCGATATCCCAACGGATTCTTGCAGGAAAGTCAACGAAAATTCCGAAAGTCCTGCTTCCCGAAAGCATAAGGAAGTTGTGAGCCGCATAGAGTGATGATTTAGTTTCGGTGTGAAACGGGTCGTCACTGCAAAAGCTCTCGTAAACCCAGCCACGCTTGTTGATACCTCTCGGAGCTTCTCCGAGACCGTAAACAATATCGCTGTCAGTAATTTCAAATTCAAAGATAAATTTTCCGTCTTCAACTCTGCTTTCAAAAGGAAAGCTGTTATTGTCGGAAGTGTCAAATTTTTGCACAACTGCTTCAGTGCAGATGGGGGAACCGTAGGTGAATTTCTGAATCATAGCAATACTCCTTTTTACAGTTAATTTCGATAAATCTTTTAATTATATTTTATACGTTCCTAATCCAAAAACAATATATATTCATAGTAAATTATAGTCAAATTTTATGGTGTTTAAAATAATCCTGCTATAAGGTTATATAACGGTACAATTCCAATCGGAAGAAAGATTGCAGGAACCATATTCATAACCTTGAGTTTTGTGATGCCTAAAATGTTGAGTGCAAGTCCGATGATGATTATGTAGCCGACGCAGTTCATTTCGTTGACGACAGCCGTTGTCAGCAAAGGCTCAACCCACGTTGCAAGAACAGTGATAAGCCCCTGATAAGCAAGAACAAATATTGAGGAGAAAAGTACTCCTATTCCGAGGGTACTTGCAAAGATTATGCTTGAGCAGAAGTCCATTGCAGACTTTGTGAAAAGCACCGAGCAGTCGCCGTCAAGACCTGCCTGCAAAGAGCCGACAATCGTCATTGCGCCCACGCAGAACAGCAGACAGGAGGAAACAAATCCCTGTGCGACGGTTGATTTTTCATCGCCCTTGCTTACTTTTCGTTCGATGAACTTTCCAACATTATTTATACGCTTGTCCAAATCAATAAGCTCACCGATTATTGTTCCCAGAATCATCGAAATTACCGCAATCAGGGTGTTTTCACCGCAAAGGCTTCCTGAAATTCCGATGAACATTGTTATGAGTCCCAATGCCTTGAACACAGAATCGCTCATTCTCTGAGGAATTCCTTTTTTGAACGCAAGACCAATTGCGCCTCCCGCAAGGACTGTAGCCACATTTACAAAAGTACCGACTAAACCAAACACTGTATCATATCCGTTTCTGTCTATTATATACAATAAATTATATACCATTACTAAAATACATTCAACTATTTTTTAAATTTGGGCAGAAAGTTTAAGATGAGTCCAAACGTCAGTTGCCTAACCATTAAGTTGATATATCAATCTGTCTGCTTGATTTGGATGCAACGTCATATTGCCGAGGTAGTCGCCTAAAATTTATAAAATAACTTTAATATTGTTGAATTTATATTCCCGATATGATAAAATATAAAAGTATAAGTATGCGATTTAATATTTTATAAACCTTTGAAAGGGGTTATCGGATATGTGCGGTATATGCGGATTTACAGGACAGGTTGTCAACAGGGACAACGTCATTAAAAATATGACTGAGGTTATCACTCACAGAGGTCCTGATTCAGACGGTGTTTTTACTGACGACTATATTTCAATGGGTTTCCGTCGTCTTTCAATTATCGACCTTGATGCAGGTCATCAGCCGATTTATAACGAAGATAAGTCACTTGTTCTCACATTCAACGGTGAAATCTACAACTATAAGGAGCTAAGAAAGGTTCTTGTAGCCAAGGGTCATAAGTTCTATACAGACACCGACAGTGAGGTGCTCATTCACGGCTTTGAGGAGTGGCAGGAAGATTTGCTTCCTAAGCTCAGAGGTATGTTCGGCTTTGCTATCTACAACACAAAGGATAAGTCGATTTTTGTAGCCCGTGACTTCTTCGGCATCAAGCCTATGCACTACACTCAGATAGGTGACGATTTTGTTTACGCAAGTGAAATCAAGAGTATTCTCGAACACCCCAAGTTTGTTAAGAAGTTCAACACAAGGGCACTTGACACATATCTTTCATTCCAGTATGCAGTTCCTCCGGAGACTTTCTTTGAAGGTGTTTACTGCCTTATGCCCGGTCACTATCTCTGGTATCGTGACGGCGAGGTTGAAACCACACGCTATTGGGAGCCTAAGTTTACACCTGATGAAAGTTTGACAGAGAAACAGGCTGTTGACGAGATTGAAAAGATATTTGAAAATTCTGTCAATGCACATAAAATTGCCGATGTTGAGGTTGGATGTTTCCTTTCAAGCGGTGTTGACTCAAGCTACGTTTCAACATATTTTGCAGATCAGAAAACATTTACCGTAGGCTTTGACTTCGGTGAAAAATATAACGAAATCAGCTGGGCTGAAAATCTCAGTAAGAAAATCGGAGTTGAGCACCACACTCACCTCATTTCAAGCGAAGAGTTTTGGGACGCTGTTCCGACGGTTCAGTACCATATGGACCAGCCTCTTGCCGACCCGTCCTGTATTGCACTTTACTTTGTGTCAAAGCTCGCAAGCCAGTATGTAAAGGTTGTCCTTTCGGGCGAGGGTGCAGATGAGCTTTTCGGCGGTTACACCTGCTACAACGACCCGAGAGTATTCAAAATTTATCAGACTATCGTGCCTCACTGTATCAGAAAGGCCATCAGAGCGGTCTGCAAAAAACTCCCTGATATCAAGGGCAGAGATTACTTTATCCGTGCCTGTGACCCTCTCGAAGAGCGTTACATCGGTAATGCGTTTATGTATGACTACAAGGAGAAAAAGGCGATTCTGAAAGACCCTTCAATTGCAACACCTCCGCAGGATTATACAAGAAAGCATTACTATCGTTGCAGAAAGTACGATGACGTTACAAAGATGCAGTATCTCGACATAAATATGTGGATGGTGGGCGATATTCTTCTCAAGGCTGACAGAATGAGTATGGCAAATTCCCTTGAGCTGAGAGTTCCTTTCCTTGACAAGGAAGTGTTCAGAGTTGCATCAAAGCTTCCTACAAGTTTGCGTTGCAACAAGTCAAACACAAAGTACGCAATGCGTAAGGCGGCTGTGCGCCATATGCCTGAAGCTACTGCTGAGAAAGAAAAGCTTGGTTTCCCTGTGCCTACAAGAGTATGGCTCAGAGATGAGAAGTATTATAATGTAGTTAAGAAAAAGTTCACAGGCAAGACAGCGCAGAAGTTCTTCAACACAGACGCACTCGTTGCATGGCTTGATGAGCATTTCAGCGAAAAAGAGGATAACAGCCGTCGAGTATGGACTGTGTATGTGTTCCTCGTATGGTACGATATTTATTTTGATGAAACATTAAATAAAGTTGAAAAGCCTGTAAATCACCTTGAGGAACTCAAGGCTCTTGCCGAGGCAAGACGTGAAAAGCAGATTGATGCTCCCGGTGAAGTAATTATGGCAGCGGCAGAAGCCGTTGATGAAAATTATGACGCTCCGAACTTTGGCGTTGACAAGAGTGAAAATGTTCAGCAGGACGACGGCAACGAGCCTGCAATTGAAGAAACACCCGAAGAAGAGGTTGTACAACCTGAGGAAAAGCAGGAGGAGTATGTCAACATTTCAAATCCTGAAGATGATGAAATCTACGAAGCTCCGAGAAAACCTCAGACACCGCAGGAGCAGGTGCAAATGGCTATTGACAGCATTGAAAAGCGTTCAAAGTACCTCGACGAGCCGAACGTAATTTCAGATGAAGCTGTTGACAACATTTTAAGCTCAATTCATTTATACGATGATGAAGAATAATTATTGATATTAATGCTAAACTTCAAATCCTGTTTAGTATAAAAAAGTTTCGGGACGTCCGGGAAGCCTTACCCTACATTGAAAATCAGCAGGGGACGGACTCCTGTACGTCCCGATATATTTGCCACGAGTAGATATTTCATTTCAATACCCAACAGATTGGTGGGAAATTTATGTATATGTTATTCAAAAATCTGAGAATCGGCTACAATGTTATAAATTTAATTTTACTTGCAGTTTTTATAGTGACTGATTTCTGGCTGATTTTCACAGCAGATAATTCAGGTTTAATATCTTTATTACTGATTTTGGCTGTATGGATTGCTTTTATTCTTAATCAAATTATTTTCAATAGACTTGCTTCTGAAAAATATAATAAAATCGTGTCAATTCTCAATGCGGAATGTGACCCGATAAAATATCTCAATGTGTATTTCCCTCTTACTCAGAAAAATATAGGTTACAAGCTCAGACCGGTCGTACTTTTAAATCTCACCGCAGGGTATCTGGCGGCAGGAGATTTTGAACAGGCTCGTAAAGTGCTTTCGGGCATAGACACAAATCAGTGCAATGCTTCCCACAGAATATTTTATCATTGTCATTGGGCAAGTATGTTTATAGGTGAGGGTAACTTTGCCGAAGCCGAAAAGGCTCTGAATTTCGTTTCACAGCTTGTGGCTTCAACAAAGCTCAAACCCGCACAGCTTGAAATGATAAACAATATTAGAAATCTTTATGCCGTAAGACTCAACATTGAAAAAGGCTGTTTTGAAGGTGCAGAGCAGATTGTAACCGAAATTTACAACAGTGATTACGCTTTGTATTATAAAGTAAGTGCACAATATACACTTGCACAGCTTTACATAAAGCAGAACAGAACGGACAAAGCCGTTGAAGCAATGAAATATGTTGCAGAAAACGGAAATACTCTTAACATAGCACAAAAGGCAAGAGATTATCTGAAAACATCATACAACAACACCGAGGCTTAAAATATTCCTCAGTATCTCATATTCGCTTTCAAATTCGGACAAAGGCAGAGGATTTTCGCCAAGTCCCATTTCAATTGTAAGAGCAGGTTTACGAAATTTTTCGATGAACCAGTCCTTGAAACCACCGCCTGTTGCGATTTCCTCGGGGAAGCCGATATTGTAACCGCTTGCCTGAGAAAATACGGATGCAAGGCGGAAACTCAGCACAGGGGTATGCTCACCGAAGGAGCAGTAAATTTCCCTGCCCTGACTGTGGAGAGCAATGGCACGCTCAAAATTAGTGTTTCTGCAAAGCGTGGTGAGTGCCTTTGTTTCAGGCTCGCTTTCGGGACAATTTCCTCCGAAGCGTGTCGGAGCAGGCTTTTTGATGTTACGGCTGAGTTCACGTTTTTTAAGCTCGCACCAGCCTGCATTGAAGTTGTGATTTATGTCAACACCCCTTGCGTTAGCCTGCCATTTGTCGGTGTTGTCGGACACTTCTTCAACCAAATCCTTGTATTTCAATGCAGAGCCACTGCCGTTGAGGGCAATTTCAACTCCGTCGGGATTCACGCAGGGAACCACGGTGAGTCCTCGGATTTTCAGAAAATCACCGACGTTGTGACCGCCGATTTTGCTGTTGTTCTGTATGGAAATTGCACACTCGTTGATGAATTTCAGCAGTGCGAGAATCGTCTGATATTCAGAGCCGTGAAATCCTCCGCAGTAGAGTACACGATTTTTTGTGTTGCCGATGTGCAGAACATCTATGCATCGTCCGCAGACGCTTTTTCCGGCAAAAGACCTCTTGATAAACGGATATTTTTCGCATAAACTGTTGATAATCTCTCTTCTTGCTTCGTAATCGGGCAGAACATTGTAGTTAATCATATAAAATCCTTTCTTTTATATAATGGAGGCAATTATGGAACTTACCGAAAAAACATTGTCGAGCACGTCGGTATTCGACGGCAGAATTCTTCATATAACACTTGATGAAATTGAACTGCCGAACGGCAAAAGGTCAAAGCGTGAGGTTGTCAATCATCCGGGCGGAGTGACTGTAGCCGCACTTGATGATGAAAACAATCTGTATTTTGTTAAGCAGTTCCGCTATCCCTACAAGGAGGTTGTGCTTGAACTTCCCGCAGGAAAACTTGAAAAAGGCTCAACACCGCTTGAAAACGGCAAACGTGAGCTTATGGAAGAAACAGGCGCAGAGGGATATTCGTATATGTCACTCGGTCAGCTTTATCCGTCACCGGGGTACACAAACGAGACAATTCATCTTTATGTATGCCGTGTAAAATCCGAGGGGGAGAGCCGACCTGACGACGGTGAATTTCTGAATGTGGAGAAAATTCCGCTTGATAAGGCAGTTGAAATGGTGCTCAACAATCAGATTCCCGACGCAAAAACACAGGTTGCGGTACTCAAGACGGCAATGCTTTTAAACAGCGGTAAAATATAATGAGGATAGATAATATTTATGCAAAATTTCTTTGAGATATTACCCGAAAAATTCAACACATCAATAGCACTCGGCTATTTTGACGGACTGCACAGGGGACATAGGAACGTTATTTCGCTTGCCGTAGCCGAAAAGTCGAACGGACTTACAGCTGTGTGCTTCACATTTTCAAAAAGCCCGAAAAGCGTGCTTACAAAGTCAGCGGTCAATGCGTTGATGACAGCCGAGGACAAAATAAAAACGCTTGAAATGCTTGGTGTTGACCATACATATCAGGCGGATTTTGAAAAGATTATGAATTTGTCTGCAAGGGAGTTTGTCAAGGATATACTCATCGACAGGCTGAGGGCGAAGAAACTTTTCTGCGGATTCAATTATCGTTTTGGCAAAAACGGTGAGGGCGATGTGCAGATGTTGCAAAGCCTTTGCGACGAACACGGCATAGAACTTTGCATTGTACCGCCCGAACACAGCGATGGAGAGGTTGTTTCCTCAACACTGCTCAGAGGTCTTGTAGCAGACGGTAAAGTAAAACAGGCAAATGAGCTGATGTGCTCAAAATTCGGTTTTTCGTCGGTGATTGAACACGGCAAAAGGCTCGGCAGAGAGCTCGGTACACCGACGATAAATCAACCGTTGTGCCCCGATTTGGTTGTACCTAAGTTCGGAGTTTATGCCTCAGCCGTAACGCTTGAAAGCGGAGAAGTTTTCTGCGGAGTTACAAACATAGGCATAAAGCCCACAGTTGGCGGAACAACACCGATTTGTGAAACGTGGATGCCGGAATATAAGGGTGAAGAAATCTACGGACAGAGCGCAGACGTGCGACTGCTTGATTTTATCCGTCCCGAAAAGAAGTTTGCAGGTATTGATGAGCTGAAAAATGCAATCATCGAAAACGGCAATACAGCTTTGGAAATTTTCAGGTCAAATATATAGAATGAACTTGTTCTAGCTTTCTATAGTACAAGACTGTACCTTCTTCATTTTCTGCCAGTTTATGAAGCCGTAGATGTCATTAACAAGAAACACTACAAAGCATATTACGACTGATATATAGGCTGTGTTTGTCATAGCAGCCATAACCCATAAAATAATCAGGACAATATCGTTTGCGGCATAAGCTAAAGCAAAGAACGGATTTCTTCTGAATGTCAGATACACTGCAATAAAACTTGTTGTAACTGAAATAGTGCTCGGAACTATATTTGCCGTGTTGAAATATTCCAAAATGAAGCAGAACACAATGCTTACTACAGTAGTGAGAATCAGCATAAATGCTACTTCCTGTCTGTGTATGTGATTGACCTTTACCTGAGATTTGTTTCCGTTGTACGGATTTCTGACCCATGAAATCAGCGCAAAAACAGCCATAGGCATTGTCATTCCGAGATAGGTAATCATTTCGCCATAGTACGCAAACGAGAATGAAATTATCCCGTAAAGCAGGCTGAATACAACCATCAGAACTTGTCCGAAAGGATTGCCTTTTGCGCAGAAAATAAGCGATGTTACGCCAATCAGCGATGCGCTGAGCGTCATATAATTTGTTCTGTCAAAAATGAAAAAAGATGTGATAATCAGTATAACTGAACTGCACCACAATATAATTTCAGTTGTTGAAAAATAACTCATCAACGGTTTTACTTTACTCATAATACCTCCGAAAAAAGGCATCCGCAGTGCATATCTTCTAAGACCTAACGATATGCACACGGATGCCTTTGCATCATACTACCCGGTGGCAGTTTTTTTATCTTTGGGCAGATAGGTTTTTTTGTATGAAACGTTTCGTGCCCAACTATTGACTTAATATTTCGGTAACTGCTACATTTCTTGGAAACAACGTTATCATAAGAGTGCAGTGCCCAACTATTGACTTGATATATCGGTAACTGCTACATTTCTTGAAAACAACGTTATCATAAGAGTGCAGTGCCCAATATTTATCCAAAACTAAAATACGTTGAAATTCAACGTTAAATTGTCTTTCTCCGATTTGAACTGTCTGCAAATAATATTCGCAGAAGCAAGCATCTTTTTTGAGGCTATGGTTGCAGACGAGTCTGCATACTTGTCATACAGGTACACAACTTCGCTGATTCCCGACTGAATTATAGCTTTTGCGCACTCATTACAGGGGAAGAGGTCAACATAAAGCTTTGCGCCTTTGAGGTTTTTTCCTCTTGCGTTTAAAATCGCATTAAGCTCAGCGTGAACAACGTAATTGTACTTTGTGTCACTGCCTTCACGTTCCCAAGGATAAATATCATCGGAACAGCCATAGGGAAAGCCGTTGTAGCCTGTTGACAGAATGATATTGTTATCGTCAACTATGCACGCTCCGACCTGAGTGTTGGGGTCTTTGCTTCTCTTTGCGGCAAGAAGTGCAACGCCCATAAAGTACTCGTCCCAGGAAATGTAATCGTTTCTTTTCATATTAGCCTCCATGAATTATGTAATTATTCTTTTACAGGGGTTAATTCAATATTCTCAGAACGGCTGATTTTTTTGCCATTCATAACAACATCTTTGACAAACATATATGTAACATATGCGTAGATGCCGATGTAGATTATTGCGGTTATCTTTAGGTCAAGCACATCATAATTGAAGAGGTAGTAACAATATCCTCTCAGGCTCACAAGGTTGCACGCAACTGTCAGCCATACACGTTTTGTTGTAATAACTGTGTAGATTATTAGAAGAATGTCGAGAAGATATGAATATCTCTCATGCATTGATGAAAGAAACATTATGCAGGTGAACACTGTCCAAATTGAGGCAATCAGGAAGTTTTCAGTGCCTGCAAGGTCAACCTTCTTATAGATTACAAGTGCAAGACCTATGCATAGAACAGTGACTGTCAGAATAATTGAAAGCGTCTTGAGCAGATAGTAATTATTTATATCATGGCCTTCGCACATAAAAGCGTAGATGTTCGGACAGTTCATCTGAATGAGCTTACCGTAATCGGTCTGGTCTGCATAGATTGTGAAGATATCAAGCGCATTTCTGCCGAGAATAACCGCAGGCAGGCACATAATAAAATCTACGGCGGGAATTATTAAGAAGTGCAGAATTGATACCTTGCGTGTTGAAACATAGTAATACAGAAAAACGGGCAGAATAAAGATAAACTGCAGTTTGAATGCAAATGCTATGCCGAGCATAACAAATGAAGTAATATTCTTTTCTTTCCTGAGAAAGAAGATTGCAAGCAAAATGAAAGAGACATAAATCGAATCGCACTGTGCCCAGAAAGCAGAGTTCAATACAACCGTCATTGAGCAGAACACAAGCGAATAGGCGATAACGCTTTTGAGTGCGGATTTGTTTTCGCAGAAACTTCTCACAAGAAGTGCCGTACTGCAAGCTAAAACAAAGTCGAAGATGATTGACAGAAGTTTGTAGGAATAAAGCGGACCTATCGGAAGCAGAGTGAAAAGATAGGTGATAAACTGATAGGGAATGTTGTAGTTGCCAACCTGAGTTGAAAGTCCCTCAATACCGCCGTTTTCAATCCGTACCCACCAAGAATACAGAAAACTCTGATAGTCGTCACTCTGGAAGTCGATTCCGCATATGTGAATTATAACGCCTGTTATTGTCACTGCTCCAAGCAGAAATAAGAGAATATACTTCTGCACGAAGTCAAAAAATTTACGTTCCATTTTAGTCACGGTGTTTACCTCACATTAGAGAATGAAGCCGATTTTCTTCATTACCTTGCCCATTGTGCGACTGCTGATTTTAAGAGCAATTTCATCAGCTTTTCTATAACACTCCTCAAGATAAGCCTTGTCTTTGATGAGCTGTTCATAGCGTTCACGGATAGGACGGAGGTGTTCAACAACAGCTTCGCCGACTGCTGTCTTGAAGTCACCGTAACCCTTGCCATCGAAGTCGTGTTCGATTTGCTCAAATGTAAGACCTGTAACAGCACTGTAGATAGCCATAAGGTTATTAACACCGTCTTTGCCCTCTGCATAACGCACACAAGCTTCACTGTCGGTAACGGCACGTTTGAACTTCTTCATAATAACTTCAGGTGTGTCGAGAAGATGTACACAACCGTTTACATTTTCGTCGGATTTACTCATTTTCTTTGTCGGGTCCTGAAGACTCATAACTCTTGCACCGTGCTTAGGAATGAAGCCGTCAGGAATCTTGAATACATTGCCGTAGAGTCCGTTGAAACGCTCAGCAATGTTTCTTGTAATTTCGATATGCTGTTTCTGATCGGCACCTACAGGGACTTTGTCAGCCTGATAGAGAAGGATATCAGCCGCCATAAGAACAGGATAAGTGAAAAGACCTGCGTTGATGTTGTCAGCGTGCTTTGCTGATTTATCCTTGAACTGAGTCATTCTTGAAAGCTCACCGAACTGAGTATAACAGCTTAAAGCCCAAGCGAGTTCGGCGTGAGTGTGGACGTGACTCTGAATGAAGAAAATACTCTTTTCAACATCAATTCCGCAAGCCATAATTGAAGCGTAAGCATCGAGAATATTTTTTCTCATCACAGCAGGTGTCTGCCTTACCGTGATTGTGTGAAGGTCTGCAAGAGCGTAAATGCAGTTGTATTCGTCCTGCATTTTAACCCAGTTTCTTACAGCACCGAGGTAGTTTCCGAGTGTGATTGTACCGCTTGGCTGTATAGCACTGAATACAACCTCTTTTTTGATTTCGTTTTCCATATGTTAATTCCTCCGAATTTTATTATCAGCGTTTCTGTAACAATTAAATCAATTTAATTGTAGGGAAACCGTTGTATAGATTACACCGATTTATATACTCGACTTAGCAAGTTGACCGAGAATTTTGATGCCCTTTTCGAGTTGTTCATCAGTTGGTGTTGAGAAGTTAATTCTAAAACTGTTGCATTTCTCGTTTTCGTCAGTGAGGAATGCGTTTCCCGGAACTACGCATACCTTGTTAAGCACAGCTTCTTTGCAGAATGACGGCATATCAATTGACTTGTCAAGGTCGCACCAGATGAAGAGACCGCCGTCGATTTTATTGTATGTAATCGCAGGAGCACAGTATTTGTCGAGCAGATCCATACAGAAATTAGCTTTCTTTGTGTAAATTTCACGGAGCATTGCAAGGTGAGCGTTGAAGTCGTATTTTGTGATGAACTCGTTGCAGACGTACTGAGACCACATATTTGTGTGAACGTCGTTGCCCTGTTTGCACACAACGAGCTTCTGGAAAATCGGCTTCGGACAAATGCAGTAAGCAACACGCATACCCGGTGAGATAACCTTTGAGAATGAACCTGCGTAGATAACGATTCCATCCTTATCAAATGACTTGATGTTCGGAACATACTCACCGCTATAACGTAAATCGCCGTATGGGTTATCCTCAAGGATAAGCACACCGTATTGCTTTGCAAGGGCGTAAACTTTCTTTCTCTTTTCAAGACTCATTGTAACGCCTGACGGATTCTGAAAGTTCGGAATAGTGTAGATGAACTTTGCGTTCGGATTTGAAATGAGGGCTTTCTCAAGCTCGTCGGTATTTATTCCGTCTGGGTCAACCTTTACCCCCACGAGTTTTGCATTGTAGCTTCTGAAAGTGTTCAAAGAACCGATGAATGAAGGGGCTTCGCATATTACAACGTCGCCTTCGTTGACAAGAGACTTTGTGCATAAATCCATAATCTGTTGTGCACCTGTCGTGATGAGGATATCATCGTCATCATTGCCTGTATTGTGTTCGGATTTCATATAATCCTTCATTGTATGTCTAAGTGCAGGATATCCTTCCGTAACGCTGTATTGAAGAACAGAAATAGGATTTTCTTTCAAAACCTTTGCAGAAATTTCCTCAATCGCCTTTGCGGGAAAAGCATCGGGGGACGGATTACCTGCTGAAAGTGAAATCACCTCAGGATCTGCTGCATATTTAAAAATTTCACGGATTGCACTCGGTTTCAGATTTGAAACTCTGTCCGAAAATTTGTATTCCATAAAGTTACCTCCTCATTTTATAATACGCACTCAGATTAAAAATAGTTGCGTAAGTTTTCAGAGTAATAAAAATTCTGTTATAATTAATTATTTTACCACGAATTTGCAGTCTGTTCAAGCAGTAGGACAGTTTAAATCAATAAAATATTAAAAAGCCGGCTGAAAATTGTAAAATAATATTGTTTTTAAGGCTATTATGTAGTATAATGTATATTGGATTTTCAGCAAAAGAATGTTGAATAATTTGTAAACCGCAAAACCTGATATTAATATTAGGGGAGAAATTTATGAGTAAACGCAATGATTACGATTACTTCGATTTAGATAATTTTGATGACGGATATGACAGCAGAGATTACCGTCGTCGTCAGCCTCAGCGCAGACAGGGTTCGTACAACAGACGCCCTGCCTATAATACGGGAAGAAGCAGAAGACGCAACAAAAGACGCACACGCAACCGTATTATAATGGTGTCCTGCGGAATACTAATTCTTATACTCGTATTCCTGATTATTTCGTCGATGTTCAAAGGCTGCTTCGGTAGTTCACAGAGCACAATGGGTATGTCAACCGATACAAAACCTGCTCAGGGCACAACTCAGCCTGCAACTACGGCTCAGGAGGTTGTCAAGGACGACCTTTCGCCGACTTACTTCAAAACCCCCGAGATTGAGGATAACAATAAAGACGGTGAAATGATATACAGTCTTTACAAGTGGAATAATCAGGCTTTTGAACTTTTCGGAAGCACTGAGGAAAAGGCTGAGACTTATGCCGAAATAATCAACAGCTTTGCAGATAAACTCAGCGGAATTACGGTCTATGATATGATTATTCCTAACCATACGGAAATGGGACTTCCTCAGAGACTCAAGGACAGTTCTGCACCGTCAACTTCACAGGCGGAGAACATAAAGGCTATCTATGCCAATCTGTCGAAAGATGTAACGGCTGTCAATGCCTACAACTACCTTGCAAACCACAACGATGAATACATCTACTTCGGCTCTGACCACCACTGGACAGGTCTGGGTGCATATTATGCTTACACTGCATTTGCAGAGTCAACCGATAAACCTGTGTTATCTCTTGAAGATTGCACGGAAAATCAGATTGAAGGCTTTACAGGCACATTTACAAACAGCATTACGGGACTTGACACCGACACTGTTCATTACTGGGATTTTCCGTATGAAGTGACAATGGATATAACTGATGAGAGCGGTGAAGTTAGTACCTACACAAGTCCGTATTATCAATATGCACAGGGCGGAACACTGACCTACGGTGTGTTCATTATGGGTGACCATCCACTCACAGTGCTGAAATCTTCATCAGAAAATGCAGAGACAGGCAGTAAAATTGCAGTTATAAAGGAAAGCTACGGCAATGCATTTGTGCCGTATCTCACATATAATTACGAGGAAGTTCACGTTGTAGACTTCCGTCACTTCACAGGCAATCTCAAAACATATTGCAGTGAAAACGGAATTGACGAGGTTCTGTTCCTCAACGGTGTAATGAGTGCGAACACTCAGATTCAGCTCGACAGTATGAATGCATTGTTTGACTGATAATACGATTTATAAAATATAAGAAAGGAGGCAACAGTATGATTGCGGAAAAAGTAAAAGTAAGCGTATTCGGCAAAATCAGCAGTAATCTGCGTTCGGCGTACATCAGCACATCAAATGCACGAAACAAAAGTGCGTATGTCGTATCACGCAGAAAGGTCGCTGAATATTTTGACGGCGTAGTTATTGCTGTTGCCGAATTTGAAGGACTCGACGGAGAACGTGCAATTGTTGCCCCTCCGGGAGAAGTATTTTATGAGCCTGAGTTGAGAAAACTTCTTTCAAAGCTCAGGAACGTTACATTGAAAAGCATAAATTGTCTTTATGAAAAGTCATGCGGAGCGATAATCTTCCACAAGACAAAGCAGAACACAAAAATTCTGCTTGTCAAGAACAGCAACGGCAGATATTGGAGTTTCCCCAAGGGGCATATCGAAGAGGGCGAAAATGAACAGCAGACAGCACTCAGAGAAATCCGTGAAGAGACAGGTCTTGATGTGACTATCTTCGAAGGATTCAGGGAAATAAGCGAGTATTGTCCGTTTGGAAAAATCCGCAAAAGGGTAGTATTTTTCCTTGCACAGGCATTTACGGATAACGTAAAGATTCAGGAAGAGGAAATTGACAGTTATATTTGGGTTGATTTGCAACAGGCAAGAAAAATGTGCTCATACGATAACGATTTGAGAATTATCGAAAAAGCAGAAACCGCCATACACCTTATGCGTTAGTTTTATCTTTGGGTCTTTTATCTTTGGGACTTTTGTCTTTGGGCAGATAGGTTGGCTTTAGCAGAAATGTCGATAGCCCAACTTTTAAGTTGATATGTTGATCACTGCTACATTATTTCAGAATAATTGCCTTTTTGCTGTAACAAAATCGCCTCCTTTTGATAAGGGAGGCGGTTTTCTCTTTATAAAGTTTATTTTAGAACAATGTTGAAATCCAACTTATGATAAAATTATATACTTCGGGGATTTTTTGATACATTTCTTTGATAACGGCTTGCTTTTCGGTGGCGGATATATCATGCACACTTTCAAAAACTGTTCCTGACGCATTTGTGTCGCCAAATGCGAACATAGCACTTGCGTAATCTCCATATGCGAAGTAATGTCCGATAGCTAACGCTCCTATTGAGAATTCACCAATTGCAATTGCGCCTATGGCAATAATTCCGGCACAAATTGCACCGATTGCAAGTGCACCGAGCGCAAAGCAACCTATGGATAACAGCCCGACAGCTAAAATTCCGAATGTGAGCAATCCAAGCGAAAGCATACCAAATGAAAAAACACCTAACGATAATAAGCCGACAGATACAATGCCTTTTGCTTTTAAGCCTACAGCAATTATGCCCTTTGCGTTTTTGCCGATGTGCCATAATGGCAGACCGCATATGGTTCGCTTGCTTTTC
>JBGUUJ010000196.1:0-20483 GCA_045133455.1 Ruminococcus sp.
AAATGGGGTCGTTACACATTCTTAGGTTTTGACCCCAAGCTTGAAATCACCTGTATCGACGGCGAGATGAAGGCAGGCAATGTCAAATTCAAAACCGACAACCCTTCCGATTTTCTTCGCCAGATACTTGCAGATTACAAAAGTCCACGATTTGATTATCTGCCGTCATTTACAGGCGGTCTGGTTGGATATTTTTCATACGATTATCTCGGTTACAGCGAGCCTACAGTCAGAAATAAGGCTCAGGATACCGAGGCTTTCAAAGATGTTGATTTAATGCTTTTTGACAAGGTAATTGCTTTTGATAACTTCCGTCAGAAAATCATTCTCATTGTAAATATGTCGCTTGAAGACGTTGAAACAGGATACAACAAAGCGGTTATGGAGCTCAGACAACTTTACAATCTGCTCAGCAACGGCGAGCAGAAAAAAGAACCTGTAGGTCATCTCAAGGGCGAAGTAAAGCCGTTGTTCGACAAAGAAACTTATTGTGGTATGGTTGATAAAGCCAAACACTATATCCGTGAGGGCGATATTTTTCAGATAGTTCTTTCAAACCGACTCGACGCACCTTTTGATGGCAGTCTTTTGAATACCTACCGTGTTCTGAGAACGATAAATCCGTCACCGTATATGTTCTATTTTTCGGGAACGGACGTTGAGGTGGCAGGCGCATCTCCCGAAACACTCGTAAAACTCGAAAACGGTGTTCTTCATACATTCCCTCTTGCAGGAACAAGACCGAGGGGCAGGACAGAAGCTGAGGACACAGCCCTTGAAGCAGAACTCCTTGCCGATGAAAAGGAACTTGCCGAACATAATATGCTTGTCGATTTAGGACGTAACGACCTCGGCAAAATAAGCAAATTCGGAAGCGTTGAAGTTGAAAAACTCCATTCCGTTGTCAGATATTCACACGTTATGCACATCGGCTCAACGGTTCGTGGAGAAATCAGAGATGAATTTGATGCTCTTGACGCTATCGAAGCTGTTCTTCCTGCCGGCACACTTTCAGGGGCTCCGAAAATCAGAGCTTGTCAGCTTATCGGTGAGCTTGAAAATAACAAGCGTGGTATCTACGGCGGTGCAATCGGATATATCGACTTTACAGGCAATATGGATACCTGCATTGCAATCCGAATTGCATACAAAAAGAACGGCAAGGTGTTTGTCAGAAGCGGAGCAGGAATAGTTGCCGATTCTTCCCCCGAAAAGGAATATCAGGAATGTATCAACAAGGCGCAGGCAGTTGTAAATGCACTCAAACTTGCAGAGGAGGCAGAATTATGATTTTACTGATAGATAACTACGACAGCTTTTCATATAACCTCTATCAGTTCATCGGCGAGATCGAACCTGATATAAAAGTTATCCGCAACGATGAAATGACGGTGGAGCAAATTAAAAATCTTAACCCCGACCGCATAATTCTTTCACCCGGTCCGGGCAGACCTGAAAACGCAGGGGTAATTGTAGATGTTGCAAAAGAACTCGGCAAATATGTTCCGATCCTCGGAGTTTGTCTGGGACATCAGGCGATCTGCAAGGCATTCGGAGCTACTGTCACCTATGCAAAACAGTTGATGCACGGAAAACAATCAGAAGTAAAGTTTGATAAAGACTGTTTGCTTTTCAGAGATTGTCCCGAAAAGGCATTGGTTGCACGATATCATTCACTCTCGGCAGCGGCAGACACAATTCCCGATGTTTTAAAAGTCACCGCACTCACCGCAGATGGTGAGGTTATGGCGGTACAGCACTGTGAATATCCTGTATACGGAGTGCAGTTTCACCCCGAGTCAATTATGACACCGGACGGAAAACAAATGCTTGAAAGCTTTATAAAGGAGATATAATTATGATAAAAGAAGCAATCGTAAAAATCGTAAATAAAGAAGACCTCACCTATGATGAAGCATACACCGTAATGAATGAAATTATGAGTGGTGAAACAACTCCGACTCAGAATGCCGCTTTTCTTGCCTCACTTTCAACAAAGAGCGCGAGGGCGGAAACTACGGACGAAATCGCAGGCTGTGCCGCTGCAATGAGAGCACACGCAACAAAAGTTGAAACAGATATGGATCTTTTTGAAATCGTAGGCACAGGCGGTGACAATGCGCACAGCTTCAATATCTCCACAACAACAGCCATTGTATGTGCGGCAGGCGGTATGAAAGTTTCAAAGCACGGCAACCGTGCCGCATCTTCAAAGTGCGGAACAGCAGACTGCCTTGAGGCTCTGGGAGTGAACATTGAACAAAGTCCTGAAAAATGCATTGAACTTCTCAATGAAGTCGGAATGTGCTTCCTGTTTGCACAGAAATATCACAGCTCTATGAAATATGTCGGTGCTATCAGAAAGGAACTCGGTTTCCGCACCGTTTTCAATATTCTCGGACCCCTCACAAATCCTGCAAGTCCTAAGTTGCAGTTGCTCGGTGTGTATGATGAATACCTTGTTGAGCCGTTGGCTCAGGTTCTTATCAACCTTGGCGTAAAGAGAGGTATGGTAGTATACGGTCAGGATAAGCTTGACGAAATTTCAATGAGTGCACCGACCACAGTCTGTGAGTTCAAGGACGGTTGGTTCAAGACTTATACAATCGCTCCTGAGGACTTCGGATTTGAGCGTTGCACAAAGGCTGATTTAACAGGCGGAACTCCCGAAGAGAACGCAAAAATTACACTCGATATCCTGAACGGCGAAAAGGGTCACAAGCGCAACGCAGTTCTTATGAACGCAGGTGCGGCACTCTATATCGGCGGAAAAGCCGAAACTATGAAAGACGGAATTGCTCTTGCCGAAGAGATTATCGACTCAGGTAAGGCTGTTGAAACTCTCAAAAAACTGATTGAAATAAGCAACCGTGCGGAGGGATAAAATGACTATTCTTAATCAGCTTGCCGACTACGCAAAAGAGCGCACAAGGCTTGCAAAAGAAAAAGTATCTCCTGAAGAAATCAAAGCGCAGGCTTTGTCACTTCCTAAAGGTAACTTTGAATTTGAAAATGCGCTGAAAAAATCAGGCATTTCATTCATCTGCGAATGTAAAAAGGCTTCACCCTCAAAAGGCTTGATTGCACCTGATTTTCCGTATCTGCAGATTGCAAAGGATTACGAAAGCGCAGGTGCAGACTGCATTTCAGTGCTGACTGAGCCGAAATGGTTTCTCGGCAGTGATGCATATCTCAGAGAAATTGCAAATAACGTTTCAATTCCCTGTCTGCGCAAGGATTTCACGGTTGATGAATATATGATTTATGAAGCAAAATTGCTCGGTGCATCTGCGGTTCTTCTTATCTGTTCCATACTCAGCGAAGAGCAAATCAAGGAGTACATCGGCATTTGTGACGAACTCGGACTGTCAGCACTGGTCGAGGCTCACGATGAAGCCGAGGTGCAAACGGCACTTAATGCAAAAGCACGCATAATCGGAGTGAACAACCGCAATCTCAAGGACTTTACGGTGGACACCGAGAACAGCTCAAGACTCAGAAAAATGATTCCGTCAGATGTACTGTTTGTGTCTGAAAGCGGTGTGAGCAGTGCCAAAGATGTAAAGAAACTTTCCGAAATTGGTACAGATGC
This sequence comes from Ruminococcus sp., assembly GCA_045133455.1. GTDB lineage: Bacteria > Bacillota > Clostridia > Oscillospirales > Acutalibacteraceae > Ruminococcoides. The sequence continues at coordinate 3,593 of JBGUUJ010000196.1, forward strand.
GGTACTTATCGGCGAAACACTGATGAAATCCCCCGACAAAAAAGCAAAACTCGCTGAACTCAGAGGTCTGATATGACAAAAATCAAACTTTGCGGTCTGACAAGACTTTGTGATATAGAGGTTGCAAATGAACTCAAGCCTGAGTACATAGGCTTTGTGTTTGCACCGAAGAGTCGCAGATATGTGACTTGCGAAAAAGCAACCGAACTGAAAAATCAACTTCATTCGGATATAAAAGCCGTCGGAGTGTTTGTAAACGAAAATGTTAAAACAGTTGCCAAATTTCTGAATAATGATATAATTGATATTGCGCAACTGCACGGAAATGAGGACGAAAGCTACATTGCAAGGTTGCGAAAGCTTTCAGACAAGCCGATAATCAAGGCTTTTCGCATAGATTCCGAGCAGGATATTGCAAAGGCAGAAAACAGTTCTGCTGACTTTGTTCTGCTTGACTCAGGCAACGGAGGAACAGGTACGGTTTTTGACTGGAAACTGTTGCAGAATATCAGCAGACCGTATTTTCTTGCAGGAGGACTTGACAACAGCAATATCAGAACTGCAATTAAAACAGTAACTCCCTATGCAGTAGATGTCAGTTCGGGACTCGAAACTGACGGATTTAAAGACAGAAATAAGATGACAGAATTTGTAGATATCGTGAGAAAGGAAGACTCAGAATGACAAACCCAAACGGACGTTTCGGTGTTCACGGCGGACAGTATATTCCCGAAACGCTGATGAATGCAGTTATAGAGCTTGAAGAAGCGTACAATCACTTCAAAAACGACCCCGAATTCAACAGAGAACTCACCGAACTTTTCAATGAATATGCAGGCAGGCCGTCGAGACTTTATTATGCCGACAGAATGACAAAGGACCTTGGCGGTGCAAAGATTTATCTCAAGCGTGAGGACCTCAATCACACAGGTGCACACAAGGTAAATAATGTGCTCGGTCAGGCTTTGCTTGCGAAGAAAACGGGAAAAACAAGACTCATCGCTGAAACAGGCGCAGGTCAGCACGGTGTTGCTACTGCTACTGCCGCCGCATTGTTCGGTATGGAGTGCGTTGTGTTTATGGGTGAGGAGGACACCATCCGTCAGGCTCTCAATGTTTACCGTATGCGCCTTCTCGGTGCAGAGGTTATCCCTGTAAAGTCAGGCACTGCTACTCTGAAAGACGCAGTTTCCGAGGCTATGAGAGAATGGACTTCACGAGTTGCTGACACACATTACTGTCTTGGCTCAGTTATGGGACCTCACCCGTTCCCTACAATAGTAAGAGATTTTCAGGCTGTTATCTCAAAGGAAACAAAACAGCAGATTCTCGAAAAAGAAGGCAGACTTCCCGATGCAGTCCTCGCCTGTGTGGGCGGTGGTTCAAATGCTATCGGCAGTTTCTACCACTTTATAGAAGATGAAAATGTAAGACTTATCGGCTGTGAAGCCGCAGGCAGAGGCATCGATACCTTTGAAACAGCCGCTACCGTAAATACCGGCAGAATCGGCATTTTCCACGGAATGAAGTCGTACTTTTGTCAGGATAAATACGGTCAGATTGCCCCTGTTTACTCAATCTCGGCAGGGCTGGACTATCCCGGTGTAGGTCCTGAACACGCATATCTGCACGACATCGGCAGAGCTGAGTATGTACCGATTACCGATGAAGAAGCCGTATGCGCTTTTGAGTATCTTGCAAAAACTGAGGGAATTATTCCTGCAATTGAGTCAGCTCACGCAGTTGCACAGGCTATAAAGATTGCACCGACAATGGATAAAGACAAGATTATCGTAATAACGATTTCAGGCAGAGGCGACAAGGATTGTGCCGCAATTGCCCGCTACAGAGGGGAGGATATTTATGAGTAAAATTAAATCAGCTTTTGAAAACCGAAAGGCTTTTATTCCGTTCATCACCTGCGGTGACCCCGATTTGGAAACTACAGCAAAGGTTGTTCGTTCTGCTGTTGCAAACGGTGCAGACCTAATTGAACTCGGTATACCGTTTTCCGACCCTACAGCAGAAGGTCCTGTAATTCAGGGCGCAAATCTCCGTGCACTTGAGGGCGGAGTCAACACCGATATGATTTTTGACTTTGTAAGAGACCTCAGACGTGACGTTAAAGTTCCGATGGTGTTTATGACTTATGCAAACGTTGTGTTTTCTTATGATGCAGAGAAGTTTATTTCCACTTGCAGTGATATCGGAATAGACGGACTTATTCTGCCTGACCTTCCTTTTGAGGAAAAAGATGATTTCCTGCCGATTTGTCACAAGTACGATGTAGATTTGATTTCTCTCATAGCTCCTACATCGGAAAACCGCATTGCGATGATTGCAAAAGAAGCAGAAGGATTTTTGTACATCGTTTCAAGCCTCGGTGTAACAGGCTCAAGAAGTGAAATAAAAACAGACCTCAAGTCTATTGTTGAGGTCGTTCGTCAGAACACCGACATTCCCTGTGCAATCGGGTTCGGAATTTCCACACCTGAACAGGCTAAGAAAATGGCGGATATCTCCGACGGTGTAATTGTCGGTTCTGCTATTATCAAATTTCTTGAAAAGCACGGAAAAGACGCTCCAAAATACATAGGCGAGTATGTGAAGTCTGTAAAAGATGCGTTGAGATAAAATATTATATGGCAATGGGAAATATTATTGATTTATCTGTTAATATGGTGTAGAATATAAGTTAAAGTTGATAATTTTTATTAAACATTCCTACCAGGGAGGCTTATCTTATGGCAGATCTGTATAAAATCAGAACCAAAAACAAGAACGTGTTTCTCAGAGTTTCAAAGGGGCATTTTGCAACCTCACACAGCCATACGAATTATTATATAGACGTTACCACGCAGAAAACAAGGCTTTCTGAGGCAAAGGCTGTTGCAAAGGAGCTTGTGACAGGCTACAGGTCAAATACGATAGTCGACACAATCCTTTGTGTTGACGGAACTGAAGTTATAGGTGCGTGTGTTGCTGATGAGTTGACAAAGGCTGATTTCGTCAGTCTTAATGCGCACAGAACGATTTATGTTGTCACTCCCGAATTTCTCGGAGGGGGACAGCTTATGTTCAGGGATAACCTCGTTCCGATGATAGCAAACAAGCATGTTCTTATTGTGGCGGCATCGGTGACAACGGGAAAAACCGCTCAGGCGGCAATTGATGCGGTTAAGTATTACGGTGGTCAGGTAGTCGGAGTTTCGGCAATATTTGCAACGGTGCACGAGTGCGAGGGATATCCTGTTACGTCGATTTTTGACCCGAAAGATCTTGGCGATTACGAAAGCTACAATTCACATCATTGCCCGATTTGCGAGCGAGGTGAAAAGATAGAAGCCCTCGTGAACAGCTACGGATATTCAAAATTGTAGTATGAAAAATAACGGCAGATTAAAAAATCTCCGTATAGAAAAGGGATATATTCAAGTGAAACTGCACTGCCCCAAATTGTGCGGACAGTACGAAAAAACTCTCTATTCACGCAATAAAAACTAAAAGCCTGTCGGATTTGGTTTCCGACAGGCTTGAATTTTGCAATTAAAATTATTTAACAGCAAGTAATTTTTTATCAAATCCCTGCTTTTCGATGAGTTTGGCAAGCGGAAGTCCGAGCACAAGCAGAACTGCAAGTTCTCCGAGAGCTACAAGTCCGCCCTGAATCAGGAAACTTTCAAAGTGGAAAGCACCTTCGATAAAGAAAAACTCAATCTCAAATCCAACGATAATTCCGTTTGCGACTGCAGGCATAAGTGCCGAAAGTACGGGAAGTGAGAAAAATCTCACGTTTCTCAGTACATACATCAGCAGTGCCGCTGCAAGGCTTGCAAGTGAACCGAATATCATATCATACGGTCCCAGCGCAGAAAGTGAGCTGATATTTGCAATCACACACCCTATTGTAAGTCCGGGAATTGCCGCAGGTGTAAACACTGCAAGAATGGTGAGCACCTCAGAAATTCTGAACTGCACCGGCATTGAAGCCGTTCCCGGAAGAAGAGTGTTCTGCAAAATTGTCAGAGCGGCATACAGGGCGGCTATAACCCCTGCCTGCACAACATACACAGTTGATTTTCTTTTCATATTAAATTCCTCCGTAGTTTTAATTTAAGTCTGGATTTTGCGAACAGACCTGCAATTGTTTGCAATGAATATTATATCATAAAATATTCAAATTGCAATTGACGGAGTTAAAAAAATAAAGTACAATTATCTTATGACATTAATAGGATGGTATTTTTGAAATTCAGATATATTAAAAATGCTGTTGCCGTGAGCCTTGCGGTGACTGCGTTACTTATAATGAGCTCGTGCAGTTTTCTTGAAGAGCTTGACAGTCTTATCTCTGCTTCGCAGACAGAAACTCAGGACACGACTGAGCCTCTAAAAAAAAGACACCCTGTTGAAACAAGCTACGGCTTTGAAAATCTTTCCGATGACTCGCTTGAGGATTTATACTATCTTATCGACGAGTATTCTGACAACAAATCAAGCGTTGAATTCAAGATTGACGGCATATACACTTACAGACAGATTCACGAAACCATTATTGCTTACAAAAATGACCACCCCGAAAATTTCTGGTTGAAAACTTCGTATTCCTATTATAATCTGGATAGCGAAACTTACATCTATTTGTTTTTCAATAAGTCGAAAGATGAAATTGATGAAGCTAAAGAGAAATTTAATGCGGTGGTTGACGAAATTGTGAGCAATGCTCCGAAAAATGCATCGGATTTTGAAATTGAAAAGTATATAAATGATTATCTCATAGATAACTGCGAATATGACCACGAAGCGGCTGAAAATGAAAAAATTATAGCCAACGAGAATGATGCATATGGTGCTCTTGTTGACAAAAAAGCCGTGTGTGAGGGTTACGCAAGGGCATTTCAGCTTTTATGCACTCGGTTGGGACTCGATTGCGTGAATATCACAGGTGAGTCCGAAGGAGTCGGTCATCAGTGGAATTGCGTAAAAATCGAGGGCGATTGGTATTACGTTGATGTTACCTGGAATGACACCGACGGAGAAGCGGAGTATCTGAAATACGATTACTTCAATCTCACGACTGAACAGTTGAAGAAAACTCATAAAATAGATATAGCTTTCGCTGAATTGACAGATGATGAATACAATGAGTCGTATTCTTACAATCTCTTTATTCCTCAGTGCACGAGTGAAGAGTATAATTACTACAAATACACCTGCCTGACGATTGATGACATCTACAACAGTGATGAAATTAAAAATTCGATTGCTAAGTCGGTAAAAAACGGTGAAACATATTATAATTTCAGAATCAGCGAAGATCTTGACTACAGCTCGGCAACAGATGAACTGATAACTCAGGGATATATGTACGAATGGCTTGTGGGTGTAAACGATATCAACGGCTATGACCCCGAGATAAATCCGTCGTGCAAGGTCTATGAAAACTCTGAACACAACGTGGTTACGATTGTGCTTGAATATATTTAAGGCAAAGGAATGATATAATGAAATACGATGTAAAGCAGTTTGAACTTCTGTCAAATAAACAGATTGCAGACGGAATATTTGATATGAGAGTGAAAAACGATGAGCTTGCACCTCTTGCAGAATGTGGTCAGTTTGCTCACGTTTATGTGCCGTCAAAGACACTTCGCAGACCTATTTCAATCTGCGACAGCGAAAACGGTGTTTTAAGGCTTGTGTATCAGGTCAAGGGTGAAGGTACAAAGATAATGTCCGAGATGAAAAGCGGTGATACGGTGGATATCTTAGCACCTCTCGGCAATGGTTTCAATATTGAAAAGGGCAAGCGTTACTGTCTTATCGGAGGCGGAATTGGTGTTCCTCCTATGCTCTACACGGCAAAGCAGACGGAAAATCCGCTTGTAATCACAGGTTTCAGAAATGAATCACTCGTTATTTTGCAGGACGATTTCAAAAACGCCGGAGCAGAGCTTGTACTTGCAACCGATGACGGAAGTGCAGGAGTTCACGGCTTTGTAACGGACGTTTTAAGAGAAAGGATAAACGAGGTTGACGAAGTCTGTGCCTGCGGTCCTACACCGATGTTAAAGGCTATTGCAGAGGTTTGCAAGGAGTTTAACAAGCCGTGTCAGATTTCACTTGAAGAGAGAATGGCTTGCGGTATAGGCGCATGCCTTGTGTGTGCCGTAAAGGTACGCAAGAACGGTGAGGAAATTATGCAGCACGTCTGCAAAAACGGTCCTGTATTCAACGCTGAGGAGGTAGTATTCTGATGGCTGATTTATCTGTAAAAATTGCAGGGGTTGAGTTTAACAATCCCATTATAGCCGCATCGGGAACTTTCGGTTTCGGAAGAGAATACGGTGAATTTTATCCGCTTGAAAAGCTCGGAGGAATTTCCTGCAAGGGCATTACATTGAAAAGACGTGACGGCAATCCTCCGCCGAGAATCGCAGAAACTCCTTCGGGAATTCTCAATGCGGTAGGTTTGCAGAATCCGGGCGTTGACACTTTTATAAAAGAGGATTTACCGTGGCTAAAAAAGCAGAATACCGTTGTGATTGCTAATATCGCAGGCAATACTCCTGAGGAATACTGCGAAATGGCTGAAAAGCTCAGCGATACCGACGTTGATATGATTGAAATGAATATTTCCTGTCCTAATGTAAAAAGCGGTGGTGTTCAGTTCGGCACAAGCTGTGAGTCTGTAGGTGCAATCACTGACGCTGTCAGAAAGCACTGCACAAAGCCTCTTATCGTAAAGCTCAGCCCGAACGTTACGGATATTGTTTCAATCGCAAAGTCTGCCGAGGCAAACGGTGCAGATGCTATTTCTATGATAAACACACTCACAGGTATGAGAATTGACATCAACACACGTCGCCCGATTATCCGCAACAACACAGGCGGAATGAGCGGTCCTGCGGTGTTCCCCGTGGCTGTCAGAATGGTATGGCAGGTTGCAGGTGCGGTTGATATTCCGATTATCGGTATGGGCGGTATTTCAACTTGGCAGGACGCTGTTGAAATGCTCATTGCAGGTGCTTCTGCTTTACAGATAGGAACAGTGCTTTTCTCAGACCCATATGCACCTGTTAAAATCAACGAGGGACTCAATAAATTTCTCGATGATAACGGTTTGAAGAGCGTTACAGACCTTACAGGAACAATCAAGCCTTGGTAACGGGCGGGGTGACCCTGCTTACAATTCGAGCAGATAGATTGATATAATTTTTAACTTTGTTTCCCGACTGTTAAGTTGATATATTGGTTACGTTTTGGCAAGAGCAGAGCCCTTGCCCTACAAGTTAGGAAACAACGTTGAATTATTAACAGATGAATTTTTCTATAAATAACGTAACGGGACATACAGGAGTCCGGCCCCTACAAAATCCTCGTAGAAACGCTTACTGCAGGGGTAGGCTTTTCTGCGAAAATGTAACCGTTATATTGATATATCTTAATGTTCGTTGACTGCGAATTAAATAACAAACATAATTAAAATTTTTCAGTCCATAATAACTCTGACGGAGGGTTATTATGGACTTTTTACATGCACTTATTACTGCACCTGCTTCACTCGCAGCTCTGTTTGCTCTCTCAAAACTCATAGGCAACAAACAGATGGCGAATTTGACGTTATTTGATTACATTAACGGTATCACCATTGGCTCAATTGCAGCAGAATTGGCTACTGGTGAATTGAGTGATTTCTGGCAGTGCTTTATTGCACTTGTGGTTTATGCTTTGGTGGTCATTCTGTTATCGTTCCTCTCGCAGAAATCGCTTTTTCTCAGACGCATTTTTACGGGTAAAGCTATTGTATTGTACGACAGAGGGAAGATTTATAAGAAGAATTTTGCAACAGCAAAAATTGATATGAATGAGTTTTTTACAATGCTCAGAAACAAGGGGTATTTTCATCTCGACGAGGTTGAAACGGTGTTTCTTGAGCAAAGCGGACAGATGTCAATACTTCCCAAAGAAAACAAGCGTCCTGTTACTCCCGATGATATGAAAATCAGGGTGCATCAGACAAGACCCGAAGTTATGGTGATTTCTGACGGTAAGGTGCTGAAAAACAACCTTAAATCAACAGGAAATAACACTGAATGGTTGCAGCGACAGCTTAAATTGCAGAAAAAACGCAGAGAAGAAGTTTTTGCCGCAGTCTGTGACGGTGACAATAATCTAAAAATATACAATGTCACAAATGAGAACATTACAAATGACCCGTTTGAGTAAAATCGAATAAACATTAATTTTGTCGAATAGATACTGTTTTTTGCAATTTATATTGACAATATATATTTTTATCGTAAAATTAGTGTATATTTATGCATATTAGTGCATAATTCAGTAAATTGCTCAGAAATGGTCGTCATTGAAGTCTTGACAAAACTTCACCAACAGAAGTTGTTATTGTCGAGAAGTAAAGATTTGATAAAACACCAACATCTGTAACGAAATTAAAATATCGAGCTGTCTGCCCAAAATGCGTGCAAGGCACTCGCTTGGTGCAGAAACTTGGCAGGAGATAGTTTTAATGTTTTCAAATCAAATTGATGAGAGCTTCAGAATGCATTTTGAAGCCTTTTTTGAACAAAAAAATATGTTCCGTCATAATAGTATTTTTGCAGGACGCAGTAATGGCTTTTTCCAATATTCGTTTGCATTTTCGGAGAATACGGAAGGACAAGAGGAAATCGACGTTATTCTTCTCGTCATTCCCGAATTCTGTGTGAGAAGGTCAAAACTTGACAAGGAGCGTAAGCATGGATTGTCAATAAAAGATGTTATTCTGCTGGAAAAGCTTGATGTCTGCACAGTCGTAACTGATAAGTCGGATATTGATGAAATTATGGGCAGATATTTGCAGATATTACAGAAGTACTACGACAAATATTTTTCTTTCGACAGTATAACGGAATGTGCGGAAAAAATACTTGATTATTTAGCAGTCAGCCCTATGTATACGAACAGAATGTACCCGAAACTTGCAGAGATTGATTTTGTAGATATATGTTATTATTACCTCAAAGAATCAGGATTTGAAAAGTGTGAAAAATTCCTAATGGATCTTGTGTCGAGGTATAGAACGGTGCTATACGACAAAATGAAATACGATAATATGTCTGGGTCAAACGATAATTTTTCGGAAGATGAACACAGAAAATTTGATAAAATGTTTATAAACTACAGTTCAATCTCAACGTTTCTCGAATCACTGCTTGCTCATAATGACAGCTATTTTATGGCGGTAGCCGAGAAGTTTAGGAACAGCAAACTTGAGTCGAAAAAAATTATTGAAGAATTAATTTGTGATACATAAACATTTTTATTGAGCGGATAGATTGATTTAATTTTGTTGATATATCGGTTACGTTTTCGGCAGGAGCAGAGCTTTTGCCCTACGATGCTGTGTGTTAAATTGTTATAGTTTACAATATAAAGAATGGCTAATCTCAACGTAAATGTGAGATTAGCCATTGTTATTTATTAAATTAAGTTATCGGTTGCATTTTCAGAAAAGAGCAGAGCCCTTGCCCTACAAAGCATAAAACAACGTCAAATCAACGTAACGGTCGGGCAACCGTTGTGAAAAAAATCACCGACTTTTATCCTCGAATTACGAGCCGAGGTACTCGGCAATGTAGCAGTTACCGATAAACCGAGTAAATGGTTGGGCAACTTACGTTTCCAATATAAACAACCTGTCTGCCCAAAGCTAAAATTAATCAAAGAATTTTGCGTGGATAGCTGAAACAGCCTTGTCTGCGTCCTTAGCGTCGATAAGAACAGAAACCTTGATTTCGCTTGTGCTGATCATCTGAATGTTGATCTGTGCATCGTAGAGAGCCTCGAACATCTTTGTAGCAACGCCTGCGTGGCTTTCCATACCTGCGCCAACGATTGAAATCTTAGCTACGTTGTCATCGTAGAGAATCTCAGAAGCACCGAGATTTTCCATATAATCCTTGAGACACTCAACAGCCTCGGCACCTCTGTCCTTAGCTACTGTAAAGCTGATATCCTTCTTGCCGTCGTGACCGATTGACTGAAGAATGATGTCTACGTTGATATCCTTAGCTGAAAGCTTTGAGAACATCTTGAATGCAAGTCCCGGGAGGTTAGGAATACCTGTAACAGAAATTCTTGCTACCTCTGTATCTTTAGCAACACCGCTGATTAACATTTTTTCCATTTTTGTTTTCTCCTTTACAATTGTACCCGAAGCTTTAGCCATACTTGAAAGCACTTCAAGCTCAATATTATATTTTTTAGCCATTTCAACCGAACGGTTGTTAAGAACCTGAGCACCGAGTGTTGCGAGCTCAAGCATTTCATCGTAGGAAATTTCCTTGAGTTTCTGAGCGTTTGCAACCTTTCTCGGGTCAGCTGTATAAACACCCTCAACGTCTGTGTAAATCTGACAAAGGTCAGCGTGCATTGAAGATGCAATAGCTACGGCACTTGTGTCAGAACCGCCTCTGCCGAGCGTTGTGATATCGCCGTACTTTGAAAGACCCTGGAAGCCTGCAACGATTACGATATTCTTCTTGTCAAGCTCACGTCTGATTCTTGAAGCTTCAACTCTCTTGATTCTCGCACTTGTGTGTGCAGAGGTTGTTTCAAAACCTGCCTGCCAACCGAGAAGTGATACTGCGTGGTAGCCAAGCTTCTCTATAGCCATTGCAAGAAGTGAAATTGAAATCTGCTCGCCTGCTGCAAGAAGCATATCTCTTTCACGTCTTGAAGCATTAGGATTGATTTCCTGTGCCTTTTCAATAAGGTCGTCTGTTGTGTCGCCCTGTGCAGAAACAACTACTACAACATCGTTGCCCTTTGCATAAGTGTCTGTTACGATTCTCGCAACGTTCATTACACGCTCGGCGTTTGCAACAGAACTACCGCCGAATTTCTGAACTATCAAACTCATTTGCTCTATACTCCTCTATAATTATAAATCGCCGATACGGATAATTGAAAGAACTTCTGCGCCTGCGCCCTTGAGAGCTTCAGCCTTTGCTGTTATTTCACCGTAAGGCATTGCTGATGTAACAAATGCAACTTCATTTGCAGGTGCGTCAGCGTTTGCAATAACGCTGATTTCACCGAAGATGCTTTCAGCTTTCTTTACTGCGTCATCACCGTTTGCACGGATATAAACTGATGTGACTGACTTGTCGGCAGGAATAATGTTTTCGCCGTTGCCGTCTGTCCAGAAAAGATACTTTCTCGTCTTGAGGTGCTTACAGCAGTCAACAACGTCAGCTACAACTGCACTTGCTGTAGGAAGCTTGCCTGCGCCCTTGCCGTAGAATACAACGTCATCTGTGCAGTCGCCTCTTACCATAATGCCGTTGAATTCGTAGTTGATGTTTGCAAGCTGGCTCTTCTTAGGTACGAACATCGGTGCTACGATAATATCGAGCTTGCCGTCGTCAAGGCACTTAACCTTGCCGATTAACTTGATTACACAGTTATACTTATCAGCATACTTAACGTCATCGAGAGTGATTTTTGTAATGCCTTCAGTATGTACTGAGTCAGGGTAAACGTGCTTGCCGTATGCAAGAGATGCGAGAATACAAATCTTACGGCATGCGTCGTGACCTTCGATATCGGCAGCAGGATTTCTCTCTGCAAAGCCGAGTTCCTGAGCAAGCTTGAGTGCATCTTCAAACTGCATACCGTCTTCTATCATTTTAGTCAGAATAAAGTTTGTTGTGCCGTTTAAGATACCTGCAACTTCGTCAACGATGTTTGCAACGAGGCACTGTGTCATAGGACGGATAATCGGAATACCGCCGCCTACTGATGCTTCAAACAGGAAGTTTACATTCTTTTCCTTTGCAATTGCGAGAAGCTCTGCGCCCTTTGCGGCTACAAGCTCCTTGTTTGAAGTAACTACGCTCTTGCCTGACTCGAGGCAACGCTTAACGTAGTCATAGGCAGGCTTCAAGCCTCCCATTACTTCAACAACAACTCTGATCTCACGATCGTTGATGATGTCGTCAAAGTTCTTTGTGAATCTGTCTGCAAGCGGGCTGTCAGGAAAATCACGCAAGTCAAGAATTTTCTTAACGTAAATTTCTTCACCGAGACCTGCAAAAAGCTTCTGTTTGTGAGTTGTGAGGATTTCGGCAACGCCTGATCCTACTACTCCGTGTCCCATTATTGCTACTGAAACCATATCTATACCTAACCTTTCAGTTTATTGAACAAAGTTTTTTACGGGACGTCAAGGATGCCGTCCCCCTACATTTTTTGCAAACGTTTGTTGAAAACAATCTATTAACACTGTTAGCCATTATACCAAATGTTTTATGATAGGGCAAGGGTTAAATTCAAGCCCTCTCGGTTATGCCGAAGGAGTAACTTCTCCTCCGTTATCGCCTTCAGGAGGAATTTCATTGCCTTCGTTTCCGCTCTCCGACTGGGTAGGCTCTTCGCCTCCGCCTTCAGGCAGGCTTGGCTCTTCAACTGCTCCTGCACTTGCGTCAGGAATACTCGAATCCTCGCCTGAATATTCACCGCCTGAATATTCGCCGGTTGTTTCGCTTGTATTTGAACCTGCATTAGGATCGTAGTATCCGCCGTATGCAGGCATATTATCCTCGGTGTAATAGCCGATGTATTTGCCCGACAGATTATCTGTTGATACCAAAAGTCCGGTGTAAGGATTGTACTGTGCCTGAATGAGGTTAGGGGAGATTGTATATTCTTTATCTTCCTTGTCCTCGAGATACTTACCCATAACCTGTGAGAAGAATTTTGCGGAAGTCGACTTACCGTAGTCGCTTATGGTTGCAGGCTGGTCAAATCCGCACCATGTTGCCATTGTAGCGTACGGTGAAGCTCCGCAGAACCACGAGTCTTTATCATCGTCGGTTGTACCTGTTTTTCCGACGATATCCCAACCGCTGACTCTTGCATAGCTTGCTTTTGTGTGCGCACTGTATGTCACATTATAGCTCAGGAGTCTGTTCATAATTGAAGCAGTTTCTGCTGAATAAGCCTGTTTTGGGATTGCGTCACGGTTATCTATAATAGTGTTGCCCTCGGAATCGGTTACATAGTAGTAGGTGTACGGCTCATAGTAAAGACCGCCGTTTCCGAGATATGTGTAGGAAGCAGCCATTTCTCTTACTGATACACCGCCGTTTGTACCGCCGATTGAAAGAGCACCTGTAATCTGTCCGTCCTCTTCGGTGAGTTTTTCAAAGCCCATTTTTGTTATAGCCTGCTCATAGGCTACCGAAGGTCCGCCGATAAGCTCCATTGTTTGAACAGCCGTACAGTTTGATGACCATTCAATCGCATCGGGAAGAATCATATTTCCGTTGTAAGTTCCGTATGCGTTTTTAGGACCTGCTTTGAATGCACCGTCAACATATTCGTAGTCGTCAAGCTGTTGGTCGTTAAGCATTGAGGAATAGTAAATCTGCTTGTTTTCGAGTGCTATCGGATATACAAGAACGGGTTTGATTGATGAACCCGGCTGTAATGCTGAGTGAGTTGCTCTGTCCCACTGGAGAGCCTGTGTCTTTCTGTTTGAACTTCCGACAGTTGCAATTACACGTCCGTCAAAATCCATAAGAACAGAACCTATCTGTAAATCATAGTCATATGTCTTGTCAATGTCAAGGGCTGCCTCTTCGATGTAGTTCTGCATTTCCTCGTCCATTGCGCAGTAGATTTTAAGTCCCTCGGTGTATAGCTTTTCAGCAGCCGCATCTTCACTGATGTTGTAGTAAAGTGCGAGGTCCTCTCTTAAATCGAAGAACATCTGGTCAATGTACCAGTTCTGAACATAATCATCGTCTTCGTCATCATCGTCATTGCTCTGCCAGCCGACAAAAGTCATTGTCTCCGATTCCTTCATAGCGGCTTCATATTCATCTTTTGTAATTTTGTCCTGAGAATACATTTCATCAATAATAATCTCACGACGTTCCCTGTTGTTTTCGGGATAAACGAGAGGATTCCATAATGACGGGTTCTGAGTGATACCTGCAATAGCCGCACATTCGGCAATTGAGCAATCTTTGATGCTTTTGTCAAAGTAAAGCTGTGCGGCAGCCTCAACACCCTGACAGTTGTTACCAAAGTTTACGACATTGAGGTAAGCCTCAAGAATCTGGTCTTTAGTGTATTCTTTTTCGAGGTTTAATGCCTTGCAGATTTCACGGATTTTTCTGTTGATTGAAACCTCGTTGTCATCGGTGATGTTTTTGATTAACTGCTGGGTTATAGTTGAACCGCCGTAGGAGTCTTGCCCTGTTGCGAGATTCATAACAGCAGAAAGGGTTCTTGTCCAGTCAACACCGTTATGCTCAAAGAAACGCTTGTCCTCAATGGACACAACGGCATCTTTCATAGCCTGAGGAATGTCCTGATTGTTGACCCAGATTCTGTTTTCAGTGCTGTACAGAGTCTGATATTCCTTAAAATCACCGTTTTCATCTTTAATGTAGATAAAACTCGTCTGGTTAAGAGACTTAGCCTTGAGGTCAATGCCAGTAGGCTCGGAGGCTATCGTAAAAATATAAATAGCAAGAGAAATTCCTGCAATGAGCATAGCCACAAAGCAGATGGAAAACGTTGTCAGCAGAAACTTCGCAATTGCTTTGAAGAAACGCTTAACACCGCTTTCTCTTTTGTCGGTAATCATACTTGTGTCAACGGTTCTGTCTGTGTAACCGCTGATATCTGTTTCACGTTTATTGCGCATATTTACTCCTTGTTAACGGCACAATGCCTTCTAAATGATAGGCAGATTATGAATTGCCTGTTTGTTATTATGTTTATTAAATAGAGTAAAAGAACACTATTAATAGATATTATAGCACCAGAATTGGAAAAAATAAATATATTAAATTAATTTTCTAATAAAAAATATCAGTGCAAAAGCCGTGAATTTTATGTAAAAGCGTGAATAAAAGCCGTTTTATGGTAAAAACTAAGGGCGATGAGAGTGAAGTATTTACATTTTATGTAGACGCTGTTGAACGAAAAGGATTGGTATTTAATGAAAAAGCTGGTTGCAATTACAGGAATTATGCTTATGTTGTGTCTGTTTACAGGTGTGGCTTTCAGTCCCGCAACCTCGGCACAGACTGAAAGTGTACAGGCTACGGTAAACAATAATGAACAAAATATGACATTTGTACTTAAAGCGGAGAACAACAGAATAACGGTGTACAAAAAGGGCGAAAGCACCCCTTATATGACAACCGATACTCCTGTTGACAGTCTGCCGAAGGGTGATATTATGCTTCTTGAACTCGGAATTGAGATAGAAGGAGAAAAAAATCTAAAAAAATCCTTGGAAGATTATTGCAGTTAATGTATATATATCCAAAAATTGCGTCTATATATTGACTTTTCAGACTGTTTGAGGTAGTATTAAATTAAAATGCCATAATACTAAAATAAGGTATCTGCGTCTTTTGAGAAATTTCAATCTGATGAAATCTTGTAAATCGGACAGTCTCAAAAAACCGCAGTAAATTGCAAAAAAGGAGAATGTACATATGATTTCTACAGTAATCGACCAGTCTCTCGGTCTTGAGTTCCCTATCTTTCAGGGAGGTATGGCTTGGGTAGCTGACGCATCTCTTGCGGCAGGCGTATCAAACGCAGGCGGTCTTGGTCTTATCGCAGCTATGAATTCAAACGGAGAACAGCTCAGAGAGGAAATCCGTAAGTGCAAGGAACTTACAGACAAGCCTTTCGGTGTCAACATTATGCTTATGAGTCCGTTTGCCGACGAAGTTGCAGATGTTGTTGTTGAAGAGGGTATCAAGGTTGTAACAACAGGCGCAGGCAATCCGGGTAAATATATGCCAAAGTGGCTTGAGGCAGGAATCAAGGTTATCCCTGTAATCCCAAGTGTTGCACTTGCAAGAAAAATGGAGAAGAGCGGTGCTTATGCAGTAATCGCAGAAGGCGGCGAGTCTGGCGGTCACGTTGGCGACCTCACAACAATGGCTCTTGTTCCTCAGGTAGTTGACGCAGTATCAATTCCTGTAATCGCAGCAGGCGGTATTGCAGACGGCAGACAGATTGCAGCGGCATTTATGCTCGGTGCAGTAGGCGTTCAGGTCGGCACAAGATTCCTCGTAGCAGAAGAATGTACAATTGCTCAGGAGTATAAAGACAGAGTTATTAAGGCTAAGGATATCGACACTGTAGTAACAGGTAAGAGACTCGGACACCCTGTTCGTTCAATCAGAAACTCATTCACAAGAGAGTACACAAAGGCTGAGTACGATTCATCTAACGTATCAGATGAGGAACTTGAAAAGATGGGGCTCGGTACCGTAAGACTTGCAGCAAGAGGCGGAGATGTATCAAAGGGTACGGTTCTTGCAGGTCAGGTTGCAGGTATGATTAAAAAGGAACAGCCTGCAAGAGAAATGATTGAAGAAATGTTTACACAGGCAGAAGAAGTATTGAACGGAGCTTCAAAATGGGTAAAATAGCATTTATATTTTCAGGACAGGGCGCACAGTACAGCGGAATGGGTAAGGAACTTTATGAAAGCTCACCTGCCGCAAAAGCTGTGTATGATATGGCCGACTCAATCAGAAAAGGCACTTCAAAGCAGTGCTTTGAGGGCACAATGGAAGAACTCAGCAAGACTGTGAACACTCAGCCTTGCGTGTTCACGGCTGACCTTGCAGCGGCTTATGCACTTGTTGAAAAGGGTATAAAGCCTGACTGCGTTGCAGGTTTCTCACTCGGAGAAATCTCAGCTCTTGCATTTTCAAAGATGCTTTCAGACGAAGAAGCTTTCAGGCTTGTCTGCAAAAGAGGCGAGCTTATGGATAAGTCGGCAACTGAGAATCCCGGTGCAATGGCGGCTGTTATGAAGATAACACCACAGCAGGTTGAAGAA
>JBGUUJ010000197.1:0-1707 GCA_045133455.1 Ruminococcus sp.
TTGCATCTGCAGTTTTGAGCCTTGCTTGATATACTTCATAAACTTTGGCTACCGACGCTTTTCTGCTGTCAAAAGTTGCTTCCTTGAGCATCTCCTGAGGTGTCTGCATTTTATCCTTAGCTTTTGATATTTCAGAAATTATTGCCTTTGCAGGTAAAATCTTTTCATCAATATGGAGCTGTTTGAGAATATCTTTTATAAGTTTTTTCTGATCGTCCGTTCCGTAAACAGTAAAATGACTTGTATAACCGATTCTGTCACCGTATCTTCTGAGGATTCTTGCACAGGTTGAATGGAAAGTCGCCGCCCATATATCCGCACCGCCTTCAGGTACTGCATTGCAGATTCTTTCTTTGAGCTCACCTGCCGCCTTGTTTGTGAAAGTGATTGCAAGTATCTGCCACGGTTTGCACAGTTCTGACTGGAGAATATAGGCTATTCTGTTTACGAGAACCGTTGTTTTGCCAGAACCTGCACCTGCAAGGATAAGAAGCGGTCCTTCTGTTGTAAATACAGCCTGCTGTTGCATAGAGTTCATATGTGAAAATTTCTTCTGAATTTCGCTTTGTGTCATAAAAATTCCTGCCTTGAAAGTCTTTTTAATGAGGATTATATATACTATAGGTCATACGCATAACTATAGCGTGTAGATTGTGCGGTGTTATCTATATTTTTGCGTAACAAAACAAACGGGCGAACAATGTTCGCCCATAAGATTTCGGGATACCGATATTATTTTACATACTCATAGTAAACATTGAGCATTTCTGATGCATTATCAGCTACGATCATTGAAACAAAGTTGCCGTCCTTTGTTACCTTGCAAGCCTTTACCATATCAAGCTTCTCAGGTGTGTATGATGAATACTGGCTTATGATTGCATTGTAACGTGTTGTGAGTGCTGACTCAACTCTGTCAGCTGCTGATGAATCAACTGCTTCAACAAGAACGATTTCTACAGGAGCATTGTTGTTTGAATCAATTTCAGCCGCAAACTGCTTTACATCTGCTGTTTCAATGCTATAGTAAGTATTGAGATCATCTGCACTTTCGAGCGTCTGAAGAGAAAGACTAGAATCAGCATTGATTTTATCCATTACTTCACTTAAATTTACTTCCTTTGCACCGCAACCTGCGAAGATTGCAAGAAATAATACAAGTGCTGTTGCAAGTGATATTACCTTTTTCATTATAATCCTCCAAATTGTAAAATTTAACGCCGAACCCCTACGTTTAAGAGTCGGCGTTAAGTTGTGGTCGAGGTGACAAGATTCGAACTTGCGACCCCATCGTCCCGAACGATGTGCGCTACCAAACTGCGCTACACCTCGAAGTAAAAGAGCCCCGAAACAAATTCGGGGCTTATGGCTGAGGAATAGGGATTCGAACCCCAACAAACAGAGTCAGAGTCTGTCGTGCTACCGTTACACTATTCCTCAATGTGCTGTCGCTTCCGAACAAGCAACGATAGTTATTATAAAGCATAAACGTTTATTTGTCAACACTTTTTTGAAAAATTTTTCAATTTTTTTATTTACGGAAAATTACCCGGTCACGCTCGGACATAAAAAACTTGAAAAAA
Source organism: Ruminococcus sp. (assembly GCA_045133455.1). GTDB lineage: Bacteria > Bacillota > Clostridia > Oscillospirales > Acutalibacteraceae > Ruminococcoides. The sequence continues at coordinate 1,584 of JBGUUJ010000197.1, forward strand.
TTTATACAGAAAGATTTGTTTCAAGAATTAGCGGAAACGCTCAAAAGCTCGATTTCCTCGGCAAAGATATAAGAATCAGGAAGAAGTAGGGAAGTGAAGTATGGCACGCATTCCGTGCGGACAG
>JBGUUJ010000198.1:0-1278 GCA_045133455.1 Ruminococcus sp.
GACAAACCTACAAAACGAGCTTACGACTTGTATTTTAGTTAATTTTGCACCACAAACGTATAATTTTATTTTTCGTTAGAATTAAGATTGGGACAAAACAATACGGCAAGGATTTCTCCCTGCCGCTGTGCTTGTTAGATATAAATCAACTCATCATTTATTAATTCAGTTACTCTTGAGCGGATGTTGTTCATCTTCTGAACCCAAAGCATAGAATTTTCTTCTTTAAGTTGCTCGGTTACATTCTCTCTTTCGGCAAGTTCTTTTACCAATCTAAAGAACATTTCTTCTGCCTGCTTATTTACTTCGTGAAGATAGCTGTTTATTTTGCAACCTGTAAGCAAACTGTAATAGAACACCTTTCTATGTTGCTTTATATATCGCTTGTGACGTTGTCCCCATAATCCTATTGGGTATTCAGTTTTCGGAATTGTTAAATCAGGTAAGTAGTAATCCCCCTGAAGTGTATAACTTATGCCTGTTTTTGTATCGCAAGTATGTTTTTGCATTGTTAGTCCTCCTCGTATGCTATTCTGTAAGCTTTCTGTTTAGCTCTCATAATCTTGATTGAAACCTCATCAACAGCGTCAGTATATCTACCTTCCGATAGAAGATGATTTCTGAGATTATTAAGACTTTCGATTATCAGCCTGCGTTCATCACCATCAAAAATAATATGAAATTTCTTAGCCATACAAATCACTCCTTCAATAAATCTTCAAAAGGTGATTCGTTTGATGCAAATGTATCAAACGTAAATTTAGCACCTAATCTGAAACCCATAATAAAGCTATCAAGATTAGATTCTGCGTTGACAATACTCCACGCATTGGTGTAATCAATAAATAGCTGTTTGTTTTTATCAATTAGTGCTTCGGTCAGATAAGCCTCTGCGTCAGATAACACTTTCATTTGTTTAGACACAACCTTGTTGTTTTTGGTATTTCGTGCCTGTGGGTCAATATTCCCGTAATATAACTCTTCTATAAATCTTGACATATTCCGTTTCCTCGTTTCTTTAATTTGATTGTACGAAGAAACTTTGAAATAATCAAAGGTGCAAATGCAAAATATGTGTGTTTCTGTCGGTGTTTGAATTATTGTTTTACAAAGTCCGTTATGAACACCCGTACCAGTATGGGGCTGTCGCAAATGACAAGATTTTGCGACAGCCCCTTAACTTTTGCACTCAAAAACGTCTTAAACACTATATTTTTCAAGCTAACTTTTTCGACTATTTAATCATATTATCTACAAACGATGTACCTCTTGCTGTTA
>JBGUUJ010000199.1:0-1529 GCA_045133455.1 Ruminococcus sp.
ATCAAGCAATATGAAATCTTCATTAGCTTCAAACCAGTCTTTTAAATCGTGCGAGGTTTCATATTTATAAGTTTTCTGAATTGCAGAGTCAAGAATAGTTCTCATTTCCAGATAATCGTTACGGGGAAGATTGAGTACCTCGGTGGTAAGTTCACCGAGAGAAAAATCTTCTCCGTTTATTTCTATTGTCTTATTGCCAACGCAGTAAAGTATCTTTTCAAACATAAATCCCTCTTGTAAATTGTCAGTGAATAAAAATATATTGTCGATGACAAATATAAGTCTAACACAAATTTATCCACAATACAAGCGAAAGGAGGTAAGTAATAATTGAATTTCAAACGAAAGAGGGTGATAAAAATGTGTGAAACGGAAACTAAAAAGAAATTCAATGCCATAGACGGAGAAACATTGATGGATATGAATCTTCCGAGAACAAAGTTTGTCATACAAGGTATTCTGCCGCAGGGACTTGCGATTATTGCAGGCGCTCCTAAGATCGGCAAATCTTGGTTGATGCTTGACTGGTGTGTGAAGATTGCAAAGGGTGAAAACATCTGGAACTTCAAAACAACTAAGGGGACAACCCTGTATTTGTGTCTTGAAGATAAGGACAGTAGGATACAGGACAGGCTATTGACTATCACTGATGAGGTCACGAGCGATGTTTATTTTGTCACTGACTGCTGTTCTCTTTCTGACGGACTTGAAGAGCAGATAAGAAATTTCGTAAACGAGCACAGCGATACGGTTCTGATTGTTATTGATACCTTGCAAAAGGTCAGACAGAATACAAAAGACACAAGCTATGCAAGTGATTACAAGGAGATTGAAACTATTAAGAAGATAGCTGATGAATTACAAATAGCAATTCTGCTTGTACATCATATGCGTAAGCAGGACGACAAGGACCCGCTTAATAAGCTGTCAGGAACAAACGGTATTGCAGGCTGTGCAGATACAATATTTACTCTTGATAGGAGCAAACGCAGTCAGAACAGTGCAACATTGATTTGCACGGGCAGGGATATTGAATACAGAGAGTTGGAACTGAACTTTTCAAAAGACAACCATATATGGGATTTGGTTTCAGACAGTGTAGAAAGTTCTGAAATGCTTATGCCTGATGAAATGAATCTGATTATTGAGATGATTAAAGCAGAAAAATATTTCAACGGAAGTAACGCAGAGTTTGTTGATGAATACAACTCACGCACCGGTAAGAATATGACAGCACGACTTCTTAAAAGAATAATGAATAAGTGGCGTTACGAATTAGAAGAAAACGGAGTTTATTTTGAATCGTTCAGAGATAAGAATGTTCGGGGACTGAAAATAAGATATGAGCCTGTCGGTGACGATGGTGACGTTAAGTACGATGAAAATACCGCTCTCTGATTTATCGTTTCTATCGTTTTTATCGTCGCAAGGCAGTTGTTTCGCCGTCGTTGCCGATTTGTGCGATTATTTTGTAGAGGTAGTGAAAGTATCCGACTGAAAACAAAAATCGAAATTTTGGCGAAATTAAG
>JBGUUJ010000200.1:0-17321 GCA_045133455.1 Ruminococcus sp.
ATCCTTAGACATGATAACACCATCAACACCGAAAGCCTCAGCCGAACGTAAAATCGTACCGAGATTACTCGGATCCTGAACATTATCAAGTGCAAGAAATTTTCCGCCATTTTTTATTGTATCAAACTGAGTCGTTTTGTCAAGTGCTTTTATTACACAAAGAAATCCCTGAGGCGATTCTGTGTCGCTAATCAGGGCAAATAATGCCGGTGAAATAACAAAAGTTTTTTTAGCATAAGAAGAAAGCTCATCATATTTAGCTGAATTTTTCTCAATAGCCTTCTCAGTAACAAAAAGCGTATTAATTTCTGCCTTGCTTAGCATTGCATCATAGCAGACTCTCAATCCTTCTGCAATGAAAAGACCTGATTCACGTCTGAACTTAGCGCTTTTTTTAAGTTTTACGGCACTTTTTATATTAGTGTTATCCTTGCTTGTAAGAATAAGCATATTAATCTCCTTAAAACAGCAATTGCGTTTGGGTTAACCCAAACGCAATCACAATAATTTTAATTAAGCGTTTTTAGCCTGTTCAACAAGTGAAGTGAAAGCAGCAGGGTCTGAAATAGCTATTTCAGAAAGCATCTTACGGTTTAATGTAATTCCTGCTTTTTTAAGACCATTCATAAATGTTGAATAGTTTACACCGTTAGCCTTGCAAGCAGCTGAAATACGAGTGATCCAAAGACGACGGAAATCTCTCTTTCTCTGCTTACGACCGATATATGCATAGTTGCCTGACTTCATTACGGCCTGTTTAGCCATTTTAAAATGTCTTGATTTAGAACCCCAGTAGCCTTTGGCAAGCTTTAATGTCTTTTTTCTTCTTTTGCGAGTCATCATCGCACCTTTTACACGTGCCATTATATGTTACCTCCGATTATAGATATTTTAAGTTTTGAGAAGCGTTGATTATTTATAAGGAATGAGACGCTTCATCTGAGCAGTATTTGTTCTGTCTGTAACTGCTGTCTGACGTAAAACTCTCTTACGCTTTCTTGTTTTCTTGTTTAAGATATGACTTTTGTTAGCGTGAGCACGGATAACTTTACCGTTTTTTGAAAGTTTAAAACGTTTTTTGGCACCGCTGTGTGTTTTAATTTTAGGCATAATAGTATCCTCCCTATTTAGTTACTTGTTGGACTTTGGCGCAAGAAACATAAGCATATTGCGGCCTTCAAGCTTTGCAGGCTTTTCAACAACAGCTGTTTCGCTGCATGCCTCGGCAAAACGATTCATTGTTTCAAGCCCAATTTCCGGATGTCCCATTTCACGTCCTCTGAAACGGATTGAAACTTTTACCTTATCGCCGTGTTTGATAAATTTAAGAGCGTTGTTAAGCTTTGTGTTGAAATCGTGTGTATCAATGTTGAGTGAAAGTCTTACTTCCTTAATATCAACTACACGCTGATTCTTTCTTGCTTCTTTTTCTCTCTTAGCCTGTTCAAAGCGGTATTTTCCGTAATCCATAATTTTACATACAGGCGGATTGCTGTGCGGAGCAATCTTAACCAAGTCAAGATTTTTCTGCTCTGCAAGATTAAGAGCATCCTTAGCGGACATAATACCAAGCTGCTGACCGTCAGAACCGATTATTCTGAGCTCTTTGTCACGGATTTCTTCATTAATCTGAATATTATCTTTCTTGCCGATGGGTAAGCACCTCCAAAGTACTTTAAAATAATAAATGCGGACAGAAATACATCCGTCCGCATAACAATACACAACAAAATAGTTTTAGTATTGACCCGTGCAGACGACACCCCACAGGTGAAAGCATTTCTGCTTTGCTTTATTTTTCTAAATTATTATAATACACAAATTATATCTTGTCAAGCATTATTTTAAATTTTCGTAAATTAAATTTACAACACGTTCTGTTGACTTACCATCACGATAATCAAAGAACATATCAGCAAACGGCTTGATTTTTTCAGCACAGTAATCTTCCTCTTTGATAACTTCAATAAGCTGATCCTGCGAATAAACAATCTTACCGGGTGCATAAAGTTTAAAATCAAAGTAGAAATCTCTCTCATTGATATACTTTTCAAGGTCAAAAACATAAAAAATCATCGGTATATCAAGAAGCGAAGCTTCAAATACAAGTGAAGAATAGTCGGTGATAATCGCATCTGTTACAAACAGAAGGTCATTGAGTTCATTATCTTCCGACAAGTCAATAATCCTGTCCTTGTATTTTTCAGGGATAGGCTGTTTATCTTTAACGAACGGATGATGCTTTACGATGAAAACACAATCCTCAGGTAGTTTAGCGCATACTTCTTCAAGATTAAACATCTCAATTGGATAAAATGCAGTTTCCTTAACCATACCTCTGAAAGTAGGGGCAAAAAGAATAATCTTCTTATCTTTGAAATGAGGATGTGCAGAATAAAACTTTTCTCTCGCCTGTTTCTTGTATTCTTCATCGAAGAATACGTCTGTTCTCGGAATACCTGTTGCTTTTACATTATCTGTAGGAATACCGAATCCCTCAGAATGACATTTTTTACAATAGGTCGAGCTTACTGTTACGCAGTCATAGCTTCTATGATTGCGAGTAGGCTGAGGAGAACCCTGTGGCTTTGAAAGACGTGTGAAACCAAAAGTCTTGAAAGCACCGCAGGCATGCCAGAGCTGAATAAGTTTTGTCTGAGGTCTTAAGTCAATATAATGAATCTGCGGTGTGAATTCATCAAGAATTACCACTTTACTGATTGCACAAGCCTTTGTAAACTTTCTGATTTCCTTAAAAGACATTTCCGCAATTGTATGCTCATTGAGAATAAAATCAATGTCAAGATTTCTATCATCTTTAAGCTTATCGTAAACAAAAGCAAAGTTACCTGAAATATCATCACGTCTTAAAGAAATGAAAGTGATTTTATTGTTCTTCACTTTTCTCAGCTTATAAAATCTGAAACAATTCTTAAAGATAAATCTCTTTACAGTCCATAAGGCAATTTTGTTTCTTGACACCTGCGAAAATCTCCAGAAAACAAAAGCAACAAAGCATTTTAAACTGCTTTCATCATTAAAACGAGCCGGAAATCTCTTAATTTCTGTGAGTCGAAGAAGTCCGTCAATAACAAAAACAGGAAGCATTAAAATCGCAACAAGATATTCAAGAAAATTGATTATAAAATCAGCAAAGTTGACAAAGAAACGAGCTACAGGAGTATGGTTGATTTTCTTTTTATTAGGAATAAATCTGAAATGATCCCCTTCAAAAGTATAACCATAACATTTGTCATCTGTTTCAAACAATTCAGGAGTCAGGTCAGCAGAAATCTTTTCTTCATAGAAATCTGCAAAACCAAAGTTCAGATACATATCAAAAGGCAGACAATCTTTTCTTGTTTTCCAGAAAAGCATATCAAGTCTGTATGTATATTTTCCTGAGAAAAAGCATTTGCCGTCAACATAAGTTACGTTAGAAAGGACAAACGGGATACGTCTGTCCTCTTTATCGCTTTTAAAATGTAAAACTATCTTCGGCTTTGATAAAAAGTGGGAATTAATAGTATCATCAGCTATCTCACCCATTATTGTAAGAACCAGCTTACGGTCCTGAATAAATAATTCCTTAATCTCTATTTTGTATTCCAAAAAATACACCCCGAATTTAATTGATTAATTTCATCATTCTGTGTACAGCTTCATCAAGTTCAATTCCCTTGGAATACACAGATGAAGAACCTGCAACAAACAAGTCAGCACCACACTCACGCATTTTCTGACATAAATCCCAGCTTACATGACCATCAACCTCAAGAACAATATTCTTGCCTGACTCATCAATAAGCTTTCTTACTTCTTTGATTTTATCAAAACTGCCTTCAACTATCGGCTGTCCTGCAAATCCCGGATAAACTGTCATTACAAGGATACCGTCAATTTCATCAAGATAATCCTTAAGAACATCAGGTTTTGTATCAGGGCTAATTACAACAAAAGGATTTGCCCCTCTTAAACGTATATCGGCAATAACCTCATGAAGATTCTCACAAGCCTCATAATGAACTGCTACAATATCATCATTGCCGATATCCATTCTGTCAAAATACTGTTCAGGTCGGTAAGCCATAATATGAATATCTCTTTTCATATTTGTAAGAACAGATTTTACGGCTTTAATAAGATTTGTGTCAAGCGTAATATTCGGAACAAATTTTCCGTCCATAAAATCAAGGTGAACATAATCAACACCGAGATTATCAAGTGCTTTAATCTCTGATTCAAGATTCAGAAGATCTGCACACATAAGTGACGGCGAGAGCATTCCTCTCATAAAAACACCTCTTTAGTCTTCGTTAACTACCATAATCTTAGCAAAGAACTCAGTATTATTCTTCATAATATCAAGCCCCTTATCCATATTTTCAAGGTTAAATCTATGGGTAATTAGCTTTTCAGCATCAATTTTACCGTTAGCCATAGCATCCACAACAAGATTCCAGTCACTCTTGTGAATATCATTGTAGCTTGAATTCCAAGTACCGTAAATTGTAAGCTGTTTTCTTAAAATCTGCCAATATGTGTTCTGTGGGAATGTAAAGTCACCGTGAGGATTTCCTACAAAAATAACCTTACCGCCTGAAGCAGCAGATTCAAGACAGTTACAGGCAGTCACAGGCACACCTACAGCTTCTACAGCGATATCTGCACCAACACCGTTTGTCATCTTCTTAACCCATTCAATAGGATCTTCGTGTGAAGAATTGCAGTAATCATAGAATCCAAGACTTTCGATAAAATCCCAGTTATTAACATCTGTACCTACAAGAAGAACCTTGGCACCCCATGCTCTTGCCCACTGAGCAATAAGCATACCGATTGTACCGGGTCCGTAGATAACAACAGTATCACCGATTTCAATCTGTGCACGTCTTAAAGCGTGAACACCTACTGCGCAAGGCTCAGTCATTGCAGCAACTTCATATGAAACCGAATCAGGAATCGGAACAAGATTCCATACCGGTACTCTTACATATTCAGCAAATGCACCGTCACTTCTTGAGCCAAGATAATCATAAGACTTACACATTTCATAACTTACATTATTACAGCTTTCACACTTTTTGCAAGGAATAAGCGGAAAAACAGTTGCCCTCATACCAATAAGATGCTTATTTTCTTCATCTGCAACTGCAACAACATCTCCCGCAAACTCATGTCCGGGAATTGTAGGAAAATGATATGTTCCGTTTACAAATATTCTCGGAATATCTGAACCGCATATTCCGCAGGCTTTAACTTTAAAAAGTACTTCACCCGGATTAAGCTGTGGCACAGGATAATCACAATACTCTAAATCTCCTACTGCTCTTAATACTCTTGCCTTCATTGTATCCATATCAATTCGCACCTTTCAAAATAGACTCAAATGTTTCAAGGTCTTCTACAGTTGTAATTTTAAGATTTCTTTCGCTTCCCTTAACCATTCTGATTTCCATACCATGACGATATGCAATTTCACTGCTTCCTGCTGTCAGACCAATTTCTTCATCAGTAACTTCGTTATGAATTTGCAAATATTTTCTAAACTTAAAGCTTTCAGGAGCCTGTCCTGCAAAAAGCTCTGAACGTTTTAAAAGACATCCGATTTTACAACCGTCCTCGCTCTGATATACAGTATCTTTAACAGAAATAACAGGCATTGCACCCTCATATTCTGTAGCACCGCTGATACAATCAGATATAATCTGATCTGAAACAAGCGGACGTGCTGCATCATGTACAATAACTATATCTGTGTCAGGAGCGTTCGCCTCTATAGCTTTCAGACCATTATAAATTGAATGCTGGCGGGTTTTTCCTGCAGGAGCATATCCGCAGATTTTTGTTATCCCGTACTGCTGAGCCTGTTTCTCAACATAATCCTTCCATTCATCGCTGACTACAACCACCATATTGTCTATTTCAGTGTGTTTCTGAAAAATTTCAAAGCAATAGGCAATTATAGGCTTATCCTGAACCATCAGGAACTGTTTTGGTTTATCAGCACCCATTCGACTGCCGACACCGCCTGCAAGAATTATCGCAGTATTCATTATTCATAATCCCCCGTTCCAAATCTAAAAAACATTTTTCATTAACCATACATTTGTATTCTATTGTATAATAACACATTTATGGCTTTTTTGTCAATACATCCACAATACATTGTGTACCATCCCCGCAACAGGTTGTATACTTCAACCATTACATAAATCAAGAGACTGACACTCTTTACAAAGACATTAAAAAGATGCTATAATAAAATTACAATTTTAGTTAAGTGAAAATTAGCAACTACAGGTTTGCTACACTCGGATTTTGAAAAACTCAACCCCGGTAAATTAGCCGTTTTTGAGAAATTTTCTTTTGATTGGAAATCCATATATGAGGGTTTGAATCCCCTTCTATACGTCAAAACAAAGTTCGATAAGCAAGTCTGAACTACTGAAACGGCTCACTTATCAGATTTTATATTTTCGGTGTTTATTATGAAACGACTTATTTCTATAACAACTGTTATAATATTGTTAGTTTTATCATTATGTTCTGTTTATGCGGCCGAAACTGTATCTTTTGAGCTCAGCGACTGCACTACCGATAATAACAGACTTTTTACAGTTGATATGACTGCAAATTCTGATAAACCTCTAAGTGCTGTTACTTTTGAATTTGAGTATGACAAAAATATGATTGAATTTAGAAGTGCAAAAACAGATGATAATTCAAAAATCACTGTAAATGATACCAATGATACAATTAAAGCAGTTTATTTGAATACATACGGAAAAAACATTAAAAACGGTGTCGTTATTTTCACTCTGACATTCAAAGCTGTAAATTCAGGAACAAGTTACATAGATTTTTCAGTTTATGATGGTATTGATTCCGATGTAAAATCAACCGATATTGGTAAATGCACTTCTGCCAAAATAACCGTTACCAGTAAGAATTCTGATTCAGAGAACAGAGAGAAAAGTGAAAAATCTTCCGATACCGGTGAAGCTGATAGCAAAAGTAAAAGTACAAGGGATAAGGAACAGGACACTACTTCTGTTTCAAGCTTTGATGAACTCGGATTACTAAACCCGATTTCTGTAAGTGACAAAAAATATCTGATTATCGGCATCTGTACGGGTGTTGCCATTGTTCTTCTCATTGGAACAGGATTTTTTATTGGAAAGCGAACTTCAAAGAAGAAAGATTACATAGACAAAAATAACGTAAGCTCCGACGAATAATCGGAGCTTCTTCTATATATATCGTTTTCCCTGCGCAACATTTCTTTCACGGAATGTTTTATCGATAGAGTTAAGCACTCTTTTCTTATCAGCACTCCACAAAGGTGCTACAAGAAGTTTTTTATCGCCATCGCCCGTAAGTCTGTGAACCACAACATTTTCAGGCAGAATTTCTATACAATCACATATTAAATCTATATATTCTTCCATTTCAAGCGTTCTGAATTTTCCGTTCTCATATTCATCAAACAAATCTGTATCTTTAAGAACGTGTAAAAGTTGAAGTTTTATTCCGTCGCTTCTCTCCCCTGCATATCTGACACTTTCGAGCATCATTTCTTTTGTTTCATAAGGCAAGCCTAAAATTATGTGAGTGATAATTTCAATATTATTATTTTTCAGTCTTTTTACGGCATTATCATAAATGTCCAATTCATAACATCTTCTTATATAATCTGAGGTAGTTTTATGGATTGTTTGGAGTCCGAGTTCAATCCATACAGGCTTGATTTTATTCAGTTCACTGAGCAACCCAACAACATCGTCTCCAAGACAATCGGGGCGAGTTGCTATTGACAAAATGGCAATCTCAGGATTTTCAATTGCTTCATAAAAAATCTTTCTGAGATAGTCAACGCTTGCATATGTATTTGTAAACGGCTGAAAATAAGCAATGAACTTTTTACAATCGGTTTTTGCTTTTATACGAAGCTTAGCTTGCTCTATCTGTTCAGTTATCGTCAGTTTTCTGTCAGCTGAAAATTCACCTGAACCGCCTTTACTGCAGAATATACATCCTTTACTGCTCAGCGTTCCGTCACGGTTAGGACAGGTCATTCCGCCATCAAGTGAAATTTTATATATCTTTTCACCATACTTCTTCTTTAAATATTCGTTTAAGGAATAATAATGCATAATATCCTCCATAAGCGGGCGAGTACCTCGCACGCATTTCGTGCAGACAGCTTGATATTTTTATTTCGCTACAGATATTGGTATTTTATCAAGACTCTACTTCTCAACAATAACAACTTCTGTTGGTGAAGTTTTGTCAAGCCTTCTACGCCCGAATGTAACCGAGCAATTATCTATAACGTAAAAAGACCGACAAACATGGTCGGCCTTCTTTGATGTCTTACGACAAAAGGGAGAGGAAAATCTATGAAAAAACTATATGAGGATTTGTCTGTGTTATTTATTTTTGCTATGATTATATAATAAAACCTTTATGTGACAAAAATTTGAACACTAAAACAAAGGAACGTGAATTTTTAAAGAAAATTACGAAAATTTCTTTATGTATTCAAGAAATTTTGCATAGATATTATCCTCGAGTTCTTCAAGTTCAGAATCAATACCTCCGTTGAAAAACATTTTTGTATGCATCTGCAACGACAGATACGCTCCGACTATGTTTTTTCTGACTTCATTCTGTAAATCATCACTGAGCGTCTTTCCACAGGATAAGCCGAGGTAAATGTTGTTATCGACTATTTGTGTGGAAATTGAAGAATTTTTGAGTTCGAAAGTATTTATCTTATGAATACCTCTTGAAAATTCTCTCAAAGAAAATTCTTCCCTATTTTGTTCGTAACTTTCCTGCTTTTCGAGAATTTCAAGTTCGCACTTCTCAAGTGAAAAATTCTCGTCTGTAATATAGGAGTACATATAATCGGGATTCGTCGAAAGAACATTATAAAGTCTCATTGAATTGACCGCAGTTTCAAGGCAGGAAAATGATGCAAACTGCATATTGCTTTCATTCAACTTGAGAAAGCTGTACAAATTCTGAAAAATCGACTTATTTATTACAATCAGAATAAGTCTTTCGTTCTCCTTGTAATCAGCAAGAACGGGATTAGATATATAGCTCATTGTGAATTTATAGGCCTTATTGATGTAATCAGTCAGCAAAGTTTTGAATTCATTGAGCAGAGCACTTTCTTTTATAGTAAATTCAAACATAAAATCACCTATCTAAATAATTCCATATCAGAATTATAAAGGTTGTTTCTTGTAATATCTGTATCATACGCTTTATCGGTAAATCTTTCAAATGCACTCACAAGCAACGTCGGATTCACATTATCTGCACTTCCGGCTGAAAGAATTACATCTAAAAATACATAATCAAACTTCTCTTCACATCTGAAAGCCTTTATACCTGGCTTTATGTCGATTGTTTTAAGACCTTTTTTGGATTTTTTTTCAACTTCAATAGTTTCAAGGCTAAAGAATTGATTAATTTTTTCTGCAATCACAGATGAGCTTGTCTTATCATCACCGATTTTTATTCTGAAATCAGCGTATGCAATTTTCCCGGCTTTCATAACAGGCTCAGTAACATCAAATACCCGTATTCCTCTTGGCAGGCAATCGTTTAATTTTGTTGTTATTTCTTCAAAAGAATAATCATCGTCTTCAAGTTTAATGTCCATACACTCATTTACCCCTCTGAAACCAAGAGATAACGGCAATGGAAATGTTGCAAACGGGTGCGGATTGAAACCTTCTGTATGCCATACAGGGATTTTACTTTTATGTAACGCTCTAAGCATACAACGGTTCAAATCAAGGTGTGATATATATCTGCACTCAAGATCTTTCTTAAACCATATTCTTACGTTTTTCAAAGCAAACACCCTCCCCGTACTTTGCTGCACCGCAATTATTGCACTTTAATCTGCAATGCGGTGTTGTTGTATTTTCATAAGCTCTCTTACATTCCTTGATGAGATAATCCTTGGTGACACCGTAATCAATGTGATCCCAAGGAAGAATTTCATCAAATGAACGTCTACGGTTTGCGTAGAATGACGGATCAATTCCGCACTCTTCAAAAAGTTCAAGCCATTTTTCTAAACTGAAACAATCGTTCCAGCCATCGAAATGGAAACCCCTCTCACAGGCAATCTCCATAACCTTACAGAGTTTCCTGTCGCCTCTTGCAAACACAGCCTCAAGATAGCTAGTATCAGCATCGTGATAATTGAACTGTATCTTCTTTGTTGTAATGCTTTCTTTAATGTGATTCTGTTTTTCGTGCAATACAGGAATTGTATCCTGCGGTTCCCACTGGAATGGCGTGAAAGGCTTCGGCACAAATGAAGAAGCCGAAACAGTCACTCTCACTGACTTACCCTTAGGCTTGTTAGGACATTTGTAATATGTGTCAACAACTGATTGTCCGAGATTTGCAATAGCAGCTACATCTTCCAGTGTTTCTGTAGGAAGTCCTATCATAAAGTACAATTTTACTGTGGTCCATCCACCGTCAAATGCAGTTGCGCAAGTACTGAGAAGTTCTTCCTCCCTTACATTTTTGTTGATTACATCACGCATTCTTTGGCTTCCTGCTTCAGGTGCAAATGTAAGACCGCTTTTTCTGACTGTCTTAATCTTATTCATAATGTCATCAGTAAAGCCGTCAACTCGAAGAGAGGGCAGTGAGATACTTACCTTTTCATCCTTACTCCACTCTGTGAGCTTCTCAAGAAGGGGTACAATCTGACTGTAGTCGCTTGAACTTAGTGATGATAAAGATACTTCATCATAACCGGTGTTTTCACAAAGTGCCTTACACTGAACATTAATTGTTTCAGGTGATTTCTCACGAACAGGACGGTAAATAAAACCAGCCTGACAGAAACGACAACCTCTGATACAACCCCTAAAAATCTCCTGAACTGCTCTGTCGTGGACAATTTCTACGAGTGGCACTACGAAATTATCAGGATAATATGAATTATCCATATCCTTGATTAATCTTTTATGGATAACAGCAGGTGCGTTGTTTTTTGGTGTAAATGATTTTATTGTGCCGTCCTCGTTGTATTCAACATCATAAAGTGAAGGTACATAAACACCCTCAATCTGTGCGCAAAGCTCTAAAAATTCCTGCTTTGTCTTACCCTCTGAACGGCATTTTCTGAAAAGCTCTATTACCTCAAGATCAACTTCTTCTCCTTCACCTATGAAGAATAAATCAACAAAATCTGCTATCGGCTCAGGATTACAGGCGCAAGGTCCCCCTGCAACTACGATCTGCTTTAGGTCCTTACGATCACAGCTTTTTATCGGGACATTTGAAAGCTTGAGCATATTGAGCATATTTGTAAAACTCAGTTCGTACTGCAATGTGAATCCTATAAAATCAAACTCTGATACAGGGTCTCCGCTTTCGAGTGCATAGAGAGGAATGTTATGCTTAATCATTTCCTCTTCCATATCAATCCACGGTGCAAAAACACGTTCACACCAGATATAATCAACCGAATTGAATTGGCTGTACAGAATCTTCATTCCGAGATGAGACATTCCAACCTCATATGTATCGGGAAAGCAAAATGCAAATCTAACATCAACATTCTTCTTATCCTTGATTATTTCATTGAGTTCACCGCCGACATATCTGCCTGGCTTCTGAACTTTTAATAAGAGTTTTTCAACTTCCTTGCTGACCATTATAAACCTCCGTCAGTGGTATTTTACTGCTAATAATATCTGTTATTTTTGCAAACGAGCGAAAACACAAGATATATACAGACTATCAGCAGTGAAAAGTTATATTTTGATTTAAGTAAAAGTAAAAATCCGAATGCAAACATCGGAAACAAAAAAATAAATGTTACTACATTTACTGTTTTTTCCGAAATGCTGTCAGAAAAAAATCTCCCGAGAATTGCATATAATAATTGCCCTCCGTCAAGTGAGAGTACAGGTAGCATATTAAATAATCCAACAGACAGATTTGCTATTGCAAAGGGATAAAATTCATCGTTACCTTTTAAGTATAACAGATAAAACATAATAAAACAAATAAAATTAAAAAAAGGTCCAAAAAAAATTATAATTAAATTTTGCCAAAACGTTCTTTTATGTCTTGAATTATCATTTATCGATATTTCAAACAACGAAATTTTGATTTTATCGGGTGCAAATCCGAAAACACACATAGCTGTAATATGACCTGTTTCGTGTATCATTACCGAGATAAGACAACAGATAAATCCTTCAAACACTCCTGAAATCACGCATATTGCGGCAAAACAAATCAGAAGATAAGATATTATTACTTCGGTCGAGAATATTCTAAACTTCATCTTTAGTTGCCGTACCGAAAATACCGTCTAATCCTAATTCATCACTGTTTTCAAATATCGCAGAATCATTCAGATTTGTATAATACCAATCCCGTGCCGCTGCATAGACATCACCGCCGATACCTTTCAAAATAAATGCAGCAAGTGCAATTATGATACATACAATAAGCTGAATAGTAATAAGCAGTTGCTTAGGAGAATTATCTTTTTTCTTCTCGGACTTTATGACATTAGATTCTTCTGAATCCGGAGCGCAGACTACAGGATATTCCGTTTGTGTTACTGACTTCCAGTTGTCATCATAAGTTATTGTATTTTTATTTTGTTCGCTCAAAAAGTATCACCTCAATGCAAATATATGCATTGAGGCGGACAAATTTAACCAAGTCTTTTAAAATTACCTTTTACAAGGTTTATAAAGAAACAAATTGCCAATAAAAGTGAACAGAATTCAGCTATAGGGAATGCAAACCATACTGCCGACAAATCAAAAATAACTGAAAGCAAGTAAGCTACAGGCAAAAGAACCACAAGCTGACGACAGAAGGACATAAGCAAACTCCTTATTCCCTTTCCGACAGCCTGAAACAGTGTCGTGAATAAAATACCCACAGCGGCAGGTATGAAACAAAGACTTATTATTTTTAAAGCAGAAACACCTATATTCATAATCTCTTTTGTTCCTCCAAACATAGAGATAAGAAGATCAGGGATTGTCCACATTAAAACAACACCAATAGTCATAATCACAACTGCTATCAACACGCCTCTTTTTAGAGCTGAATACATTCGCTTCCTGTTTTTTGCTCCATAGTTATATCCGATAATCGGCATAACCCCCTGATTAAGACCAAAACAAGGCATAAATACAAAGCTCTGTAATTTATAGTAAATTCCGAGAACTGTTACAGACGCTTCTGACGCTGCAAGTATTGCATTGAGTCCTATTATCATAACAGAACCGATGGACTGCATAATAATTGACGGAAAACCTACTGCATATATATTTTTGATTGAACCAAGGTTTAATCTAAAACCTTTAAATGATATTTTTATTTCATGCTTTTTGCAAAAAAGAACTATAATTGCAAACAACATTCCACAGAACTGACCGAATACAGTTGCAATAGCTGCACCTAAAACGCCCATTTCCGGAATAAATCCCCATCCAAAAATATATATGGGGTCAAAAATGATATTTACTATAGCACCGGTAAGCTGGAAAAGCATCGGAAATATCATATCTCCTGTTGCCTGCAATGTTTTTTCAATCATCACCTGTACGATTGTAAAAATAGAAAAACACAATACAACTGAAAGATACTGAGCTCCGTATGTAACTATTTCTTCATTATTGCTGTATGCACGCATAAAAGGTTCTACTGCAAACAAACCTAACAAAAGAAATATCAAGTAGCTCACAATGCAGGTAAGCAGACCGTGTGTTGCCGCAGAATTTGCTTCTTTAAAATTATGTTCACCGAGTTTTCTTGAAACAAGCGAGTTAACACCAACCGCTGTTCCTACCGCTACTGCAACCAGAAGCAACTGAAGCGGAAATGCAAGTGACATTGCAGTAAGTCCGTTGAGACTGTATTGACCGATATAAATACTGTCTACAATGTTGTACATAGCCTGAATTGTCATAGAAAAAATCGCAGGCAATGACATTGAAAAAATCAGCTTTGTCATCGGCATAGTTCCCATTTTATTTTCTTTTCGTACTTCCTTTATATTCTCCATTACACCATCTCCGTTCGCATTAAAATGGCAGACAATCCCAATAACGGATATCTGCCGTGTTAATACATTATTTTTCTTGTTCGTCTGTAGATAACAAACACAAGAAGCATAAACAACGCTCCTGTAATTACTCCTGCAAAATCAAGCAGCACATCAGTGACCATTCCGGCACGACCCGGTACATTTAGCTGTATTGTTTCATCACACACTGCCGTAGCAATTCCGAAAAACAAAATCTGTCCATAGTATTTATACGGCTTGATTCGGTCAAATGAATATGCACAGCATACAAGAAGTGCACCTATTGCAGTGTATTCGGTGAAATGTGCCAATTTTCGCACAAAATGGTCAGTAAGCTCACCTGTATACCCAAAGAAATTTAATATATACTGCATTATACCCATTACGCTTTCACTTTCTTCCCCCGAAACTTCCGATGGCATCGAAGAATGAATGAAGGCAAATGCAATTACTGAAAACGTAAGCACAAAAGCTATTATTCTAAATCTTAGCGAAGTTGAACTCTCTTTCATACAACCACTCCTTAGTATATTTTACAGGAAATGTTTATAAAGTCAATGGACATACTTTGTTTTTATCATAATGTATAAATTAATATTGGATATCTTTCTTTAAAATAGAAAGTTTTATATTGAAAAACATTGACATTTCTGTTATACTAATTTGGTATTTGCAATATTTATTCTATAAACTGATTTTTTAAGGAGTAATTTATTATGTTTGAAATGCTGTTACCTTATATTATTACATTTCTCGTATCAATGGTGCCGATTATTGAACTCAGAGGTGCTATTCCTATCGGAGTAGGCTTCGGCGGAAATCCATGGATTTGTTTAGCTGTCGCTATTGTCGGAAATATGTTACCTGTTCCTTTTATTTTCTTCTTTGCGAGAAAAATACTTCTCTGGGGTAAAGATAAGAAATTCATCGGAAAGTTTTTCACTTTCTGTATTGAAAAAGGCGAAAAAGGCGGTAAAAAACTTCAGGCTAAAGCAGGTAAAGGTTTATTTGTTGCACTTATGCTTTTTGTAGGTATTCCGCTTCCCGGCACAGGCGCATGGACAGGAACACTTGCGGCAAGCTTCCTTGATATGGACTTCAAATCAAGTGTACTGGCTTGTATGTTAGGTGTTGTTATGGCGGGTATTATCATCGGGGCTTGTACTATGCTCGGTTTCAGCGCATTCAGTATGGCTACAGCATAATTTAAGGGCGATTTAATCGCCCTTTTTATATAGGAAGAGTAATTATGAGTTTAAACTTTTATGACGCAATTATAATTGGCGGCGGTGCTTCCGGAATTATGTGTGCCGTTTCTGCTAAGCTAAAAAATAAAAATATTTCCGTGGCAATAATTGAAAAGAATGACCGAGTCGGTAAAAAACTCCTTTCAACAGGTAACGGAAGATGTAATCTTACAAACAAATATATATCAATTGACAAGTATAGCGGTTCTTTTAGAAATCAAAGCGGTTATATTTTTAAAAAATACGACACGGGGTTTATACTTGACGTTTTCAAGAATCTCGGGTTGCTCACTTTCTGTGACAGTGAGGGCAGATATTATCCTATATGCAAACAGGCAAGTGCTGTACTTGATGTTCTGAGATTCGCTTGTGAAAGACTTGGAGTAAATATTTTCTGCGGAGAGAATATTAAAAGTATCCGAAGGAGTAAAAATACTTTCACTGTAATAACAGATAAAAATGAATTTAACTCCGATAAGCTTGTTATAGCCAATGGTTCAAAGGCTTCTCCTAAACTCGGAGGCAACGGCAGTGCGTCAGATTATCTTAAGAACTTTGGGCATAGTTTTAAATCTTTTTCCCCTGTTCTCTGTTCAGTAAAAGTAAAATCAGATGTTCTGAAATCACTGAAAGGTATCAGAGTTACGGGAAAAGCAACACTTTATGACGGAAATAGAAAGATTAAGTCTGAGTCAGGCGAAATTCAGTTTGCTGAAAACGCCCTTTCAGGCATCTGTATTTTTAATCTCTCTCTTTACACAAAAAAAGACAGTATAATTTCACTTGATTTATTATCAGATTATTCTTATAAAGAATTATATTCATTCATCAATAAAAATATTAAGCTGTTTACAAATATGGAGATTGATAATCTGTTTACAGGTATTTTCCAAAAAAGACTCAGTCAGGCAATTCTCAAAATCAGCGGAATTAAAGATTTTTCAAGAAAATGTTCCACGCTCAACAGGGATGAAATTGATAAGCTTGTTACTACTGTTAAAAATATGAAGTTTTCAGTAATTGAAAATTCCGGATTTGATCAGGCTCAATGCACTTCGGGCGGAGTTTTCGGAAATGAAATTGATGAAAAAACTATGCAGAGCAGACTTGTAAAAAACTTATATATCTGTGGCGAAGCAATTGACATCTGCGGTGAATGTGGCGGATTTAATCTACATTTTGCATTTGCAAGCGGATATTTGGCAGGAGAAAATCTATGATAAGAGTAAACAACGTGCATATACCTCTCGACTATAATGATGAAATTATCAGAAAAAAAGTAGCGAGAGAATTAAGAATAGATAAAAATGCAATAGTCTGCACCTCAATGTTTAGAAGGTCTGTTGACGCAAGGAAAAGGGACAACATTTTCTTTTTATGCACAATTGACGTTGAACTTAACACAAATGAAGATGTAATACTGAAGAAATGCAAAAATGCATCTAAAGTTACTCCCTACGACTATAAAATAAAAAAATGGAAAGACAAACCTTCCCCTGTTATTGTGGGAATGGGTCCTGCAGGATTATTTGCTTCTCTCATACTTGCTCAGAGTGGTGCAAAACCCATTGTAATAGAAAGAGGTCGTGATGTTGACAGCAGAACTGCCGATGTACAGAAATTCTGGCAGACAGGTCAGCTTGACATCATTTCAAACGTTCAATTCGGTGAAGGCGGTGCAGGAACTTTTTCTGATGGCAAACTGAATACCGGAACTAAGGATTTACGACAGAGAAAGGTGCTTGAAGAGTTTGTAAAACATGGTGCCCCTAATGAGATTCTGTACAATGCAAAACCGCATATCGGTACAGATAATCTAAGAATCACCGTTAAAAATATAAGGGAAGAGATTATCTCTCTCGGTGGTCAGGTTTTGTTTGAAACTAAGCTTATCGGCTTTGAAACTAAAGACGATAAAATAGTTTCTGCTGTCATTGAAAAGAACAGTAAAATCGATAAAATTGAAA
>JBGUUJ010000201.1:0-13244 GCA_045133455.1 Ruminococcus sp.
TAAGGTAGGGGAGATATTCAAAAATCTCACTTATACTTACCCTGGAAAGTGCAAACACAAGGAAAACAGCCGCAAGCGCAAAGATTCCGATACTAAAGAAAAGGAATGTTCTTCCTGCAAATAATTCACTTTTAAGTATGAATTTTGTGTTTTTCTTTTTTAGCAAAGTATGCACAATCATACATAAGCCATACAAAATATAAGCTACTGCAAGATACGGACAGCAGAGCACAGCACCTGCAAAGGCAACACCGCTGATAATAAGCGGAAGTTTCTTTTTGTAGCTCGCAGTTCCCATAATTACACCGCAGAGTGCTACAAGGTCAAGTCCCATTGTATTATAGCTCATAGCCATAATATTGTATGGTGTATATATGAAGAAAAATGCACAGGCAAAAACGGAAATATAGCCGTATTTTCTCAGACGAGTATAAATTGCCACAGAAATAACACCGTGGAAGATCACATAAACAAATCTTGCTGCAAGAATTATGCCATCTGTAGAGCCTGTAATTGTTGTATAAAGCCAAGTAAATGGAAGGGTAAGGAATCCGGAAAGTTGCGAAAGATGCCATTCATCGCTTATGAACGCATCACCTAAGGTAAGTCGGTGCGGAACAGTAAGATAGAAGGCTTCATCATTTCCGCCGAAACCATAGAAACATTTCCAAATAGAAAAAAGCAATCCACCAGCCATAAGCACAATAAACAGGATAACTTGCCATTTGTTCTTGTCTTCTCTGCTGCATTGTTTTTTTATGTATGAAACAATATTTCTAAATAATATCTGAATCCACTTTGCTATGAAATTAATGATAGCCGATGCAAAAGTTGAACCAATAAAAACCATAGGAACTGTAACAAGGTAGAAGGGAAGTCTTGAGGTCATAGGTGTTACAGCTTTGTTCAGGATAGGATAAACAAGTGAATCAAATATAAATGATAATAGATAAATACCTAAAGCGAGATCAGAGACTTTCCATAAAAGATATTTTACGCCTGTAGCCCAATTGTCGGTTTTAATTCTGCTTAAAAGTGTAAAGAGAAAAGCCGTAAGAATGTATGGCTCAAAACCATACCAGTAAACATATATACCTGATTTGAAAGTTGTGCCATAACTTCTGTAATAGTTGAAAGAACTGAACAGAACCAAAGATGCAACGAAAAGAATAATCAGAGTTCTTGTTTTAAGTTTAAGACCGTATTCACGGATATAGCAACCAGTAAAATAGTAAGTTATAGGATAGAAGCCCATCCACCAGTCAGGTACAAGAGTTGCAAATGTATCTGAACTTTTCGGATCAAACCACCATGTCTTAGTTTCAAAGTTGAAAATATTCAAAGCAGTAGGAATAACTGTAAGAAAAATCATTGTTCCCACAAGAACCATTTTATGTTTTTGACTTCCAAGCTTGTTATAAGCAAGGTTAAGAAATGGCGCAAGCAAAAACAATCCGATATACATTTCTATATACCAAGAATAATTTGCTCCCGTGAAATCAAGTGTATCAAATAAGAAGTCAAATAACGAATAAATTTCATGGTTGTGGATTGCCTTGAATATCATACAAGCAATCGTCGCAAGTACAAAAACGATCAACGTTTTGGCAATGCCCGAATAATATTTTTTGCTCAGTGTTTTTTTACTCATAAGATATCCTGTCAACATAATAAACATGGGGACACAAACTGAAAACAGTGTTCTCATAGTTACCATTATGTACATTTCAATGCCTTTTACAGTTTCACTGTAGAAACCGTTATGCAGAAAAAAATGTACTGATAGTACAGTGAACACTGCTACAATTCTTATGATATCCATTGCGGTATTACGGTTTTGCAATTTCTTGATATCCATAAAAAGTCTCTCCTTAAAATAGTTAAATTTATTATATGATAACATAAAATTCTTCTTTTTACAATAAATTAATAGAAATATAGACAGATTATTTAAATAAACAAAAACGGTAGACGTGAAGTCTACCGTTGAAAGTCATTGAGATTTTTTCTTTGCCAATTTTCCTTTAACAAGCTTTAACTTACTTACATAATAATCCATTCCGTCGGCTGACAGAAGAATAAATATCGGTGTGAAATTGTACAGATATCTCGAACGAGTTTCCCAGATTATAAAGAAAATCAAAGTCGCAAAGACTATTCCTTTAAGAAAAGTCATCAAATTAATTTCAGGTTTTCTGAACCCTTTAAAAATTGAAATTAAAATCATAAAGATTAGAAACAATTGATATCCACAACTGTAAATATAGAAAACCAAATGATATTTGCCTTCATCAAGAACAAATTCGTGAAGAATATTTCTTCTGACAGGCTTTTCTATATGATGTGATATATAGTAGGTCCCGTCTTCCCAAGTCCACACAGTTTTAGATGCTATATGTGACGCAAGACCTGGTATACCGAAATCTTTAATACGATTCTTGATTTCTTCAATATTAGCTTCTTGTTTTTCTGCTTTGGTAGGAAAACTCTCGGTATACTGGCTGTCCTTAAGATTATAATGACCAAGCCCTTTGAGTCCCATCATAATCCAGTGAGTAACAGGATATTCGTACTTATCCGATTGCTCTTCTGTTACAATATTCATACTTTTGAAAACAGCAGAATAGGCAATATTGACTGAGCCGAAACCTATAATCAAGGCAAGCGTAAAACACAGAATTTTTTTAATTCCAAACTTGATAACAAGATAAACTATCGCTACAGCAAGCAGTATAATAACACTGCCTTTGAGTTTGAAACCTATAAAAGTGAATACTCCACATAAAGCCATTAGTATATATTTTTTATATTTGGTTTCTGATTTAACAGCACATACAAACAAGTATATAGATGCTACACAAAACGGCATTGAAATTGAATCCGTGTAGTAATAGGGGACATAAGTATAATACGGAGCAAAGAAGAAGCACAAGATAAGAACAAACATTGCTTTTCTGTTACCAAAAAGTTTTCTTGCAGTAAACACGGTAAGTATTACAGATATATTAATAGCGAATGCGTTAAATATAATAGGTAACCATGTAGGAATATATCCGAAAATCATATAACCGATTCTGTAGATAAATGAAAGCAAAAAAACAATAGCAAAATTGTTAGGATATCTTATCAGATAAACACTGCCTTTTTGACAATCCTGCTGGATAAGATCAAAATTGCCTGTTCTACCGAAATCCATTGCATATCTGTTCAGATAAGTCATATCAGTAACAGGTTCCATCTGGAGAAGATAACCTATAAGAAGCTGTATGGCGAGCATAACTCCTGCAACAGAGAAGAAGATAATTTTAATATGCCTGTCTGTAAGCTGTCGTTTGACTCTCAGTTTCGGACGAGTGTTAAATTTCTGTATAAAAATGTAAACACCTGTGAGGATTGCAAGTAAAACAATAAATCCCAGAATTACAAATATACGTTCTTTTGTTGAATAACCAAGTTTTTCACTTCTATATCCAAAAAATAAAATACAAACAAGGACTGCACTGAAACAGAACAGAAAAACAATATGAAAAATGCGATTTAATACTTTAGATAATCTGTTATCATTCATCAGTCTTCAAGAAACTCCTCAACAATAAATCTCGGACGATGTTTGCTTTCAAGATAAATTTTTCCGATATATTCACCAATAATACCGATAGCAAGAAGTTGTAAACCGCCAAGTGCCCAGATTGAACATAAGATACTTGCCCAGCCTGATACAGCAGCTCCGATAAAGAAGCTTACAAGTGAATAAATAACCATAATAATGCTTATTGCAAAAACGATTGCACCGAGACCTGTAATAAGTCTGATAGGCTGAATGCTCATAGAGGTGATGCCTTCCCATGCAAGAGCAAGCATCTTCTTGAGCGGATATTTACTTTCACCTAAAAGACGTTCTGAACGTTCGTAAGTAACCACATCTGACTTGTAACCGATAAGGGGAACCATACCTCTGAGGAATATATTTGTTTCCTTATATTGTGAAAAAGCCTCAAGAGCTCTTCTGCTCATAAGTCTGAAGTCTGCGTGGTTGAAAATAACCTTTGCTCCCATTTTGTTGAGAATTTTATAAAAAGCCTCGGCGGTGAAACGTTTAAAGAAAGTATCAGTCTCTCTCTTTGAACGAACACCGTAAACTACATCGCAACCCTCTTCATACTTAGCAACCATATCGTCAAATGTGTTGATATCGTCCTGTAAATCTGCATCAATTGAGATTACAGCATCAGCCTTGTCCTTCAAAGTTATAAGACCGCAGAGAAGTGCATTCTGGTGACCTCTGTTTCTGCTGAGCTTGATACCCTGAAAAACAGGATTTTCCTTGTGAAGTTCACTGATAATACTCCAGGTTTTGTCTTTTGAACCGTCATCAATGAACACTATCTTACTGTCAGAAGTGATTTTTCCTTCAGCCATCATATTGTTGTACTTATTTAAAAGTTTTGCTGCAGAATCCCTGAGAACTTCCTCTTCGTTGTAACAAGGAATGGCAAGATAAAGTTTAGTCATAATTTCCTCCGTGATTTTTTAATTTCCTGATTTCTGCAAAAGAATGCATTTATAATAGTATTATAGTGCCAATACAATATATTGTCAAGAAATCGGTAAGTTTTGTAATTAAATGTAATTAATTTTCGTAAAATTCAAAAATCCCCTTGTAAAGAAAAATCAATTGTATTATAATAGATTAAGTTAATAACCTTATGGAGGTAGTTTTATGGCACAGAAATCAATTGCAGTACTTACAAGCGGCGGTGACGCACCGGGAATGAATGCAGCTGTCAGAGCTGTAGTTCGTGCTGGAATAAATAAAGGTATGAAAGTTTACGGTGTTTACCGTGGATATAACGGTCTTCTCAATGGCGATGTTCAGGAAATGAATTTGAGAAGTGTTTCTGACATAATCGGTAACGGTGGTACAATGCTCTATACAGCAAGAAGTGACGAGTATCCGACTCCTGCCGGC
This sequence comes from Ruminococcus sp., assembly GCA_045133455.1. Lineage (GTDB taxonomy): Bacteria > Bacillota > Clostridia > Oscillospirales > Acutalibacteraceae > Ruminococcoides. The sequence continues at coordinate 4,970 of JBGUUJ010000201.1, forward strand.
GTAAAAAAAGCTGCTGATTTTTGCAGAAGTCTTGATATTTCAGGTGTAGTTGTAATCGGCGGTGACGGTTCTTTCCGTGGCGCACGTTTACTTACAAATGAGGGCGGAATCAATTGTATCGGTGTTCCGGGTACTATTGATAACGATATCGCTTGCTCAGAATATACAGTAGGTTTTGATACAGCAATGAACACAGCAATTCAGATGGTTGACCGTATCAGAGATACTGCTCAGTCACATGACCGTTGTTCAATTGTCGAGGTAATGGGCAGACGTTGTGGTGATATCGCTTTACAGACAGGTATTGCAACAGGTGCAACGGCAATTCTTGTTCCTGAAGTTGAATACAACATTGAACGTGACGTTATTGCAAGAATTGTAAATACTCAGAAAACAGGCAAAAAACACTTTGTGATTGTTGTTGCTGAAGGTGTAGGCGGAGTTCAGGACCTTGCAAAATATATCGAACAGCGTCTCGGTATTGAAACAAGAGCAACTGTTCTCGGTCATGTACAGCGTGGCGGTTCACCAACACTTCGTGATAGGGTTGTTGCAAGCCAGATGGGCTATAAGGCTGTTCAGCTTCTTGACCAGAATATCGGTAATCGTGTTGTTGTTATGCGTGAAGGCAAAATTGTTGATCTTGATATCAACGAGGCGCTTGATATGGAACGTGTATTTGACCAGGAACTTTATGATACTGCTATGTCAATTTCAATTTGATTTAAATTTCGACTATGTATTTCTCGGGCGGACTATGTTCGCCCTTGATTTTTATATAAATTTAATTTCAAATATTGTTTTAAATTCTAAAAGGGAATTAATGTTATGCTTATTGATTCAAAAAAAATAACGGACGGATTAATTATTTTTTCCGCATTGGTTTCGGATTTTGAAAAGCTTGATTTTAAAAATGATGCACTTGCAGGAGTCAGAGCTAATTACTTTAACTCTAATATGAGTCCGCAACGTGATAAAACTGAAATCACTTTTGACAACAAGGTATATAATCTTTCATATTATATGGGGAAGAAAGAGCCATTTTCATGGAAAATCACCAGAAACAACAGACCCTATCAGACTGTAAAAAAAGCAACCGGCGGGGTATACTGTGTCATATTCTATAGTGAGAACGGCATAATTTATAAAAGACAATATTTTGATTATGATCATAATTGGCTTAGAACAGAGTACTATGATAACTTTTTTGAGAATGTACTCGTTGCAGTTTTAACACCAAAAAAGATTTGTGGTGTTACAGCTCTTGAGCTTTTGAATTTTACTTCTGACGGCGGCAGAAGTAAAAAAATTCTTTATCCTTCTCTTGAAGCACCTCGTGATAATTGTTGTGCGCTTATATATTCAAATGTTGGTATGATCTGGTACGAAGAATCTTTTATACCTGAAGATATGCCTGAGTTTGAAACTTCAACAAGCAAAACTATCTGCGAAGGTTTTAACTTTAGTGAAGCTAAGTTTTCGGATGTAAATGTAATAAGCGGTACTATTGACCTTTCCTCAGCCGATTATCTTGAGGATAACGATATACCAGAAATAAGTGTCAATTCAAATGATAATGCTGAACCTATAGCCTCTTTAGCTGAAAATGAAGAAAAGCCGTATTCTGCATACGATAAAATCGCAAGTATACTTGCTGAGGCTCACAAGTCAAACAAAGATCTCTTCGGAGAAATTCTCAATCAAACTTCACCTGATATGTTTGTCGATAAAGATGTAAATGAAGAAAACACTACTTCAGTAGAGGTACCTGTTGAGTCCCTCAAAAACACTACTGATGAAATGTTTTCTGAAATAAATATCGAGGAAAATTTTGATAGTAAAGTTGTTACTGAAAAAGAGGTCGATGTTCACGACTCAGAAAATGATAATTCTTTGATAATTGAAGAAAAAATTATTTCCGGTAATCAATCTACTGAATTTGAAAATAATACCGATAATGATGATGACGACTTTGAGTTAAAAAAAGACTCAGCGTGCAATATGATTATTAATACAAAATCAGGACGTTATTCGTATTTTGGTGAAGTTGATGAAAATAATTGCAGAACAGGAAGAGGAAGAACCGTAACACCATACGGTCTTACATCTTATGACGGAGAATATAAAAATGATAAGAGAAATGGTTTCGGCGTATGTTATTACAAAGAAGGTAACATAAATTATGTCGGAAACTGGGAAAACGGCAATAGACAAGGTTGCGGTACGGGTTACAGACTCAGTGACGGAACTATACATTCCGGTAAATGGAAAAATAATGTTCCTGACGGATATGGAGCAAGATTTGATTCTGAGGGGAATTTCCTCGATGTTTGTTCGTATGCTGACGGTAAAAGAAACGGTACAGGTGTTTCAATTGATGAAAACGGTAATGTTATTATAAGAAAATGGAAAAACGGAGAGACTATTTCAGAAATTGTTATTAAGAGCGAGGCATAATTTTATGGAAAAGATAAATGAAATGCTGATGGATTTTATGCCAAAGTTATTATCGCTTGTTGCAGTAATAGTTATCGGATATATTTGCGTTAAATTAATTTCAAGAATATTAAAGAAGATTTTACTGAAAACAAATATAGACCACACAGCAGTAACATTCATAATGTCACTGGCAAAAGTTGTAATGTATCTGATTGTTGTTATAACAGCGCTTGCAACGATAGGGGTAAATGTTGCATCACTCATTACAGCTGTCGGTGCTGCTGCACTTACAGCGGGTCTCGCATTACAAGATAGTTTAAGCAATCTTGCAAGCGGTATGATAATACTGTTTAACAAGCCCTTTGTTGCAGGAGATCTTCTTGAATTCGAAGGAATTTCCGGCAGAGTAGAAAATATTAAAATATTCTTTACTACAATACATACACTTGATAATAAGATTGTTACCATACCAAACTCAAGACTTACTTCCAACAATGTTATTAATTGCACAATGGTTGACAAGAGAAGAGTTGACCTTAAATACACCATAAGCTATGACGATGATATATCCAAAGCAAAATCTCTTATTGCAAGTCTTATTGCCGAAAACGGTATGATTCTGAAAGATCCTGAACCTGAAGTTCATATCGGAAAGCACCTTGACAGCGGTATTGAAGTTGTTGTGTTTGCATGGGTAGATCCAGATGATTACTATGATGTATATTACTTTATGCAGGAAAGAGTCAAACTGACTTTTGATGAGAACGGAATAACCATTCCATATCCTCATATTGTTGTAAAAAATAATAAATAATTTAAAAAATATTACAAATAATAATGGTGTCGTTCAACGGCACCATTTTTTATATAAGGAAGAGAATATTATGAAAAAATTTATTTGCTTAACGTTAATAGCAATGATGATGTTATTTGCTTTTGCAGGATGCGGAATGGGCAAATCTGCTTCTGATGTAGCGTCAGGTGCAGGCAGTGCGATGTCTGATGCAGCATCAGGAGTAGGTAATGCCGCTTCTGATATTGTAGGAGGCAATACACAGTCTGCAACAGATAATAACAACGGAACTGTAACTGACGATGATGGTTTCATTGGTAATGAAAGTGCAACAGAAGCAACTTCAGACACAAACAATAATAACACAGATGAAACCAAAGCCTCTGATGCACTTGTATAAATGCGGTTGATTCCACCGGCAATTTGAGCAGAAAGAGTTTAATTTTTATTAGCTTTTCATGTCCAATCATTTCTCAGCAATTTCCTATAAAGTCAAAAGCGGCGGATTGTTGTTCCGCCGCAATTTTATTAAACAGCTTTCTCAAGCTCGTGTCTTAATTGACGTATAATTTTCTGTTCGAGTCTTGATATATATGACTGTGAAATACCGAGTTTATCAGCAACTTGCTTCTGAGTATGTTCTTTTTTACCGTTAAGACCAAATCTAAGTTCCATAATCAGACATTCACGGTCATTCAGTTTTGAAACTGCATTCAGAACAAGACTCCTTTCAAGTTCAGTTTCTATATTGTTGTTGACGGTATCAGGTTCACTTCCGAGAATATCGCAAAGCAGAAGCTCATTTCCGTCCCAGTCGGTATTCAACGGTTCATCAATAGATACTTCATTTTTTAACTGTGATGACTTCCTCAAAAACATAAGAATTTCATTTTCTATACATCTTGAAGCATATGTAGCAAGTTTAATATTCTTTTCAGGAGAAAATGTATTTACAGCCTTGATAAGTCCTATGGTTCCGATTGAAATCAGATCTTCAGCACCGGCACTCGGAGATTCAAACTTTTTTGCAATATACACAACAAGTCTCAAATTATGAACAATCAACGGTTCTCGTGCGTTATTGTCTCCCCGGAGGATTTTTTGCATAATTTTAGACTCTTCTTCTTTTTTCAGAGGGGGTGGAAGGGTTTCGCTTCCATTTATGTAAAATACTTCATTTTCAGATAAAAAGAATAGTTTTATCTTTAAAACAACATTATGTATAAACATTTTGAAACCTCACAATCAATTAATATTTTAAAATTTCATTCGGCACGAGTGCCTTTATGTCACCTTTAATAACATTACAGCATATACCTATATAAACACCTTCTGTCAATTCTTTGCCGTCGATTTTTACGCACTTCGGTTTGAAACCTTTAATATAGCCTTCACCTCCAAGACTTGAGAATGGTATTACCCGCATTTTTGTTTCATCAGGATGAATATTCTCAATCACACTCCTCTCAGCGATAATTACATATTCTCCCGAAAAAGGTTCTTTAACGTTGCAACCTGTATCAATTTTAGCGATAAAAGTATCTGAAACATCGGATATACAAATTTCAACATTACATGTATCACCTCCACAAACACCTTTCGTCAACCTTTTTATGAGTTTGAGAATATAATAACAGACAAGAGTAAGAATAATCAGAATAACCGGGGAAATATTAAAATAAACGACGTCATTATAAATCTCCATTCCCGAAGGTTTGAAAGTTGTGTAAATAAAAATCATAATGCCGCAGAAAGCGAATGAACAAAGGAAGTAAACTGCAACACGAGTAATATAACATTTTAAATTACTTTTTCCGAAAGTGATAAAAATTATAGCTGTTGCAGAAAACAGATTTATAACAAGATTTATTAATGCTGGCTGAGCAGGGAAGAGTGCAACAAGACTAAGACTTCCTCCAAAAATACTTCCAAGAATCATTCTTTTAAGCGAAACCCTAATATGCAGAAAATTTCTGGTGCAGAGTATGAGAAAAAAATCAATGAAGATGTTGACCGTAATCAGAACATCTATGTAAACCGTTCTCAATATTTTCACCTCGCTTAAATTATTGCATATTCATAAGATAATAAATGTCAAAAATTGTACAGGAGGTAAATTTAAATGTTGCTGGGAATTATCATCGGAATGTTTATAGGTGCTTTTATAGGTGTGAGTTTAATGTGTCTGTTCTATTACAATAAAAGTTGAGAATAAAAGTACTGTTATTTTTCAAATATAACGTAAAAAGCCGACTCAATTACGAGTCGGCTTTACTATTGTTCGTGTATTATGCTTTATAATTACGATTTCCAATGAAAGTAAGAGCAAGCATTCCTGAACCTACATGACTTCCGATTACAGGTCCGATATCACATATCTGAACATCTTTGCTGAAACTTTTTACTTTCTTCTGAAGTTCAAGTGCGCCTTCAATATTGTCAGCGTGAGCAATGAAAGCGGTGTTTTCTTTTGCGCCTATTCCGTCACGTTCAATATATTTTAAAAGTGTAGGAATAATATTGATTTTTCCTCTGACTTTGCCTACAGTCAAAAGTGCGCCTTTTTCATCAACGCTCAGAAGTGGCTTAATCTGAAGAGCTTTACCGAATGTAGCTGTAACAGCAGAAATTCTTCCGCCTCTTTTGAGGTGGTCAAGATCTTCAACAATAAACCAGTGACAAATTTTAGTTTTAGTCTCATTAATGAATGCTTCGAGTTCTTCAATAGACGCCCCCTCATTGTATTTCTTTCCTGCAAGAAACACAAGAAGTCCGAGACCGGCACAATCACAGGTTGAATCAATAGCGATAATTTTTCTGTCAGGATATTTCTCTTTAAGGTCATTTACAGCCATAAGGCAGGTATTATAAGTTCCACTCAATCCTGAAGAAATACCTGTATAGATGACATCTTTACCTGCTTTGAGATAACTTTCAAAGATAGTGGTGAAAGTATTATAGTTAATCTGGGTGGTTTTTGAATCAGCGCCGCTTTTGAGTTTAGTATAAAATTCATCAAGACTCATCATTCTGCAATCAGGATAGTGCAGAATGCTTTTGTCTTCCATATGAAATTCCATAGGTATAATTTCTATGCCGATTTCACTGACTTGTTTTTGAGTGAGGTCAGCAGAGACATCGGACATAAACACATAATTCATAATTACATCTCCTAAAAATAAAGTAATTAACAAGTTCATTTTAACAAAACAGCAGGTAAATGTCAACGAATAAGTATATATATTTATACATATATATAGAAAGAACAGGAGGGCATAGTTATGAATTGTCGTCTTACTGATTTGAGACACAAGGAAGTTATTAGTTGTTGTGACGGAACAAGAATAGGCTTTGTAGATGACGTTATAGTGGATACAAAAACGGCTTGTATTGTATCTTTTGTAATATTTGGCAGGATGAGTTTCTTTGGATTATTCGGAAAATGCGAAGATTATATAATTCCATGGGAGAAAATTGAGCTTATAGGTGAGGATACAATCATAATTTCGTGTAAAACACCAAACCCTGTAAAAAGGCAGAAAAAACGCCGTTTTTTTGAAAAAAATTAAAATTTTTCACTTTCTAAAGTAACAGCAAAATAAACTAAGAAATATTTAAAAATATGTGGAAGGTGCACAAGTTATAATTTCTTAATGAAATTAAAATCCAATTTGTAACATAAAAATTACAAAAGTTACAATTAAATTTGACAGGTTAGACTTGCAATTTGACTTTTTTTATGTTTTAATACAGTTGAAATTGTGTGTTTGATAAAATTTTAACGACTAAAGGACGTTGCACAGCTATAGCATCGAAAAAGATTTTCTTTTAGGTGTTTGTGCAGAAATCACAGGGAGGATAAATTTTTGAGAGCGACAAATTATAAACATTACGGAAGTGAATGTAAGTCAAATAAGAAAGCAGATAAGACATCAAAGTCAAAATCACGCAAAGGCGTAAAGGCTTTTTCTTTTGGTATTGCAATTTCTCTGGCGGCAGTTGCACTTATCGTTCCTACAACAACACTTGCACCGGATGTTGATGCTTTTGAAGATAAGAAAGCAGCATCATATACTGTAGGCGATATAGATGAATTTGCAGTTGTAATTAAAGATAACTGTATTCAGGAAACTACTGTGCCTTTAACCCAAGAGACAACTACCGTAACAACAACTAAAGCAACAGAATCTGTTAAGGAAACTGAAGCTTCGACAGAAGCCGAAGTTGAAAAGACAGAAACTGAAGCAACAGAAGCAGTTAAAAAAGAAACTGTGAAGAAAACAACAGAAACTAAACCTGTTGTTGAAAAAATCGAAGAGACAAAAGCTGAAACAGAAACTCAGGCAACTGTTAGTAACGGCAGTTACCTTATCAGTATCAGCAATCCTGACCCAGACTACAAACCAAAGGCAGTTACTCTTTCAGATTATGACAGAGCAAAGCTTGAACGTCTTGTAATGGGCGAGGCAGGTTCAATGGGCTTCAACGGATGCGCACTTGTGGCACAGTGTGTTCGTGATGCTATGAACCGCTCCAACACAACATCCATAGATAAGATTATTTCTGATTATGGATACTATGCTCCTACAAATAAGGAACCAAATCAGGCAGTAAAAGATGCTGTCTCATACATATTTGACCAGAACGGCTCTGCTGTACAGCACAGAATTCTCTGTTTCTATACAGGTCAGGGTGGCTGGCACGAAACACAGAATTTCATTGTAGGATGTCAGAACGTAAGATTTTTTGATCTTAAATGCGCTTAAAAACTTAATAAAATTTATTAAAATCAAGTGTTTTTTCAGAAAAACACTTGATTTTTTTACTTTTTATGATATAATATATAAGCATTTCGCACGCTGATGCTTGTCAACAAGGTGGCAATTTTGCTTATTGGGTTGATAAAATCAAGGCACAGCGGAGGTTTTAACCTAAGGAGGATTTTAACAATGGCAGTAGTTTCAATGAAACAGCTCCTGGAGGCCGGTGTACACTTCGGTCACCAGACAAGAAGATGGAACCCTAAGATGGCAGAGTACATCT
>JBGUUJ010000202.1:0-4852 GCA_045133455.1 Ruminococcus sp.
TTCGGTTTTCTGCTCCTGAATTTCCTTATAAAGCTCGGAAAGTTCTTCGGAAAACGGCTTTGGAAGTGATGCAACCCAATCAAAAATTACTTCTGTTTCAATTTTCTCGTCATTATCTGTTTTCATAAATGACGGAATATCTCCTGTAAACGCTTCGCCCATATCGTGGAAGATGCACATTCTGATAACTTTGTCTATATCGACATTCGGAAACTCGTCCTTCATAAAATATGCGAACATTGAAAGTCGCCAACTGTGTTCCGCAACACTTTCACGTCTGCCTCCCGGAAGCCACGAATGTCGTGTATTTTCCTTGAGTTTCGTTGCGGTTTTCAGAATTTTAATAACTTTTTCGGGTTTCATAAAATCACCTGTAATTTAATTTTCTGCTGTTGTAGTGTGAGGAATTGAAGCCGAATATTCCTCATAATCGGGGATTTCCCATTCTTTTCTGATATCATCGGAAACAGGGAACACTCTCATCAACATTATACTGTTACTGCTGTCCGATTTATTTTCCTGCGTATCAAGCGAAAATATAAACCCCTGATACCACAGTGAATCGGCATTTTCAAATGTTGTGCGATAAAAAATATCCTGAAGCAGGTCAAGACTTCCGTCGGGAAACTGACAGACTGCCTGAGCCATTATTGCACATTTTTTGAGAATAATGTCGCTGTTATTCACATCATCATTCTGTGCAACGAAATATCCCATAGTTGTTCCGCAACCGATATTCAATATTTTTGCAGAGTAAACCTCAACCGTTGCGGTAAAATTAATATTCTCCGCATCGTAGTAGTAATACTGAATTTCAACACCGTTTGAATCAGTTTGTGATGAACCCTTTGTTTTCCATTTTTCAGGATTGAGAGTTTCGTCAGACCCTGTGCTTCTGATGATTTCATTATACTTAATCGTAAATTCATTAAGCGTGAGTGCAAATCTCTGTCCGTTTACATTATCGCTTTCTTCAACGGAATTCACGTTCTGTGCAGGGTAAATTTCATCGCCTGTTGAGATTTTTTCAGGCTCAATAATATTATTCAATTCAATTTCTGTCTGCGAACAACCTGTAAACAGAATTACCGTGCATACTATAAGATATGATAGAAAATTTTTCATATTATTTATAAAGTACAGAGGACGACTTTTTACGGTCGTCCTTTTGTTTATTAAATTATTCTTCTGCAGTTTCAAGAGTTTCCTCTGTATTTTCAGAGTTTTCGACTGTTTCTTCCTCGTTTTCGTGAGGTGCTCTTGCGATTGTCACAACCTTGTCATCATCGCTGACTTTCATTACGGTTACACCCTTTGACGGACGTGAACATATTCTTATTGACTCAGCCTTAATTCTGATAATTATACCCTCCTGAGAGATTATAATGATATCATCATCGAGGTTTACAACCTTAATAGCGGCAACATCACCGTACTTTTCAACGTGGTAGTTTGTAAGACCCTTACCGCCTCTGCTCTGAATTCTGTAATCGTCAGAGCATGAAAGTCTTCCGTAACCTGTCTCTGAAACAGTGAGAACAAGTCCGCCTTCACGCACAACGCTCATACCTACTACGCTGTCACCCTCCTTGAGTTTGAGAGCCTTTACACCTCGTGCAAGTCTGCCCATAGGACGTACATCTGTTTCGTTGAAACGGATTGCAATACCCTTCTTTGTAGCAACGATAACCTGCTGGTTGCCGTCAGTCATTCTTACCCATGCAAGTTCATCACCCTCATTGAGTTCAAGGGCGATAAGTCCGCCTTTACGGGCTGTATTATAAGCATTTAGTTCAATTCTCTTGATGATACCCTGTCTTGTTACCATAATGAGGTACTTATCCTCATCAAACTCAGGAACTCTTATCATTGAAGTTACCTTTTCATCAGGTGCAATAGGCAGGAGATTTGCAATATTGATACCCTTTGACTGTCTTGAACCCTCAGGAACTTCATAGCATTTAAGCCTGTAAACTCGTCCCTTGTCGGTGAAGAAGAGAACATAGTCGTGTGAATTGAGAATGAACATCTCTGTTGCAACGTCCTCTTCACGTCTTGACATACCTGCAACACCACGACCGCCTCTGCGCTGAATCTTGTATGTGTCAACAGAAAGACGCTTAACGTAACCGAACTGTGTGAGAGTGAGAACACACTCCTCCTGCGGAATGAGGTCTTCAATGTCAACTTCACCGCTGATTGCACAGATTTCCGTACGTCTCGGATCTGCATATTTATTTCTGATAGCTGTGATTTCTTCCTTTACAATTTCACGCTGTCTTGCTTCACTTGCGAGAATTTCAAGATATTCCTTGATTTTAGTTTGAATAGCTTCAAGTTCTTCTTCAATTTTAGCCTGCTCCATATTTGTAAGCTGACCGAGTCTCATCTGAACAATAGCCTGAGCCTGAACTTCAGTAAGTCCGAAACGCTCCATAAGAGCAGTTCTTGCGCTCGACAAATCCTTGCTTGCTCTGATGATTGCGATAACTTCGTCAATAAAATCAATAGCAATCTTCAAACCTTCAAGAATATGTGCTCTGTCCTTCGCTTTTTTCAGGTCAAATTCCGTACGGCGACGGATAACATCACTCTGGAAGTCAATATAACACTTGAGCATTTCCTTGAGTGAAAGAATCTTAGGTTCACCGTCAACGATTGCAAGCATAATTGCACCGAATGTGACCTGAAGCTGTGTGAATGAGAATAATTGATTGAGCACAATCTGAGGTGATGCGTCACGTTTGATATCAATTTCAATATGCATACCTACACGGTCTGAGTGGTCCTCGATATTTGAAATACCCTCAAGTTTTTTATCCTTTACAAGGTCCGCAATATGCTCTATAAGACGAGCCTTATTTACCTGATACGGAAGCTCGGTAACGATGATTTTAAATCTGCCGTTCTTACATTCAACAATTTCAGTTTTGGCACGGACAGTAATTTTGCCCTTACCTGTAGCATAAGCGGCACGGATTCCGCTTCTGCCCATAATTATACCGCCTGTAGGAAAGTCAGGACCCGGAATACATTCCATAAGTTCTGCAACTTCCGCATCGGGATTGTCGATGAGCATACAAACTGCATCGATAGTTTCACCGAGATTGTGAGGGGGAATATTTGTAGCCATACCTACAGCGATACCGCTTGAACCGTTTACAAGAAGATTCGGAAAACGGCTGGGGAGTACGGTAGGTTCTTTAAGACGGTCGTCGTAGTTAGGGATAAAGTCAACAGTATCTTTGTCAATATCTGTGAGCATATCCATAGAGATTTTGCTCATTCTTGCTTCGGTGTATCGGTAAGCAGCAGGCGGGTCACCATCGACTGAACCGAAGTTACCGTGACCGTCAACAAGCATATATCTCATTGAGAAGTCCTGTGCAAGACGTACCATTGCATCGTAAACAGATGCGTCACCGTGAGGGTGATATGCACCAAGCACCGAACCTACGGTGTCAGCACATTTATGATAAGGCTTTGAAGGCTCAAGACCTCTCTCGTACATTGTGTAAAGAATACGTCTGTGAACAGGCTTCAAGCCGTCACGGACATCAGGAAGAGCTCGGGAAACGATTACACTCATTGAGTAGTCGAGAAAGCTCTTACGCATCTCATTCTGCAAGTCTACATCTATAATTTGCGGTTCTTTGATTTGTTCGTTGTCCATAAATTAAAACCTCTTTTAGCGGGACGTCAAGGATGCCGTCCCCTACAATATGTGGGTAACAGTATTAAAAAGTTACCATTTTAAAAAAATTCATTGTCGGAAAATCGTTTTTTGATTTATCCGATTTTTCTGCTCGAAATAAAACGTTACCTTTTTTTTAATTTCATTGTCGGGCAACTGTTTTTAACGTTATAGGAAACTACTCGGTTGCACTCGGGCAGAGAAGTTTTGAAAAGATTAAGCTGTCTGCCCGAAATGCGTGCGAGGCACTCGCTTTTTATGATATATCCGAATTTTCTGCTCGAAATAAAACGTTACTTTTTTTTAATTTCATTGTCGGGCAACCGTTCTTTATGATTTATCCGATTTTTATACTCGAATTAAAAGTGTTTTATGTTTTTTGTCATTGCTTCAAAAAGTTTGGGGAGTCTTTTCTTTGCGTTGCACGGTCTGAAAGTGATAGAATCTACAAAACCGTGTTCTGTTGAGCCGTAGCCGAGTTCTGTTTCACTTCCGTCAGCCTCAATTTTCTTGACCGTGTAGGAAAATTCAATTCTTGCCGCTGACACAGCAGTGCACCAAGTGCGGATAATAAGCTCATCCTCGTATCTTGCAGGAAGCTTGAAATGACAGTGAAGATTGCGAAGCGGAGTCATAACACCTGCTTTTTCCATATCACTGTAGCTTGTGCCGAATAATTTTATAAATTCTGTTCTGCCGACCTCGTACCATACAGGAAATACTGAATGATGAGCTATTCCCATCTGATCGGTTTCTGCATAACGAACCGTTATTTTAGTTTTTGCATGCATAAGCTTCCTCCTTTTTTAGCTTTGGGCAGATAGCTCGGATTTCGTTCCGATATCGGTCGCCCAAATATATTTTTTATTCAAAAAATTACAATTGATATTGTTAAAATAACTTTTAATTCATTCCGAAAACTTCATAATAAATTAACGCTTTCCGATAGGGTTGTTATCTATGTATTCCCGGTGTTTAAGATAATCCTGTTCGTTTCGGATAACGTGGTCGATATACGAGCGTTGCCATATATCGAATCCACATTGTTTATTGGTGAATCGTTTAAGTGAAGATATCAACTTAGGAATTATCTCATTCTGTCTGGTTGTGATGCCGTCCCCTACAACTCGTCCAAAGATTTGCTTCTTATCTTTCGTA
>JBGUUJ010000203.1:0-2206 GCA_045133455.1 Ruminococcus sp.
TGTGTTTCTGCTGTTCAAGACCCACTGTGAGAGCAATGAGAATATCTTTAACGTCACCGAGAACGTATTTATCAACATTTACATTCTTGTTGATTTCATTCTTGTCAATTTCAAGCTGTACGATTTTAGCCTGCTCACCGAACTTTTTCGGGTCGCCTGCAACACGGTCGGAAAATCTTGCACCGCAGGCAATCATAAGGTCGCAATCCGCTGTAATCATACCTGTTTCGTAACCGCCGTGCATACCGATGTTACCAACGCAAAGCGGATGACTTGCAGGAATACAGCCGAGACCCATAAGAGAACAGCAGACAGGAGCGTCGATAAGCTCTGCGAAAGCTTTGAACTCTTCGCTTGCGTCACCGCTGAGAATTCCGCCGCCTGCATAAATCATAGGCTTCTTTGCATTGCGGATAAGTTCCTGAACTTCTATGATACTTTCGGGATTTTCAATTTCAAAAGGCTCTCTGTTGTTCGGCTTGAAAGGTGTGTACTCAGTCTTGTTTGCTGTCACGTCCTTTGGAACATCAACGAGAACAGGACCTTTTCTGCCTTCCTGAGCAAGAGCAAATGCCTTGCGGAGAGTGTCGGCAAGGTCCTCTACCTTTTCAACAAGAAAGCTTGCCTTTGTAATAGGCTTTACGATTTCTACTATGTTAACCTCCTGAAAGCTGTCCTTTCCGAGAAGGTCTGTATTTACGTTGCCTGTGATTGCAACCACAGGAATACTGTCGATGTTTGCTGTTGCAATACCTGTTACGATGTTTGTAGCACCGGGGCCTGATGTTGTCATAACAACGCCTGTCTTGCCTGTTGAACGTGCATAACCGTCGGCTGCGTGTGATGCGCCCTGCTCGTGAGCTGTGAGCACATGATTGATTCTGTCGCTGTACTTGTAGAGTGCGTCATATGTATTGAGTGCCGCACCGCCCGGATAACCGAACACGGTATCAACGCCCTGTTCGAGTAAACATTCACAAATGATTTCTGCACCTGTAAGCTGCATTGTAACCACTCCATTCTGATTATTTCCAAATTGCCTATCTTATAATTTTACTTAATTAAAGTGTGATTGTCAATAGAAACGTCGGATTGTGTCATTATTTAAGGTAATATCTCATAATTGTGTGCGGGTTGTGTCGTTAATTGTGCGGTGTTACCTTAATATTCAGCCACAAAATTGCTGACTGCTTCGACTGTCTTTTTGCTTGCAAGCTCACAGAATTTCACGAAATCCATACCCTTATTTTCGTCGAGGTCATCAGAGATTGCTCTGATTATCGCAAACGGAACCTTACAGCAATGGCAGACGTGACCTATTGCCGCACCTTCCATTTCACAGGCAAGTGCACCGAATTTGTCATTTATGCGAAGTCTGCTCTTGCGTTCGGAAACGAAAATATCTCCGCTTGCGATGATTCCCTGAGCTACCTTTGTATCGGGAATTTTCTTGCATACGGCTGACAGAAGCGTTGACGCCTGCTTATCGCACTCGAAGAACATCACCTTTCCGTCGGGGAAAGATACTTCGCCCTGCTTATCCCCGAGGGCAGTTGTGTTCATATCGTGCTCGACTGCCTTTGTACCGACCACTATGTCACCTATGCTGACGATTGGCGACAATGCACCTGCAACTCCGCTGTTGATAACGATGTCAGGGTGGTATTTTTCGATGAGTGCAAGGGTGCACATTGCGGCATTAACCTTGCCCACACCGCAGACTACAATAACAATTTCCTTGCCGTTGAGTGTGCCTTTAGTAAAGTTCATTCCTGCAACAGTTTCGGTTGCAGTGTTTTCGCAGAGTGCAATTATGCCGTCTGCTTCAATTTTCATTGCACATATAATTCCTGTCATATCATTTTCCTTCTTTATTTTATGTAATATTTATCAAACTCCCGTATGTGACACTGCACACAATTCGGGCATATAAATTTATCTGATTTTTCGTTTTTGCCCGACCGAAAACTTCATAATAAATTAACGCTTTCCGATAGGGTTGTTGTCTATGTATTCCCGGTGTTTAAGATAATCCTGTTCATTTCGGATAACGTGGTCGATATATGAGCGTTGCCATATATCGAATCCACATTGTTTATTGGTGAATCGTTTAAGTGAAGATATCAACTTAGGAATTATCTCATTCTGTCTGGTTGTGATGCCGTCCCCTACAACTCGTCCAAAGATTTGCTTCTTATCTTTCGTA
>JBGUUJ010000204.1:0-16482 GCA_045133455.1 Ruminococcus sp.
AGGTTTAATTGCAAAAATAATAACCCACCCCATTGCAACATAGCAGAAAATCGAGGGAATACGGGATTTTTCGAGGTTTACGGAGTTCATTACTATTCCGATGATTGCCGCACCCCATACTATTGAAAACAGAATCCAACCTATTGTGCCGTGCAAAAAGTACAGCGTATACGGAGTATACGTTCCTGCAATCAACAAAAAAATCGTGTTGTGATCCATAATTCTGAAAAAAGATTTAGCTTTCTTGTTTGTGAAGGAGTGGTAGAGAGTTGACATCGTGTAGAGAATAATCAACGATGCACCGTAGATGCAGGAGCTTACCACACCCCAAGCATTGGAATTAAATGCAGAGACTATAATTAGCACGACAGTTCCTGCAATTGAAAGACACGCTCCTACACCGTGTGAAACGGAGTTAAAAATTTCTTCTCCGAGTGTATATTTTCGTTTTTGTGACATATGCATTCCGCCTTTGAGTAAATTATTGATAACATTATACTCCTGTCATATACTCATAATCAAGCGGAATGTTAAGGTAAAAATAATAAAAAATTTCAAAATACTATTGACTCTCACGTTACGTCATAGTGTATGATGGGTACAACACGAGGAGGTTTGATAATATGAGAACTGTAAAAGAAGTAAGCAAATTGACAGGAGTGAGCGTACGCACTCTGCATTATTATGATGAAATCGGTCTGCTCATTCCGGCTTCGGTTACGGAAGCCGGATACAGGTTGTATGACGATACAGCATTGGAACGATTACAGCATATTATGTTGTTCCGTGAACTGGAATTTCAATTAAAAGATATCAAAGAAATTCTCAACAGCAGTAATTTTGACAAAAATAAAGCGTTGGAACAACAAATTGAATTGCTTACACTCAAAAGGGAACATATTGATAATCTGATTACATTTGCTCGTGGAATAAAACTAATCGGAGTGAAAAATATGAATTTTGAAGCATTTGATACAAAAAAGCTTGACGAATACACAGCTCAGGCAAAGGCTATGTGGGGAAACACAGAAGCCTATAAGGAATTTGAAATTAAGACAAAGGATTTGTCTGATGAGCAGAAGAATGTGGTGGGTGATAATATGATGAAACTGTTTGCAGAGTTTGGTCAGCTGGCTGATAAAAATCCATCAGATGATGTTGTTCAGACACAGGTCAAGAAGTTGCAGGATTATATCACCGATAACTTCTATAACTGTACCAATGAGATTTTGTCAGGTCTTGGAAAGATGTATAACGGCGGAGGCAGTTTTACAGAGAATATTGATAAAGCAGGCGGAGAAGGTACAGCCGATTTTGTGGCTGAAGCTATAAAAATTTATTGTAGTTTTCCAAATGATAAAAATTAATATTATGGTTGTGGGTAGTTTAATTGTTTAAATTAAACGTTTATATTCAGAAAAGTAACTATTGACATCGCAATATGACTACAGTTAGTTCTTACTTTTTTGAGATATCGTTGAAATACATTTTTAAATGCTATTTATTTAATACGTTTTATCCAAAGTCGTGTCGGTTTCCGCCGTTACTTCCTGTTTTTTCAAAGGCAGATACAATTTCTTCTATTTTCATAAAACATTCACTATCGTCAAGAGAATCATCACAAATGATATTTTTAATTTTTTCTAATGTTTTGTAGCACTCGTTTTCTATTATTTTGTTAATATCAATTTGTAGATTTGTGAATCTAATTTCAAATGTTTCATCTTCTAAAATATGAAAAAGAATTTCCTTGTATAAGTCCATAATATAAATCTCCTTTATAATATGGGGATTATATCCCCTTAATAAAAAGAATTATAACTCCCATAATAATTATTGTCAGTGGGGGGGTTGAAATGATAAGATTTGATAGATTATGGAAAACTATGCAGGAAAAGGGCGTTTCAACCTATCAACTTCGTGAGAAGTGCGGTATAGACAGTAAGACAATCAGACGATTGAAGGCTAATGAAAATATCGAAACAAAAACTTTGAATAAGCTTTGTAATGTACTGCAATGCAGGATTGAAGATATAATGGAATTTATAGAAGATTGACATTTATTGATTTTAAAATAATAATCAATAAAATAACTTAATTCTGAGAAAAGTTGCAGTAACCATTATATAGACTTAACGGTTGGGCAACTGACGTATTATATAAATCTGAAGTTTCTCCCCAAAATAAAAACCTCCCGAATTTGGGAGGTTAATTTTTTGGTACTCAATCAGTCGATTTCAACCATAATCTTTTCTTCACTGCGAATAGCTGCGCTACGAGCAATTGTACGGATAGCCTTGGCAATTCTGCCCTGCTTACCGATGATTCTGCCCATATCGTTTTCAGCAACGTGAATATGATAAACAACTGTACCGTCCTCTGCAGGAGCGTCAGCTTCAACGTTTACCGAATCAGGATCGTCTACGAGTCCCTTTGCGATAATAGCAAGTAATTCCTTCATTTTAAAAGTCCTTTCAAGCTTCGCAATTATTCAATTACGCCGTTCTTCTTGAGGAGTGCCTTAACTGTGTCTGTTGGCTGTGCGCCGTTAGCAATCCACTTCTTAACAGCCTCCTGATCAACCTTGAACTCTGATGGCTTCTTGAGGATGTCGTATGTGCCGATTTCCTCGATGAAACGACCGTTTCTTGGATATCTTGAGTCTGCAACGATTACTCTGTAGAAAGGAGCCTTCTTAGAACCCATTCTTCTGAGTCTGATTTTTACTGCCATGATTTTCACCTCTATAAAATAATTAATATATATTCACCAAGTTAGTTGGATGAATGACTGTTATTTAAATGGCGGCATTCCGCCCATCGGCATACCTCCGAGTCCCGGAAGCATATTTTTTCTTTTCTTTTTGCCGTTTTTGCCTTTTGATTTGAACTGCTTCATCATTTTCTGCATCTGTTCAAGCTGTTTAATAAGTCTGTTGACCTCTTCAACGCTTCTGCCTGAACCTGCTGCAATTCTTCTCTTTCTTGAAGGATTCATAACGCTCGGGTTACTTCTTTCTTCGGGAGTCATTGAGAGAATGATTGCCTGAACCCAGTCAATCTGTCTGTCGTCAATGTCCACATCTTCAAGTTGTTTTCCGAGTCCCGGAATCTTTGAAATAATACCCTTGAGAGGACCCATTTTCTTGACTTGTTCAAACTGATCAAGGAGGTCATTGAAGTCAAACTTACTGCTCAGCATCTTCTGAGCCATCTGCTCGGCTTTCTTCTGATCCATTTTGTTCTGCGCATCTTCAATAAGTGTGAGAACGTCGCCCATTCCGAGAATACGGCTTGCCATTCTGTCAGGATGGAAGATTTCGATATCTTCAAGCTTTTCGCCCGTACCTGCAAATTTGATTGGTCTGCCTGTTACAGCCTTTACTGAAAGTGCCGCACCGCCTCGAGTGTCACCGTCAAGCTTTGTGAGAATTACACCTGTGATGTCGAGAAGCTCGTTAAAACTCTTCGCAACATTTACTGCGTCCTGACCTGTCATTGAGTCAATTACAAGCAGGATTTCGTCAGGGTTTACCTCAGCCTTGACTTCCTTAAGCTCATTCATAAGAGCTTCGTCAATGTGAAGTCGACCTGCGGTATCGAGGATTACAACATCGTTGCCGTAGTCTTTTGCCTGTCTGATAGCCGCTTTTGCGATTTTTACAGGATTTTCGGTTCCCATTTCAAATACAGGCACGCCTGCTTTTCCGCCTACAACCTTGAGCTGTTCTATAGCGGCAGGACGGTAAATATCACACGCAGCAAGCAACGGGTTACGTCCCTGAGCTTTGAGCATTTTTGCGAGTTTTGCAGAGTGAGTTGTTTTACCTGAACCCTGTAAACCGCAGAGCATAATTACTGTCGGAGGTTTTGACGCAAATTCAATTCTTGCGCCCTCACCGCCCATAAGAGCTGTAAGTTCCTCGTCAACTATTTTAATTACCATCTGTGCAGGGGTGAGGCTTTCCATAACGTCCTGACCTACTGCTCTTTCGGTAACCTTGTTTGTGAAATCCTTGGCAACCTTATAGTTTACGTCGGCTTCAAGAAGTGCGAGTCTTACCTCTCGCATAGCCTCCTTGACGTCACCTTCGGAAAGCTTGCCCTTGTTTTTAAGTTTTTTGAATGCATTACTTAGCTTATCCGCAAGTCCTTCAAATGCCATAAAAATTCCTCTTATTCTTTAAGTGTGCCTGCCTTTTGTTCAATCTGACAGGCAAGTTTTTTTATGTTTTCATCTTGTGAGTTTTCGCATATCTGCCGTGCAGTGACTGCGATTTCGTCAAGTCCGTCCTCAAGTTCCTTGAAACGCTTGAATAATCCGAGTTTTTTTTCAAAGTCAAAAAGCTGTTGCTCGCATCTTTTTATGCTGTCACGCACACCCTGCCTTGTGATTCCCGACTGGTCGGCAATTTCGGCAAGCGATAAATCTTCATTATAATAGAGGTCGATAGACTGCCTGCCTGACGGTTTCAGGAGTTCACCGTAGAAGTCAAAAAGCAGGGAAACCTCAATGTTTTTCTCCATTTTTACAGCTCCTTGCCGTGCAAAAAGCATTTTGCAATGTAAAGTTTTTTTCTTTACACCTATGAGATTATAATACATACAGCTCTGTTTGTCAAGAAGTTTTTGCTGAATATTATTGATAGAATTCAGATTTTTTTCTGAATGTTAACCGTAACATTCAGTAGGTTATTTTATTCACCGATAATATGAAAATTTAACCATAAATATTACAAAGCAGATATTTTTTTGACTTTTGTTTTCGTCATTTTTAACAAAAATTTAAAATTAGTGAAAAAAACTATTTTTTATGAGTATTTCTCTTTAAAATGTGGTATAATTGTTTTGAAATTCATTGAAAACAGGAGTTTTGCCTTACGGAACAAGTTATAAATATTGACAGAATGGAAACGGCTGTAGCTCTTTTTGGCAGTTTTGACGAGAATATTAAACTTATAGAAAAGGAATTTGGCGTTCATATAACCTGCCGTGACAGCGAACTTAAAATTGACGGAGAGGCTGAAAGCGTATCAAAATCATATAAAGTCATCGAAAGTCTGCTTCAGTTTATCAACAGGGGAGAGGCTTTGTCCGAGCAGAATATCAGATACTGCATCTCGCTTGTCAATGAAGGCAGTGAGGATAAAATTGAACAGCTTGCAGGCGACTGCATTTGCATAACTTCTAAGGGCAAGCCGATAAAGCCAAAAACTATTGGTCAGAAGCGTTACTGTAATATGATTGCAAAGAATACCATAACAATCGGTGTAGGTCCCGCAGGTACAGGTAAGACATACCTTGCGGTTGCAATGGCTGTAACGGCTTTCAGAAGCAAGCAGATTAACCGTATCATTTTGACTCGTCCTGCTGTTGAAGCAGGTGAAAAGCTCGGATTTCTTCCCGGAGACTTGCAAAGCAAGGTTGACCCGTATCTCAGACCTCTGTATGATGCATTGTTTGATATGCTGGGTGCGGAAACTTATCAGAAATATGTAGAGCGTGGCAATATTGAGGTTGCACCTCTTGCGTATATGAGAGGTCGAACGCTTGATGACAGCTTTATAATTCTTGATGAGGCTCAGAATACTACCGGTGAGCAGATGAAAATGTTCCTTACAAGACTCGGTTTCAACTCAAAAATGGTCATTACGGGTGATATCACACAAATTGACCTTCCGAGAGGTGCAAAAAGCGGTCTCAAGGATTGTATAAAAATTCTTAAAAATATTGAAGGAATAGGCAACTGTACATTTGATGAAAAAGATGTTGTGCGCCACAGACTTGTACAGGATATTATCAAGGCGTATGCGAAATATGA
The DNA here is from genome assembly GCA_045133455.1 of Ruminococcus sp. Taxonomy (GTDB): domain Bacteria; phylum Bacillota; class Clostridia; order Oscillospirales; family Acutalibacteraceae; genus Ruminococcoides. Next base: position 5,821 of record JBGUUJ010000204.1, read on the forward strand.
AAATGCCAGAATATAAAATTTGAAAGGAATGATTCTAATGGCAGATAATAAGATAAGAGTAGTGATAACGAACAAACAGAAAACAGTAAAAATTCCAACAGGTATCAGAATGCTTGTGCGTCGTTGCTGTAACGCAGTTCTTCAGCTTGAAAAATTTGAAGGACCTGCTGAAATCAGCGTAACATTTACTGACAACAAGGGTATAAAGGAACTCAACAAGCAGTATCGTGACAAGGACATTGAAACAGATGTACTTTCATTCCCTATGGGCGAAAACGGTGTGTACGACACTGATATGGAAACAGGTGCAAAGATTCTCGGTGACGTTGTAATTTCAATGGAAAAGGCAAGAGATCAGGCTGAGCTTTTCGGTCACAGCCTCCAGAGAGAAGTAGGCTACCTCACAGCACACAGCGTGCTTCACCTCCTCGGATATGATCATATGGAAAAGCTTGAAAAGGTAAGAATGAGAGAAAAGGAAGAGCTTATTATGGATCAGCTCGGACTTCCTGCATCATCAAGTTACATAGTTGACGAAGATATGGCATGAGAAAACAGATTTCAAGCTTCAGATTTGCCCTGAGAGGCATATGGAATACGGTGAAAAGCGAAAGCCATATGAGATTTCATATGGTTGCAGGGCTATATGTTTTGATATTTTCGTTTTTCTATAATTTTACGCCTGTGCAAATTGCATTGCTTATAATTCTCATTGCGTCTGTTATGGCGGCTGAAATTATAAACACCTGTATTGAGGAGCTTTGCAATCTCATAGCTGACAGATACGAACCTCTGATCAAGGTTGCAAAAGATGCAGCCGCAGGGGCTGTACTTGTATTGTCACTTGCAGCAGTTGCAGTTGCGGTAGTTTTCTTTTTTGATATAGAAGTAATTCTGAAAATTTTCGCATTTTTTATTGCTAATCCCGTGTTGATAGCAGTGCTTGTGATTTCTGCGGTAATTTCTGCATTATTTGTGTGGCTCGGACCTGTGGGAATCAAAGAAAAATTACTGCGTTTGAAAAATAAAGTATAATTAAAAGCGAGTGCCTCGCACGCATTTCGTGCAGACAGCTTCATCTTTTCAAAACTTCTGTGCCCGAGCGTAATCGAGCAGTTTTAAATAAAGTAAAAAAAGGGGCAATCTTTTGAGTTTGCCCCGAATTTTAATATTGAGGTAATTATGAATACTAATGACAAATCAGCTTTTATAGCTATCGTAGGCAGACCGAATGTGGGCAAAAGCTCAATACTCAACAGACTTCTGGGACAGAAGATTGCAATTGTATCAAGCAAACCGCAGACAACCCGAAACAGAATCACAGGTGTTCTCACAGACGGAGAATATCAGCTTGTTTTCTTCGATACACCCGGTATGCACAAGCCGAAAAACTCACTCGGCAAGTATATGGTACGTTCTGTGAATGAGTCAGTGGGCGGAGTTGACTGCTGTATGCTCGTTGTTGAGGCAGGAAAAGAGCCGTCACAGACGGATCTTGCTTTGATTGAAAAGTTCAAGGCACTTGATATGCCTGCAATTCTTGCAATCAACAAGATTGATATGCTCAAGGAAAAAGATGAGCTTATGAAACAGATTCTCGACTACACAAAGCTCTATGATTTTGATGCCGTAGTGCCTGTAAGTGCGCAGGACGGAAGCGGAATGAACGAGCTTTTAGATGAACTCAAAAAGCAGTCAAGCGAGGGCGGACATTATTTTGATGACGACACCCTTACAGACCAGCCTGAAAGAGTGATTGTTGCGGAAATAATCCGTGAAAAGATTTTAAGACTCTGCGACAAGGAAATTCCGCACGGAACCGCCGTTGTAATTGAGAAAATGAAAACAAGAGAAAACGGAATCCTTGACATCGACGCAACGATTTTCTGTGAACGTGATACGCACAAGAGAATTTTAATCGGCAAAAGCGGAGCAATGCTTAAAAAAATCAGCACATACGCACGTCAGGATATAGAAAACTTTTTTGATTGTAAGGTGTTTTTACAGACTTGGATAAAAGTAAAAGAGGACTGGCGTAACCGTGCACAGATTTTGCAGAATTTCGGATTTGACGAAAAGAACTTTGATTAAGCGGTGTGATGCCGTCCATAATTCGAGTAGACAGAACGGCGTAGATTTTCTATAACTCAATGTTGATTAAGAGGATTGATTATGTCTATAACATTTCGTAAGGCAGTATTTTCCGACTGCGAAGAAATACAAAAAATACAGTCAAAATCATTTACAGAGCTTCTTGAAAAATATCAGGATTATGACACTAACCCAGCATGTGAATCGCTTGAAACCATAGAAAGAAAATTCAACCAATCCTTTACTGATTATTATTTTATACTATGTGACAATGATAAAATAGGAGTAATCCGAGTTGTAAGACTCAATGACAATGTGTGCAGAATTTCACCAATGATGATATTGCCTGAATATCAAAACAAGGGCTATGCCCAAAAGACTTTAATTGAAATTGAGAAACTATACCCTAATTCAAGAGAATGGCATTTGGATACTATAAAGCAGGAAAGCAAACTTTGTTATCTTTATGAAAAGTCTGGTTATGTCGCAACGGGCAAAGAAGAGCAATTTAAAGACGGAATGACTATAACTTATTATGAGAAAAATTTAAGGTAAATATAATGTTATTGGAGTTATTGGAAGAAATCAAAAAGTACTGCTTGAGCAAGCACAAGGCATATGAAATCGTGTTCAAAAGTATCAGCAAGAAAATTCAAAAAAGAAATTTCTGATAAAGAATAATTTTAAACCGAGACACTCGGCAACCAAAATTTACATTAAATAAAAATCCCGTATCCAAAAACACTAACTTCGGAGGTGTTTTTATGGATGACTGGTATATGTGGCAGGCATTTTTTACAACGGGAAACGTTCTTGATTATCTTCGCTACAAAGGAATTCAGGACGCAAAAGATACGGGTGCAGACACTATTAGCAGGGAGGAAACCGATGAAATTCCGGACGGAAGGTCTTATAATCAAGGAACAGAATATCGGTGAGCAGGACAAGCTGGTTTATGCCCTCACAAAGTCAAACGGTGTTATCAAAGCCTTTGTCAGAGGTGCTAAAAATATAAAAAATCAGAAGTGCGCTTCAACGTCACTTCTGTCATATTCCCGACTTACAATTTACAAAGGTCGGGACAGCTACATAATCGGAGAGGCAAGGACTATCCGCATTTTTTCAAAGCTCAGGAGCGATGTCAGAAAAATGTGCCTTGCACAGTATTTCTGCGAGCTTGCACTTACAATTTGCCCGAGAGAGCAGAAGAGTGATGCCTTTCTGAGTCTTATACTCAATTCACTTTATCTGCTGTCGGAAAACAAACGCAGTGCTGACCTCGTGAAGCCGTGTTTTGAAATGCGTCTTGCAAGTATGGCGGGCTATATGCCTGACCTCAGAATTTGCAGGGAGTGTGGTGAATATTCAGCCGATTTGATGTATTTTCTGCCACGCTCAGGTATGCTTGAGTGCGGAAATTGTCACATAAAAAACGGTGAACTTGCAATTGCGATGAATCCCTCGGTTCTCACTGCACTTCGCCACACAATCTATGCAGATGACAACAAGCTGTTTTCATTCGCACTTTCGCAGGAGGGGCTTGATATTCTCAATCAGGCAAGCGAAAGTTATTTGAAATACAGATTTGAGAAGGATTTTAAAACCCTCACATTTTATAAAACTATAATATAATAAATTCAGGAAACTATGGATATGAACAGACATTACAAAACACTTGAACTTGATAAAATTCTTGGAAAATTGGCAGGTCAGACAAATCTCGACGATGCCAGAGAAATGGCTCTGAACCTCGAGCCGCAGTTTGATCTAAACAAGGTTCAGATACTTTTAAAACAGACGGACGATGCCGTGATTCTCAGTGGGAAATTCGGTGCGCCGTCCTTCGGAGGTGCAAAGAATTGTGCAAATCAACTTAGAAGAGCACAGGCAGGAGGTTGTCTTACAACAGGTGAGCTCCTTCGAATTGCACAGACACTCAGAATAATTCGCACAGTTAAGGAATGGCATTCGAGATTTACCAATACAGAAACTGCACTTGACGGATATTTCAGTGGACTTGTATCAAATAAATTTCTCGAAGAGAAAATTAATTCTGCTATTTTGAGTGAAGATGAAATTGCAGACAGTGCAAGCACTGCACTTGCAGATATTCGCAGAAAAATCCGCACAGCCTCATCGAAAGCCAGAGAAGTGCTCGATAAAATCATTCACAGCTCAACATACATAAAGTATCTGCAAGATGCTATCGTTACACAACGTGACGGAAGGTATGTTGTGCCTGTAAGAAGCGAATGTCGAAATAACGTCCCCGGTCTTGTGCACGATACCTCGTCAAGCGGACAGACTGTATTCATTGAGCCTATGGGAGTTGTGCAGGCTAATAACGATATCAAAATGCTCAAATCAAAAGAAGAGGAAGAGATTGAACGAATCCTATTTGAATTGTCTGCAAACGCAGGAGATTTTGCAGACAGTATTATAAGAAGCTACACAAACCTTGCAAATCTAAATCTGATTTTTGCAAAGGCAAACCTTGCGTATTCAATGAAGGCATCAATGCCCGTAATGAATGACAAGGGTGTTATTGACATTAAGCAGGCAAGACATCCGCTTATCGACAAAGATAAGGTTGTGCCTGTAGATATCGTACTCGGCAAATCATTTGATACCCTGATGATTACAGGTCCTAACACAGGCGGTAAGACCGTAACATTGAAAACGCTCGGACTTCTTACATTAATGGCAATGTGCGGACTATTAGTTCCGTGTGCAGACAACAGCGAACTGTCAGTGTTCAGAAGAGTTTTAGTTGATATCGGTGATGAGCAGAGTATTGAGCAGTCGCTCTCGACATTCTCTGCACATATGACAAATATAATTCAGATAATCAAACTTGCAAATGCAGGTTCACTCTGTCTTATAGACGAGTTGGGAGCAGGAACTGACCCTGTTGAAGGTGCGGCACTTGCAATTGCGATTCTTGAAAAACTCAGAACACGTCACGCAAAAATCGCATCGACAACCCATTATGCAGAACTCAAGGAATACGCACTGCGCACTGAGGGAGTCGAAAACGGTTGTTGCGAATTTGACGTTGCAACATTAAAGCCGACTTACAGACTTTTAATCGGAGTTCCGGGAAAGAGTAATGCATTTGCAATTTCAAAAAGGCTCGGTATGGATACCGAAATCGTAGAGCGTGCACAGGAACTTGTATCAGCCGAAAGCAGACAGTTTGAGGACGTTGTTGAAAAACTTGAAAAGCGTCGCCAGAGTCTTGAAAGACAGCTTGAAAACGCAAACAAGCTAACTGCAAAGGCGAATACCGAAAAGCAGAAAGCCGAAAATGAAATGCTCAAGGCGAAGAGAGATGCTGAACGTGAAATTGAAAGAGCAAAGCAGGAAGCGCAGCGCATTATTTCACGCACAAGAGCACAGGCTGATGCCCTCGTTGAGGAGCTTGAAAAGGCACGCAAAGCGAAAGAAATGACGGCCGAGGCACGTTCAAAGCTGAAACGTGACATTGACCAAATGGAAGCCCACGCAGACCCGATTCAGGCTAAGAATACACCGAATGAGGAGTACAAATTGCCACGTCCGCTTAAAGTCGGCGACAGTGTGCTGATATATGATATTGACAAAAACGCAACTGTTCTTGCGCCGCCCAATAAAGAGGGACTTGTACTTGTGCAGGCGGGAATTATAAAGACAAGAGTTGATATCAAGAACCTGAGGTTATTAAAATCACAGAACAAGCCTGATGTCAGCAAGTTCTCGAACAGACGAAACGTTCCGAGCAAAATGGACGTGCGTCCTGAAACAGAGGTTGATGTCAGAGGCGAAACAGCCTTTGATGCAATTAATATTGTTGACAAGTCGATTGACAATGCAGTGCTTGCAGGAGTGGGCAAGCTGACGATTATTCACGGAAAGGGAACCGGTGTTCTCCGTCGTGAAATAAATCAATATCTGAAATCCAACAAAGCCGTAAAGAGTCACCGTCTCGGAGTGTTCGGTGAGGGCGAAGACGGTGTAACGATTGTCGAACTAAAATAACAGGAGCAGAATATGAAAAAACAATACCTTGACAGCGGAAAAATCGTAGGGACACACGGTATAAAGGGTGAAGTGAGAATTGACCCTTGGTGTGATTCGCCTGAATTTTTATGTATGTTCAAAAAACTTTATCTTGACGAAAAGGGTGAAACTTTCATCGAAGTAAAATCACGTCCTCACAAGAATATTACCCTTGCAAAAATCAAAGGCATCGAAACAGTTGAAGAAGCTGAAAGACTTCGTGGAAAAATAGTCTACATCAACCGTAATGACATCAATCTTGAAGAGGGTGTAAACTTTGTTCAGGATTTAATCGGTCTTGAAGTCAGAGATGCCGATGATGAAACAGTTTACGGCAAGATTTCCGATGTTCTCCGCACAGGAGCGAATGATGTTTACGAAATCACTGATTCAGACGGCAAAAAGTACTTGGCACCTGTAATTGATGAGGTAATCATCGAAACAGACATTGACAACGGATTTGTACTTATTCGTCCGATGAAAGGAATTTTTGACGATGAGGATTGACATAATAACATTATTCCCTGAAATGTTCGAGCCTGTGCTCAATGAAAGCATAATTGGCAGAGCACAGAAAAGCGGTGCAATAGAAATTAACTGTCATCAACTCAGAGATTACGCTTTTGACAAGCACAGACGAGTGGACGACACACCTTACGGCGGAGGAATGGGAATGCTTATGAAGGCTGAACCGATTGCACTATGTTTTGAAGATATCTGCAAGCAGACAGGAACAAAACCGCATTTTGTCTATATGTCGCCGCAGGGCAAAACTCTCAATCAGCAGAGACTCAGGGAGCTTTCCGAGATTGAAAATATCTGTATACTTTGCGGACATTACGAGGGGGTTGACCAGAGACTTCTCGATTCTTTCATTGACGAAGAAATCTCAATCGGTGACTACGTTCTGACAGGCGGAGAACTTCCTGCAATGGTGTTTACCGATGCACTTGCAAGAATGGTTCCGGGTGTGCTTTCAAACAACGAGTGCTTTACCGAAGAAAGCCATTTTAACGGACTTCTGGAGTACCCTCAGTACACAAAGCCGAGTGAGTGGAGAGGTATGGAAGTGCCTGAAGTATTACTTAGCGGTCATCACGCAAATATAGAGAAGTGGCGGCGTGAGAAGAGCATAGAAGTTACTCGTCAGAAACGTCCCGAACTTCTTGAGAATAGTAATATTGACATAACAAAGTGAGTTGCTTGTTGATAAATGAATATCATTACAATATAAATTGTTAAAGTGCACAATAAACGGTTTTAAATTTTGTCTACAAGTGATGATTAATACGAAAATATTTTAGTGTATTGACCTTGCACAAAAAAACGTATATAATGTTTATTAAATCAAGCCTTTATTGGCTAATAAGTTTAAATTTTAATAAGGCAGAGAGGGTTTTCAAAATGTATGTTAAGGAAGTTTTAGTACAGAATAAAGCTGGTCTACACGCTCGTCCCGCTACTTTCTTTATTCAGAAGGCTAATGAGTACAAGTCAACAATCTGGGTTGAGAAGGAAGAGCGTCGTGTTAACGCAAAGAGTCTTCTTGGTGTGCTTTCACTCGGTATCATCGGTGGCACAACAATCAAGGTAATCGCAGACGGTTCAGATGAAACTGATGCAGTTGAAGGCCTCGTTGCTCTTGTTGAATCAGGCTTTACTGAATAATTTCGGCAGTAATAGTCAAATAGATTATGGGCGGATTATTCCGCCCTTTTATTTTGTTGAAACGGAGGTGAGAATATTTGAATCCCAAACTTTCTGAACTCAGAAAAAAAGCAATGGCACTTCCGCTTTTGCCGGGAGTATATATAATGCACGGCAAAGACGGAGAAATTATATATATAGGTAAGGCGAAGGCTCTCAAAAACAGAGTAAGTCAATATTTCGGTTCGCAGAACAACCACGCTGAAAAGGTAAGGCGAATGGTTGATAATGTCGTGGATTTTGAATACATCATCACCGACAGTGAGTTTGAAGCGTTGATTCTCGAATGTAGTCTTATTAAACAGCACACACCGAAATACAACATTTTGCTCAAGGATGATAAGGGTTACAGCTATATCAAAGTCAGCAAGGGCGATTGGAGCAGGATTTCCTATACTCTGCAAAAAACTGACGACGGTGCTGAATATATTGGTCCGTACAAGAGCAGTTTTTATGTCAAAAGTGCTGTAGAAGAGGCTAACAAAATCTTTATGCTTCCCACTTGCAACAGACGTTTTCCGCAGGATTTCAGAAAAGGCAGACCGTGCCTGAATTATCATATCAAGCAGTGTATGGCACCTTGCACAGGAAGAGTAAAACTCAAAGATTACAGGGAAAGTCTTGAACAGGCTCTTGATTTCCTCAAGGGCGGATCATCAAATTCAATCAAACAGCTTACAGAGCAGATGAACGAAGCCGCTGAAAACCTTGAATTTGAACGTGCGGCAAGAATTCGTGACAAGATAAATGCCGTAAATAAAATGGGTGAAAAGCAGAAAGTTGTCGCAAATAAGGTGCTTGACGAGGACGTTATAGGAAGCTTTTCTGATGACGGCAAAATTTGTTTTCAGGTATTCAGATTTGAGGGCGGAAGACTTTTTGACAGGGAAAGTTTTGTTTTTGACAGTGGCGATTCTGAAAGTGATATTGAAGAGTTTCTCCTCAGCTATTACACCCTCAGAAACGATATTCCGAAAAATATAGCACTGGATAAAAGCTTTGACGGAATTGAAGATATCTCAAAATGGTTGTCCGAAAAGCGTGGCAATAAAGTCAACGTAACTGTTCCGCAGAGAGGTGAACAGGCTCAACTTGTTGCAATGTGCCGTTCAAATGCGGCTGAAGCACTTGCTCAGAAAAAAGGTGCAACAGTGCGTGAATATGGAGTTCTCGAAGAACTCAAGGAAACTCTCGGACTCGAAAAACTTCCCGAATATATAGAATCCTACGATATTTCAAACCTTGCCGGAACTGAAAATGTTGCGGGAATGGTAGTGTACAAAAACGGAAAACCACTTAAATCAGCATATAAAAAATTCAAAATCAAAGGTTTTGACGGTCAGGACGATTATGCGTCAATGGCTGAGGTTATTTCAAGACGGTTTGATGAATACTATAAAGCAGAGGACAGCGAAGAAGGTTTTGGAAAACTTCCCGACCTAATTCTGCTTGACGGCGGTAAGGGACAGGTTGCCGTTGTAAAACAGGTTCTCCAACAGAAAAATATAAAAGTTCCGCTTTTCGGTATGGTCAAGGACGATAAGCACCGCACAAGAGCAGTGACAGGTGACGGAGGAGAAATTGCAATCAGCTCAAAGAGAGCACTTTTTACATTTCTCAGCAAGTTGCAGGACGAGGTTCACCGATTTGCTATCGGTTATCATCACAGCAGACGAAGTAAAAACACTTTCAGAAGTTCGCTGACGAATATAGACGGAGTCGGAGAGGTGAGAGCAAAGTCTCTGCTTAAATATTTCAGAACGATTGACAATATATCAAAGGCTGACCTTGAGGAACTTAAAAATGCACCTAAAATGACAAAGGATACGGCACTTGCGGTTTATAAATATTTTCATCAAAACGACAAAAAGTAAAATATTGTTGTAAAATTCACGATAATGTGTTATACTGACATCACAAAGGCAAAGGACAGATATTATGAGAGTAATTACAGGTATTGCAAGAGGCAGGCGTCTTGAAACCCTCGAGGGTGAAGACGTGAGACCTACAACCGACAGAATAAAAGAAGCTGTATTTTCAATCATACAGTTTGAAACAGAGGGAAGAGTTTTTCTTGATCTTTTTGCCGGTTCGGGTCAGATGGGAATCGAAGCACTCAGCAGAGGGGCAAAGACAGCGTACTTTGTTGACAATGCGAAGAAATCCGTTGAAACTCTTAAAAGAAATCTTAAAACAACAAAGCTTGAGCAGAATGCAAAAGTGTTTTCAATGGATTATCAAAGTTTTATTTCAATGAACTCAGAGAGATTTGATATTGTATTTCTTGATCCTCCGTACAGAACAGGTATGCTTCAGAAGTCGCTTGAGCTTATACCCGAAGCTATGAAAGACACAGGCATTATTATTGCGGAAAATCCTCTTGATGAAGAAATTTTGTCGAATTACGGAAATTTTGTACTTGACAGACAGTATCGCTATGGTAAAATAAAAATAAGTACATTCAGACATAAGGATTTTGCAAAATGAATAAAACAGTAATATGTCCGGGCAGTTTTGATCCGGTAACATACGGTCATCTTGATGTTATCAAAAGGGCAGCTAAGATGTTTGACCATGTAATAGTTGCTGTTCTGGTGAATTCAACAAAGTCACCGTGTTTTTCAATTGATGAGCGTATGGATTTTTTAAGGGAAGTAACGCAGGATATTGAAAATGTTGAAGTGGCAAGCTTTGAAGGACTTCTTGCAGAGTATTGCAGGGAAAGAAACGTTGACGCAATAGTAAAGGGGTTGCGTGCGGTTTCTGACTTTGAATATGAATTCCAGATGGCTATAACTAATAAAAAACTCAATCCTCAGCTTGAGA
>JBGUUJ010000205.1:0-2039 GCA_045133455.1 Ruminococcus sp.
TTGCAAGAGTATCTGCGACTGGATAATGCTTTCAGCTTTTGTTCACCCTTCGCTCAAAGATCTCAGAAGAAAGTTCAATCCGTCAGCAGGACTTATCCCGTATGAGGAGGACACACTTGAGTGGAATTTTGAAATCATTGATGATGAAAGTCTGATTTTCAGCAATAAGAAACCTGAACATATTGCAACTGAAGAGTTTATTGGCAATTTTGATACAATGAAAGTTGATACATTCGATTACGCAGAACTTCTCAGAAAGAACACTTCATTCAGATACAGAAACGCAGATATAATGAATCTTCCCCAGAAAGTCAGCGCATCGCAGATAGCACACGACAGCAACAATGAATATTTTGAAAAAATTCTGTCAAAGCCTGCTTTCCTTGATACAGAAATCTCAACAGCAATCGAGCGAGGAACTGCGCATCACAAATTTTTGCAATACTGCAATTTTGAGTCTGCAAGAGCGAATTTTGATGATGAAATTTCAAGACTTGAAAATGCAGGATTTCTGACAGAAGAACAGGCGGAATTAATCGATAAATTGAAGCTTCAAAATCTGATAAACTCAGAACTTGTCACAAGAATAATCAATTCCGACTATGTGGTTCGTGAAGAGCGTTTCACAGCAAAAGTAAAGCCGTCGCATATCTTTGATGAATTCAAAGATGCCGACAGCAATGCTGAAATTATAGTACAGGGCGCAGTTGACCTTGCTTTCAAAGAAAACAATAAACTTATTATCGTCGATTACAAAACAGACAGAGTCAGAGAACCTGAAAAACTTGCAACACTCTATAAAAAACAACTTGATTTGTACAGAGAAGCAATGAAACAGGCTACTGAATTGGAAGTCAGCGAGTGTATAATCTGCTCACTTCACCTCGGAGAATATATTAAAATATAAATTTAGCAAGTGCTTCGTTCTCATTTTTGAGCAGAAATCTTGATATATTGTCACGCTTTCTGTGCCCGAGTGTAATCTATCGGTTTTATAACGTAAAAAGGAAGGTGCGTGTAAAAACGTACCTTCCTTTTAGTTATAATTTAAGATAGTGTGTCAGTCATCAATATAACGAATAAACGGTTGAGTAACCGACTCATTTTAGAAACTTTCCTGAAAGTAATGTAGTAGTTATTGATATATCAAGTATATGGTTGGGTAACCGACTCATTTTAGAAACTTTCCTGAGGGCAATGTAGCAGTTATTGATGTATCAAGTATATGGTTGGGCATCAAATGTTTTTACTAACTTAAACCTATCTGCTCAAATTTAAAATTCCCAGTTGTGCCATACGTTCTGGATATCGTCGTTATCTTCAAACATATCAAGCATTTTCTGCATTTTTGTAGCAGTATCCTCATCGTCAAGTTTTGTGTAAGTGCTCGGAACCATTTCAAGTTCAGCAGAAGCAAATGTATAGCCGAGTTTGTCAAGGTCATCTCTTACTGCGCTGAAATCTTCAGGCTCAGTATAGATTGTGAAGATATCGTCATCAGCCTCAAAGTCAGCTGCACCGCATTCAAGAGCATCGCTCATAACAGTGTCCTCGTCCTTTTCAAGTTCTTCACGCTCAATAACAAGAACGCCTTTCTTTGAGAACATAAAGCTTACACAGCCCTGTGTACCCATATTACCACCGAACTTGTCAAAGTAGTGTCTTACTTCGCCAGCTGTTCTGTTACGGTTATCTGTAAGAGCCTCAACGATTACAGCAACACCACTAGGACCGTAGCCTTCATATGTAACAGCCTCGTAGTTTGTAGAATCGTTGTCACTCGCAGCCTTTTTAATAATACGGTCAATATTGTCGTTAGGCACGTTTGCTGCCTTAGCCTTAGCAATAATATCCTTGAGTTTAGAGTTTACACTCGGGTCTGCACTTCCGCCTTCTTTGATAGCAACGATAAGCTCTCTGCCGATTTTAGTAAAAATCTTAGCTCTTGCTGCGTCGTTTTTACCTTTTTTCTGTTTAATGGTACTCCATTTATTATGTCCTGACATAAAAACTCATTCCTTTTATATGTAAATATATCT
>JBGUUJ010000206.1:0-11682 GCA_045133455.1 Ruminococcus sp.
GGTCTTAACCGCCGTGCATTTGAAGATGTACTGAAAAAGAATATAAAGGGTGCGATTCGCTCACTCGGAAGCTTTGAGATATCATCGGCTCAGTCTATTATTTATGTAAAGCCTTTGTCTGATGATATCGACCTCGACGAGGTGTGCGAGAGAGTTTCAAGAGTGTTCGGAATCGTGTCATATTCAAGAGCCGCAGTGTGCGAGGAAAAAACTCTTGAGTCTGTAATGCAGACTGCACCTGTTTATCTTGAAAAGGAACTCAAGAACGCAAAGACTTTCAAGGTTGAGGCTAAGAGAAGCGACAAGAAGTTTCCGTATAAGTCACCTGAAATATGCCGTGAACTCGGCGGAGAGATCCTCTCGAAGTTCCCACATCTAAAGGTTGACGTACATAATCCTGACGTTACCGTAAATGTTGAGATTCGTGACTTTGGTGCGTATGTTCACGGTGCACCCCTCAAGGGTGCAGGCGGAATTCCTGTGGGAACAAGCGGAAGAGCCGCTATTCTAATCAGTGGGGGAATTGACTCGCCTGTAGCCGCATATATGATGGCTAAACGTGGCATTAAGCTCACTGCAATTCACTTTGCAAGCCCTCCGTACACAAGCAAGCGTGCTGAGGATAAGGTAGTTCGCCTTCTCAGAAAGGTGAGCCGTTATGCAGGCAGATTGACGATGTACACAGTGCCGTTTACAAAAATTCAGGAGAGACTCAAGGATGAATGTCCTGAGGAACTCTTTACAATTATAATGCGCAGACTTATGATGGAAATGTCAGAGAAAATCGCACTTGACAACGATTGTTCGGCACTCATCACCGGTGAGAGTCTCGGTCAGGTTGCAAGCCAGACTATAGGCGCACTCGGATGTACAAATGAGGCAACCGATATGGTGATTTTCAGACCGCTCATAGGTATGGATAAGCAGGAAATTATCGATATTTCGTATAAAATAGATACATTTGAAACTTCAATAGAACCGTATGAGGACTGCTGTACGGTGTTCACACCAAAGCATCCGAGAACAAAACCGGTTCTCAAGTATGTTAAGGAAGCACAGGAAAAGGCAGATTTTGCTCCGCTTATTGAAGAAGCTTTGCAGAATCTGAAGATAACCTATATTTCAGCCGATGACTGACCAAAAGGGGTGAGCTAAGTGCAGATTGAGATTTTATCAGTAGTAAAAAAGCCGAGTGAAACAGAGCTTGTTGACCGTACATATGAGTTGAGACAAAGACTTGCAAAGTACGGATATTCACTTACTGACGTGAAAACCACACAACTGAACTCGGTAAAAATCAGAACAGCACTCAATGAAATAGCAAAGTCAGAGGAAAAGCCCGATGCTGTGATAATTGCGAATGCATTGTCAACAACAAACAGCAATTCTTTCAGAAAGTATTTTGTAGATGCGGTTGCAACAGCTGAAAAAGCCGAAAATGAGCCTGCACCTAAGGATTATTGGAAGAAAAGGGACGCAGCGTTCAGACAGGCTAAAAAAGCCAAGGCGACAGATGAGGAACTTGAGGCTCTTGCTGATGAATACAGACTTTATCGCAAAAAGTCAAAGGTGTTCAAACTCGGTGAGTTCGGCAACGGCTACAAGGGCTACTGCTTTATGTTCAAGGGTATCAGAGTTGCAGTTCTTCCGCAGTCATCACTCACGGGAGAGAACGACGATGATGTGATTTCTCTTGCAGCGGTAAGAACAGAAGAAGTTTTTGAAAACTCAGCAGAGGAATATCCGGGTGGTTTTAGCTTAAAGGAATATGTGCCTGCAAAAACAGGTTTTGTAAACAGATTTATCCCAAAGAGGGGCGACGGAGCGAAAGAAGTAGGACGTAAATGCGTGGTAATAGCGTCATTCTGTGTGTTTATGGCGGCACTTTCACTTCTTCTCTACAATATGGTGTTCCTCAGTATGAAGAATGCTGCTCTCAACGGTGAAATTCAGAAAATTGCATACAGCGTTGAAGACGATAAAGAAGTTGATAATAAGCCTGAAAAGGGCAAAACCATCAACTGGAAAGAACTCAAGAAAATCAATAGTGAAATTGTCGGCTGGATTCAGATGGACAATACCAAAATTGATTATCCTGTAATGTGGAACAAGAACGATAACAGAAACTATCAGTTCTATCTGTCCCACAACTACAAGAAGGACTATGACTCGTTCGGCAGTGTATTCGTAGACTATCGCTGTACAAAGGGAGCCGACAGCAAGAATACTGTCCTTCATGCGCACCATATTCGGGACGGTTCAATGTTCGGTAACCTTATGAAGTTCGGCGGAACTTCCGGTAACCTTGACTTTTACAAAAAAACACCTACAATTAAGTTTGATACTCCTGACGGAGAGGGTACATACAAGATAATTTCCGTGTTCAAGACAAACACTCTCTCAAGCCACGGTGAGTTTTTTAACTATATGGTAGGAGATTTTCAGAATGAAAAGGACTTTATGAACTATGTATACAACGTAAGAGTGCGTTCACTGTTCAACTGTCCTGTAGATGTCAATGAGGATGACGAGCTTCTCACGCTTTCAACCTGTTCATATGAGTTCACAAACTTCAGAACGGTAGTTGTTGCAAGAAGGGTAAGAGACGGCGAATCAACTAAGGTTGATGTTTCAAAGGCAAGTCTCAACAAGAATGCAGTATGGCCTCAGGTTTATTATTCTGCATACGGCGGAACACGTCCGCAGGTTACAGATTTCTGTACTGCATATGAAAAAGGTCAGATTGACTGGTACAACGGCGATTATGACTTCAAAAATCAGAAAGTAGTAGAGGCTACAACATCAGCTTCAACTACCGGCGGAAACAGCAATACCAATACACAGCCGACAACACAGGCAAAGGTGTTTCTGACAGTTAAATTCCTCAATTACGACGGCTCAGTGCTCAATACACAAAAGGTTGAATACGGCAAGTCTGCAAAAGCTCCTGCAAATCCGACTAAGCCGAGTGATGATTATTATGACTATGTATTCAAAGAATGGCAGCTTGATTTCAGTAAGGTTACTTGCGATATGACGATAGCACCGACGTTTGAACCGGTGCTTAAGCCTGAGTATGCGCAGGCGCAGGAGGGCGAATAAAGTGGATTGCAGAATTATATTTTATTCGGCACGCAAGACTTCGTTCTGCGAAAAGGCTCTGATGAAGAGCTTTTCAGAACTTAACCTTAATCTGAAAGAAGTTTCGTTTTCAATAGATAAAGCGAGTTTGGGACAACTTTTGAGCGAAGCTTTTTCTAAGTATGACATAGCTTTTGTTATAGGCGGTCTCGGATTTGACGACAGCAGAGCAATTCAGACAATTATCTCCCGTGCAGTGACAGATGCTGAAATTGATGAATACAAAAAGCTCAGAAACACTTCGGGTGATGACGGGTATTTGCTCAGAGCTGATAATCAGATTCTGTTACTCCTGCCTGATGAACCTGAACAGATTGAATCTGTTATGCAGGGTCCGGTCAACAGATATATCAAGTCGGTTATGCAAAATACGATTTGAAAATAAATAGATTATAGGAAATTAATAATAAATTTAAGTTTGCAAACCGCACAATATCCTTGTGCGGTGTTGCCTTGAAATGATAAGGAATGCGAGGGTATAATGACAATGACAACAAAATCATTCGAGCAGTACGAATCTTCGGTGCGTTCATATTGCAGACATTTTCCTAAGGTGTTTACAGACGCCAAGGGCGCATTGATGACAGATGAAAACGGCGAAAAGTATATAGATTTTTTCTGTGGCGCAGGTGCAGTTAATTACGGTCATAATAATGATTATATCAAAGGAAAGATGATTGATTACCTTGCAACAGACGGTATTATTCACGCTCTTGATATGTACACAGTTCCGAAGCGTGAGTTCATTGAAGCTCTTGAAAAGAAAATAATCGAGCCGAGAGGATATAATTATAAGATTCAGTTCACAGGACCTACAGGTACCAACGGTATTGAAGCTGCAATTAAGCTTGCAAGAAAAACTACAGGCAGAAGAAACATCTTCTCTTTTATGGGTTGTTTCCACGGTATGACACTCGGTGCGCTTTCGCTCACTTCGGAGATGTATGCAAGAAACGGTGCTGGTGCTACATTTGTTGATTGCACTCATATTCCTGCTCCGTATATGTTTGAGGGACTCGATGTTATAAAATATATGCAGACTCTCATTGATGACGACCATTCAGGTGTTGAAAAGCCTGCCGCTGTTGTTATGGAAACTGTTCAGGCTGAGGGCGGAATCAGAGTATTTGAAGATGATTTTCTCAGAGCTGTAAGAGAGTTCTGTACAAACAACGATATTCTTATGATTGTCGATGATGTTCAGGTAGGCTGTTGCAGAAGCGGTACATTCTTCTCGTTTGAACGTGCAGGAATTACTCCCGATATCGTAGTTATGTCAAAGTCAATCGGTGGTATAGGTATGCCTCTTGCAATCGTTCTTCATACAGAAGAGCTTGACCACTGGAAACCCGGTGAGCACAACGGCACATTCAGAGGCAACCAGCTTTCATTTGTAGCAGGTAAGGCGGCTATTGATTATCTCCTTGAGAATAACGTTGAGGCTGAAACAAAGCGCAAGGGTGAACTTGTAAAAGATTACGTTACAAATGAAATTCTTCCGCTTGATTCAAGACTTGAACTTCGTGGTATCGGTCTTATCTGGGGTATCGACTTCGGCAAAATCAACCCTTCACTTACAGAGGACGTAATTGAAAAATGCTTTGAAAAGAACCTCATCTGCGAATGTGCAGGCAGAGAAGGCTCAGTAGTAAAGATTATGCCTCCGCTTGTAATTGATGATGACCTCCTCCTTGAAGGTCTTTCGAGAGTTAAAAAGTCAATTGAGGAAGTATTAGCATAAACAAAACAGCCTATCCCAATTTCGGGATAGGCTGAAATTTTATTGAATTGTATATACAATGTGTTGACATTATGTGCATAAAATGATAATATGTAATTACAATATATACGGAGGTGCTTTATATGGAAACTGCAAATCTTAATATACGCACAGACAAAGAGGTTAAACAGGCGGCTGAAAAAATCTTTGAGGCACTCGGTCTTAATATGACAACAGCGGTTAATATATTTTTGCGTCAGGCTATCCGTGAAAACGGAATACCTTTTGAGTTGAAACTCAATATTCCAAATCAGACTACGGCTTCTGCAATAGAAGAGGGAAGAAGTATTGCATACGATAAATCTGTAAAAGGTTATACAGATTTAGATGAGTTAAGAAAGGCTCTTGAAGTATGAAATACGAGATAAAGTATACAACTCAATTCAAAAAAGACTTAAAGCTTGCAAAAAAGCAGGGAAAGAATATTGATAAATTATTTGATATAATTGGAAAAATTTCAAATGGTGAAACTCTTGAATCAAAATACAAAGATCACGAATTAACAGGAGAGTACAAGGGTTGTAGAGAGTGTCATATTGAACCTGATTGGCTTTTGGTTTATGAGCTTATAAATGATGTGCTTGTGTTAATGCTCTATCGCATTAACAGCCATTCAGAATTATTCAGATAAAAATACAGCCTATCTCGATTTAGTTCGGGATAGGCTGAAATTTTATTATTTTTGTAAAGGTATCTATATACTGGGTAATCGGTTGGACAATCTACGTTGGAATTAGGTCCGACCTATCTGACCGAAGTTAAAATTCAATGCCGATTCTGCCTGTTATGCCTTTATCATAGGGGTGCTTGACCTTTTTAAACTCAGTGACATAATCAGCAACCTCGATGAATCTTTCGGAAGGGTTATGACCTGTCATAACAATTTCCATACTCACGGGGGCATTTGTGATGAACTCAAATACCTCGGCTTCGGAAATCATATTATTATTGATAACATCAAAAATTTCATCGAGTACAACCATATCATATCGCTCTGTAAGGGCGGTTGTCACGCTTCTGTCAAAAATGCCCTTGAAAACCTTTGACGCCTGCTGTTTTTCCTTTTCATCCATTTCAAAGGTAAATTTAAGCTCAATAGGGCAGAATGTCAGAGTGACGTTCTCTGTATGGCTGAGTGTATGACGCTCGCCCGAAAATTCAGTTTTGAGGAACTGAACAAACAGAACCTTCATTTTACTTCCTGCGGCTCTGGCTGAGATTCCTACAGCGGCAGTAGTTTTACCCTTGCCGTCACCGTAATATATGTGAATCATATTTACCTCCGAAAAATAATTTGCACTAACTGTATTAAGTACTTTATATCGTAATTATACTGTAATATTTAAGATTTAGCAATATGTGCAGAGTACACAAAAATAGTTTTAAAAATCAGCGAAAATTCTACATCAATATATTTGCCGAAAAGGTTGAATTAAAGGGGTTTTCATAGTATAATACTAACTGTGTGACTGCACAAGATATGCGATGAAGCGGGAGGTTGCGACCATAGAGTCGGTTTTTCCGTGGAGTATGTCCGATTTTAAACCGGGCGATTACAAATGAAACACTGGGTAGAACTATGTCAATGGGGTTGCTTTGCCATAGCTATGCTCAAACGCTTTCAGGACGTTCCCGGTTAACTGAATAGTTAAACGGGTTTTTTAATGCAGGGTGAAGAA
Source organism: Ruminococcus sp. (assembly GCA_045133455.1). GTDB lineage: Bacteria > Bacillota > Clostridia > Oscillospirales > Acutalibacteraceae > Ruminococcoides. The sequence goes on from JBGUUJ010000206.1 coordinate 6,601, forward strand.
ACACCCGGCAGAGTTTCAAAAAAAAAGTTTTTGAAAGCAAACGCCCGCCGAACTAAATTTTTAAGGAGGCGACGATAATGGCAGTCAAGGAAAAGATTAGAATAAGATTAAAGGGTTATGATCATCAGCTCGTTGATCAGTCAGCAGAGAGAATTGTGGCTACAGCTAAGCGCACAGGCGCAAGAGTGTCAGGTCCTGTTCCGCTCCCTACTGAGAAGCAGATCGTTACTATTCTTCGTGCTGTTCATAAGTACAAGGACAGCCGTGAGCAGTTCGAGATGAGAACTCACAAGCGTCTTATCGACATCTTAAGACCGTCAAACAAGACAGTCGAAGCTCTTATGAGCTTAGAGCTCCCTGCCGGCGTTGATATCGAGATTAAGTTATAATCTTAATACCAACCTACAAGCAGACAGGGTCATGTTGGGAAATCCCAACCAATAACCTACAAGGAGGATACATTCATGCAGAAAGCAATCATCGGCAAGAAAATCGGTATGACACAGATTTTCGATGAAAAGGGAATTATGATTCCCGTAACTGTTAGCGAGGCAGGCCCTTGCGTGGTTACAGCTAAGAAAACAGTTGAAAACGACGGCTACGCATCCGTTCAGCTCGGATACGGCGATTTAAAGCCACACAAGGTTAACAAACCTATGAAGGGCTTTTTTGACAAAGCAGGCGTAGCACCAAAGAAAACTCTTAAAGAGTTCCGTTTTAACGACACAGACGCTTACAATGTAGGCGACCTCGTTAAAGCAGACGTATTCACCCCCGGCGACAAGATTGACGTAACAGGCAAGAGCAAGGGTAAGGGTACAGCAGGTGTTATTAAGAGATGGAACTTCCACCGTCTTAAAGAAACACACGGTACAGGTCCTTGCGTTCGTCACGGCGGCTCAATCGGTGCCTGCTCATCACCTTCAAGAGTATGGAAGGGCAAGAGAATGGCTGGTCACCTCGGCGCAGAACAGGTAACAGTTCAGAACCTCACAGTTGTTAAGGTTGATGTTGAAAACAACCTCATTGCTGTTAAGGGTGCTGTTCCCGGACCAAATAAGGGAATCGTTGTACTCAAAGATTCCGTTAAGGCTTAAGGAAGGGGGATTATAAATGCCAAGTTTATCAGTAGTAGATATGGAAGGCAAGAAGGTTGGTACTATCGACCTCGCTGATTCCGTATTCGGTATTGAACCCAACGCAGCAGTTATGCACCAGATGGTAGTTAACTACCTCGCAGCACAGCGTCAGGGCACACAGTCTGCACTCACAAGATCAGAAGTTTCAGGCGGCGGTAAGAAGCCTTGGAGACAGAAGGGCACAGGTCGTGCAAGACAGGGTTCAACTCGTGCTCCACAGTGGACACACGGCGGTATCGTATTCGCTCCAAAGCCAAGAGATTACAGATTCTCTGTAAACAAGAAGGTTAGAAGACTTGCTATGAAGTCGGCTTTCTCAACAAAGGCTAAGGAAAATGAAATCATCGTTGTAGATTCAATCTCAATGAATGAATATAAGACAAAGACAATCGTTGCTATGCTCAAGGCAATCGAGGCTGACAAAAAGGCTCTCATTGTTCTTCCGGAAGTAGACAGCAAGATTATTAAATCAGCAAACAACATTCCAGGCGTTAAAACAGCTCAGGTCAACACATTGAATGTTTATGACATTCTCAATGCTGACAAGCTCGTTATCGTTAAGGATGCTGTAAGCAAGATCGAGGAGGTATATGCATGATAGCTCATGATATTATAATCCGCCCTGTAATTACTGAAAAAAGTATGCTCGGCGCAGTTAATAAAGTATATACTTTCGAAGTAGCTAAATCAGCTAATAAAATTGAAATTGCAAAAGCTTGCGAAGAAGTTTTCAAGGTAAAGGTTGCTAAGGTCAACACAGTAAGCGTTCGTGGTAAGTTCCGTCGTCAGGGCAGAAACAACGGCGGTTACACAAAGAGCTGGAAGAAAGCAATCATTACACTTACAGAAGACAGCAAGCCTATCGAATTTTTTGAAGGCATGATGTAAGTCTGAACAAACAAATTTATTCAGGCAGAATGTATGGGAAACGCCATTTTCCCGCAAAGCCATCATGAGGAGAGTGAAACCAAATGGCCATTAAAGTTTATAAGCCGACCATCAACTCAAGAAGAAATATGTCGGTTACAGATTATTCGGTCCTTTCAAAGGTTGAGCCTGAGAAGAGCTTACTTGCTCCTTTAAACAAGAAGTCAGGCCGTAACAGCTACGGTAGAATTACAGTTCGTCACAGAGGCGGCGGTAACCGTAGAAAGTACCGTATCATCGACTTCAAGCGTCAGAAGTTTGACGTTGAAGCTACAGTTAAAACATTAGAGTACGATCCAAACCGTTCAGCATTCATCGCTCTTATCGAGTACACTGACGGTGAAAAGGCGTACATTATCGCTCCGGAAGGCCTTAAAGTCGGCGACAAGGTTGTTGCTGGTGTTAACGCTGATATCAAGCCGGGTAACGCACTTCCGCTTACAGCTATTCCTGTAGGTACATTTATCCACAACGTAGAGCTCTATCCGGGCAGAGGCGCACAGCTTGCTCGTTCAGCAGGTAATATGGCTCAGCTTATGGCAAGAGAAAACGGACTTGCTCTGTTAAGACTTCCTTCAGGTGAGCTCAGAAACGTTCCTGAGAGCTGTATGGCTACAATCGGACAGGTTGGTAACACTGACCATGAGAACGTTAAGATCGGTAAAGCCGGCCGTAAGAGAAATATGGGTTGGCGTCCTACAGTAAGAGGTTCTGTAATGAACCCTTGCGATCACCCACACGGTGGTGGTGAAGGTAAGTCACCGGTTGGTCGTCCGGGTCCTGTTACTCCTTGGGGTAAGCCGGCACTCGGTTACAAGACTCGTAAGAACAACAAGAGCAGCGATAAGCTTATCGTTCGCAGAAGAAACGGTAAGTAAGGCAGAGAAAGGAGCTTAAACTATGAGTAGAAGTACTAAAAAGGGTCCTTTTGTACAGCCTGTACTGCTCAAAAGGGTTCTTGAAATGAACGAAGCAGGCGAAAAGAGAATTTTAAAGACTTGGTCAAGAAGTTCAACAATTTTCCCTGAATTCGTTGGTCATACATTTGCGGTTCATGACGGCCGCAAGCACGTTCCGGTTTATGTAACTGAAGATATGGTTGGTCACAAGCTCGGTGAGTTTGCACCAACAAGAACATTCAAGGGTCATGCCGGTTCAAAAACAAGCAGATAAGCGGAAGGAGAGTATTGCAGATGGAAGCAAAGGCAATTGCGAAATTTGTTCGTATTTCACCCCGCAAGGTTGGCGTAGTTCTTGACCTTATCAGAGGCAAAGACGCTAAGTATGCGGAAGCTGTTCTTAAGCACACTCCTAAGGCCGCTTGTGAGCCGCTTTTAAAGCTGCTCCATTCAGCTATGGCAAATGCTGAGAACAACCATGATATGGATGTATCCAAGCTTTACGTTGCTCAGTGCAACGCTACAGCAGGCCCCATCCTTAAAAGAATTCGTCCGAGAGCACAGGGCAGAGCGTTCAGAATCAACAAGAGAACTTCTCACATCACCCTCGTTCTCAAGGAAAAAGAAGACTAAGGGGAGGTTAAATTATGGGTCAGAAAGTTAATCCACACGGTCTTCGTGTAGGTGTTATTAAAAATTGGGATTCCCGTTGGTTTGCAAGCAAGAAAGACTTCGGCGATACACTCGTTGAGGACTACAACCTTCGTAAAACACTGAAGGCTCAGCTTTACAACTTCGGTATCTCAAAGATCGAAATTGAACGTGACGGCAAGAAAGTAAGAATCAGCATTCACTGCGCTAAGCCGGGTCTTGTAATCGGTAAGGGCGGCGCTGAGATTGAAAAGCTCAAGGCTCAGTGTGAGGCTATGCTTAATAAGCCTGTTGCAATCAATATTGTTGAAGTTAAGGCTCCTGAGCTCGACGCACAGCTCGCTGCAGAGAGCATTGCTCAGCAGCTCGAGAAGAGAATTTCTTTCAGAAGAGCTATGAAGCAGTCAATCGGCAATGCAATGCGTCGTGGCGCAAAGGGTATCAAGGTTATGTGTTCAGGCCGTCTTGGCGGTGCTGAAATCGCTCGTTCAGAGCAGTACCATGAAGGTACAATTCCGCTTCAGACACTTCGTGCTGACATTGATTACGGTTTTGCAGAAGCAAACACAACTTACGGTAAAATCGGTGTCAAGGTATGGCTTTACAATGGTGAAGTTCTTAACGAGGTTAAGTCAAGAAAGCCCCGCAGAGAAGGAGGCAGAAAGTAATGTTATTACCTAAGAGAGTTAAGTACAGAAGAGTACACAGAGGTCGTATGACAGGTAAGGCTCTTCGTGGTAACAAGGTTACTTATGGTGAGTACGGTCTTCAGGCTACAGAGCCTGCATGGATTACCTCAAACCAGATTGAGGCTGCCCGTATCGCTATGACACGTTACTGCAAAAGATTCGGTAAAGTATGGATTAAAATTTTCCCCGACAAGCCTGTCACGGCAAGACCTGCTGAAACCCGTATGGGTAAAGGTAAAGGTAACGTCGAGTATTGGGTAGCAGTTGTTAAGCCCGGCAGAGTTATGTTCGAGCTCGGCGGCGTTGACGAAGCGATCGCAAGAGAGGCTATGCGCCTTGCCGCAAACAAGCTCCCGATCAAGTGCAAATTCGTAAAGAAAGAGGAGGTTGAGCAGTAATGAAAGCATCCGAACTCAAGGAACTGACAAAAGAAGAGCTTAACGCAAAGCTTGCTTCCCTTAAGGAAGAGCTGTTCAATCTTCGTTTCCAGCTTGCTGTTAACCAGCTCGAAAACTCAAACCGCATCGGCGCCGTTAAGAAGGACATCGCAAGAGTATCCACTGTCATTCGTCAGCGCGAATTAGCGGGTGAAGAATAAGAGAGGAGGACTTAACAGTGAGTGAAAGAAATATGAGAAAAACCGTGATCGGCAAGGTTGTCAGCGACAAAATGGACAAGACGATCGTTGTTGCGGTTGAAGACAGCGTAAAGCACAAGCTCTACAACAAAATTGTTAAGCGTACCGTTCGCTTCAAGGCACACGACGAAAACAACGAG